>NZ_JBDFPP010000007.1:0-218079 GCF_039672635.1 Pseudomonas sp. P39-UII1
TGGCTCGACCGCCACTTACCTCGCTGGCGATACGCCGCTGCGCAGCATCACCCGCCGCTTCAACCGCTTCCACCTGCTGACCCTGCAAACGACCGAGCAGGCCCATGAGGTCTACGACGAACACGCCACGCAGCCACGGCGCGAAACCTGCGTCGAAGAGGTCGAGACCGTGTACCACGAAACCAGCGCCAGCTTCGAGCTGCAGCCGGCCGCCTTCCAGCTGCCCAAGCACCAGCTCAAGCGCTGGAAGATCAAGGAAGATGCCAGCCGGCTACGGGAAGAAGTGCTCATCACCCAGTACGACGAGCATGGCAACCTGGCCCTGGAGTCCCAGGCCGCAGCGCCGGTGTACCAGGGCGATGCGATCAACGAGGGCGCCACCCTGGCAACCACGATCCACACCCGGCACACCTACTACCCGCATACTGGCGAGGGCAGCGATTGCCCGCCCGACCCGCAGCTGTTCACCCGCAGCCGCAAGACCAGCACCGTGCACCCGGCCGCCAATGGCGAAGGCCAGGCGGCCACCCTGCAGACTCATTACCGTTACCAGTACCTGCAAGCCCTGAAAGAAGCAAGTGTGGGCAAGGGCTGGCTCGAGGCCCATGAGGAAGACGTGCTGGCGGTAGCAGGCGGGCAAGATGCTCCAGGCCAATACACGCTGCGTGAATATCAGGACTTACCTGAAGATGCGCTCCAGCACGGCCGCATGACCTTGCAGACGCAGATTCTGAATGGCCACCAAACGAAAACCGAGTACCGTTACGACAAGCGCCCCGAATTGGGTGCCGATGTGCTGAATGAAGTGCGCACCTTGACCGGTTTCGACCATGGTGAAAGCCTTGGTAATGGCGCGGTTCGCCATGCGCAGAAGGTCAATACCTTGCGCCATAGTGTGCTGATCAACCAGCCACTACTCAACTTCGACGAAAACGATGTGCAAATAGCTTACGCATACGATGCCTTGCGCCGCGTGACCAAGGAGACGGTCTCGCCAGATGACCCGGAGTTGAAAGCTGCACGCGAGTACACCTATACCTTGGTGAGCCAGGGCGGCGGGCAAGCTGCGCAAACGACCAAGGATGTCAAAGGCGTGACTACCCGCACACTGGTCGACGGGCTCAACCGCGTGGTCGAACAGTCACGTCAGGATGCCGACAGCCCTGATACGAACAAGCGTGCCGGCTGGCGGCCGACCTACGCTGCCCGCTACGACGAACTGGGCAACCTGGTAGCTGAAACCGATTTCGACTGGCTGGATTACCCAGGGCAGCAGCCCCGCGAGTTGGCGTTGCAGCGACAGATGGCGTTCGATGGCTGGGGCCAGCAATATTGCCAAATTGCAGTTGACCATGTACGTCATTATGACCGGTACGACCCGATCGGCACCTCGGCCTCGCAAGGGCCCACCCGAACTCATTGGCGCGAGTCCCCTGATGGCGAGCAGGCCACTGGCAAGACCGTCACCTGGCTTACGCTCTTCGATGAGCCGGCGCGTGTCGAAAGGTTCGACGCCGATGGCAAGTCGTACAGCATTAACCTGACGCTGTATGACGGTTTGCAACGCAAGGCGCGTGAGGTCAACGCTCGCGATGAAGTGAAGCGCTATGCCTATGATGTGTTCGACCGTCTGGTGGATGAAACCCTGGCCGATGATAGCGTGGTGCATCGCGACTATGCCCAGCATAGCCACGAGGACGTGCCTGTATTGATCAGCGTGAACGGCGTAGTGCTAGGGGAGCAGCGTTTCGATGGCCTGGACCGCATGGTCGAGTCGATCACCGGCGGGCGCGTGCGCGAATTCGGTTTCGAGCCAGGACAGATGAAGCCCAGCACGGTTCTGACCCCAAGCAAGCAGCTGATCGAATACCGCTATTTGCCTCAGCTGAGTGAAGAGCCGCAGCTGCGGCAGATTGCCGAGAAGGGTATCAAGGCCGACTACCAGTACGATACCCAGAATGCGCGCCTGCAGCGCTGCGAGGAGCAAGGGCTGGTAATCGCGCGCGAATATTTCAGCCACGGGGAGGTCAAAAGCGAAACCCGTGAGTATGAGGGTAAAACCTACACCATGCACTACCAGACCAGCTTGCTGGGGCGCCAGTTGGGCTACACCGACGTACTCGATGGCCAGCAATCGTACGAGTACGACCTTTACGGCAGGTTGAAGCAAACGGCCCTGGGCACAACGGTTGCCACGTTCGAATACGATGGCCTGGGGCGAATGTACAAGACCCTGACCCGGGAGGGGAGCCAATATCTGGAAACAGTACTGGCGTTCGATGAGTTCGACAGGGAAGTAAAACGTGAGTTCGATATTGGCGGTACGCTGCAGTCGCTGACGCAGGGCTACGATGTTGAAGATGCGATCGTCTGGAAGACATTGAGCGAAGGCGAGCAGGAGCTACGCCATGAAGTGTATCTATACGACCTGCGCGGCCGGCTGCGCCAGTATAACTGCAAGGGTGACCTGTGCCCTGAAGACCCATACGGTAAAGCCATACAGCAGCAGGTCTTCAGGTTTGACGCCCTGGATAATATAACCCGAGTCAGTACGGTATTTGCCGGAGGCAGCAACCAGGCCAGGTATTACTTCGAGGAGGAGGACCCCGCGCAACTGAGCCGCATCGAAAACAACCATCCGGATTACCCGAATTTAATCGAGCTCAAGTATGACCGTGATGGCAACCTCACGCTCGACGATGCCGGCCGCCAGTTGGCGTACGACGGGCTGGGGCGACTGATCAGTGTCGAGCCCCCCGCGCCGATTGGCGAGGCGTTCGACCAGCAGGGCAATCGTGTCTGGGATCAGGGCGGACGACGGTTCACTGCAGACGAGCAAGGCAAGGTGATCAGGGTCGATGTGCCGTCTGCAACGCGCTCGGTCAGTGACGTTGGGCCCATGCGTGGCCCTGGAGGAGAAGCATTGTCAGCCGTGCGTGAGACAGGTGGCAGGCTGTTGTGGTGCGTCACTTTGCACAACGCTGAAACTGCCAAGTATGGTTATGACCCCCTGGACAGATTGACCAGCCAGGAAACTGATTAGATCAATCGGGTTACTTGAGGCCCGCCGATAAAGGCGGGCTTTTTTTATGCCTGACGTTATTGTCAACCTGATAAAAATGCCAGTTGCTTGAGCGGGGAGGGGGTAGGAAGATGGACGAAGGATCCTGTTGGTTTTCGTACCTTAAAGCGGAATACTCCCTCCACGAGGTTACCTATGAATACGGTAGGCAAGTCAGGTTTCGATGGCGGCATGCGCAATGGCGGTTCACAGCCCAAGGCAATATTGGATGCCATGACTGTAAAAGATGAAGTGCTGGCGGACAAGGCCGATAATACGGTGCTTGTCAAATATCTCAGGGATGCCAACTTCCCACTGATTATCACCATTCAGAGTCCCTGGCAGCTGCCCACCTTTGCTGACGATGTCGATACATTGAAGGTTTATCATGCGGTAACAAGAACGGTGATCATGACTCAAGAAATCGTTATGGGGGATGAGGGCAAATTCCCATTTGATATTGAGGTGCCAAAAAGTCTTATTGATGTGTTGGGGGAGGGTCCTAATACTTTTATCTTTGAGGTTGATCACTACAATTTAGATTTCAGTTATTCACTTGACTTGACGCTTATTTTCGATCGTGTGGCACCCTACAACCAGACTCCACCAGTCAAAATGCCTGACATTACTCTCGTCACGGATGCCAATAAAAATACGGTCGAACTCGAGTTGCCCGAGTATTCGGACTTTCGACCTGGCGATCGAGTAGCCTACTGGTGGCAGGCGTCGATTCCGGAAGACCCGTGGAGTGTCCCGTACGTAGGTTTTGGGGAGATCACAGCACTACCCCAGAAGCTGATTGTTCCAGCTCCGGTTATTGACGGCGTTGGCGATGGTGGTGTCATGGCTGTCTACGTCTTGCTGGACAAGGCAGGCAACAACAGTCCCATGTCGGACATCACCCATATCGCAGTTGCCTTGGGCGCTCTGCCTGACAACCTCAAGGATCCTGTTGTGCCAATGGCTGCGGATGGGCTAATCAATCAGCAGGATGCTCATGATGGGGTCGTTGTGCAGGTCTTGGAGTTCGATAACTGGAAGCCCACTGACCAGCTGCGCGTCACTTGGGGTAATTACACCTCGCAATGGCGCCCGATCAGTGATACGGGCCGGTTTCCTCAGGAGTTCTCTATCCAGGCATCCATTCTGTTTGCTGAGTATGGTGCCGCCACTGCGGGAGATAAACCTACTCAGGTGACGTACGAGGTCCGGCGCGGCACCGCGCTGGTAGGTGACAAGAGCATCTCTGTGGTGGTTAACCTGGAGCGCATCGGCCCGGTAGATCCGGGTCCGGACCCGGAATGGCCAGACCCGGTAAACCCGCGACTGGAGAAAGTAACGATCACGGGTGATTCTGGTGAGGAAAACCACCTGAAAGACCCCGATGACGAATTCGAGGATGCAACGCTTGCGCTTGTCGTCAATAGTACCCTCAAAGAGAACGATGAGCTCACATTCTATTGGGGTGATGAGCATATTCAAGACATCGACCATACGGTCGCAGATGGGGAGCCCGGGGTCGAAATCACCAAGACGGTTAGCTGGGACGTTATCGAGGCGCGAGGCAATGACACCGTGCCCGTTCATTACCGGGTGCAACGCCCAGGTAATCCAAACCCGATTCGTTCGGTCAATACTGATGTGTTGGTAGAAGCTGTGGGTATTCATCCAGCTAAACCTGAATTCCTTGGGCTTGCTGCAAACGGTTGGTTGAACTGCTCATCGATTTATGAAGATGCCGCCGACCGGGAGCCAGCCGTGCGTGTGCAAATGGAAGACCTGACCCAGTATGGTCTGACGGCGGGAGACAGCGTGACCCTGCACTGGTCCGCAGTTCATGGGCGTACCGGTGAGGACCCCGTTGATGGAGCTGACCTGGATGAACCCATTGTGTTGGATGACACCACGAAAACGGGTTTTGTCTGGAAAGTGCCATTTGAAACCAATGTGAAGCAGATTTATGACCCGGTGAACGGCAAGCCTGATGGCCGCGGGCGAGTGAAGTATTCCTTTACTTTGAATAGCAGGACTTACGAGTCCGAAGTTCAGGAAACCGTCGTTTCCATGCACGATGGTAGGGACAGCTGCCCGTTGAGACCTAAGCCATGAGGTGGAATGGGACGAGATGCATAGGCAGTGTGAAGGATAAACCCTGTATAAATCAGAAATTTCCTACAGGTATTTCAGGGTTAGCCTTGTAGCCTGCTGACTTCGTCGTAACTGTTTATTTCTACGAAGGTAAATCAATGATTCTTGGATATTCAGGAATGCATCCGCTCGCCCAGGCTTTACTCTTGGCCTCGGCATTCACGGTGCCACAAGCCGCCCTGGCCCTGACGCAAGTCGATGGCGAACTGAGCATCGGTCAGGGTACGCCGGTTGACAGCTACCTGGTCAACCCAGGGGCGAAACTGATCGCCGAAAGTGCCACGACCGAAAGTATCGATGTGCGTGCCGGTGCGAGCCTGCAAATGACAGGCAGCACCGTAACGGGTAATGGTGCCGATGGCGTGGCGTTGGTCGCTGCCAATGCCAACATCTCGGGTAATTCGAGAATTGTCAGTGATCGCGCCGGCTTGCGTTTGCAGCGTAGCGACCTGGTGGGGTCCACGGCGACAGTGATCAACAGCCATGTGGAAGGCGCTCGAGGCGGGGCGCTGTTGTCGGGGAACTCGACCTTGAACCTGCAAGGCAGCACATTGGTAGGAGGGGGTACGTCCAGCGCCGCCTCGTTGTTCGGCAACGCCGTGCTGAACGCTCAGGGCAGTACCCTGACGGGGGCAGGCGCTGGCTTGCAGGTAACCGGTGACAGCGCATTCACTGACGCGGCCAAGATTACTTTGGTCGGCAGTACGGTGGAGGGCAAGGACGGGTCGGCAATCGTCGTTGGCGACTTTCCTGGCAGGCCGGCCAAGGCAGACATCCAGGTAGGGCCGGGTTCCAGCCTGATCGGCGCCAACGGCATCCTGCTGGAAGTGCTTGGCAACTCGGCCGCGACCATGGCCGTCGATGGCAGTGCTCTGGTGGGCGATGTGAAGGTGGGGGCCGGGTCCAGTGCGAGCATCAGCCTCGACAACCGGGCAAGCCTGACCGGGCGTCTGGAAAACGTCGAGGCCTTGTCCCTGGCCAACCAGGCGCGCTGGAACATGGTCGAAGACAGCAGCGTGGGCAGCCTGGCCATGAATGCGGGCTCGGTACGTTTTGGCGAGGCCGGAGAGTACCAGCGCCTGACGGTCGGAGAGCTGAGTGGCCAGGGCACCTTCATAATGGATGCCGATTTCAGCACCGGGCAAACCGACTTCCTTGAAGTGACGGGCTCTGCCACGGGCGAGCACAGCCTGCTGGTCGGCAGTAGCGGCGCGGACCCGGTGACGGAAAACCAGTTGCACCTGGTCCACACCGCCAGCGGCGATGCGCAGTTTTCGTTGCTCAACGGCCCGGTCGATCTCGGCGCGTTCTCCTATGAGCTGGTACAACGAGGCAATGACTGGTTCCTCGACGGTTCGAGAAAGATCATCAGCCCGGGCACGGCTTCGGTGTTGGCCTTGTTCAACACCGCCCCGACAGTCTGGTATGGCGAACTCACCACGCTGCGCAGCCGCATGGGTGAAGTGCGCCGGGACCAAGGGAAGTCGGGCGCCTGGGCCAGGGCCTATGGCAACAAGTTCAACGCCTCGCCTGCAGCCGGCAGTGACTACCAGCAGGTTCAGCAAGGTTTCTCTATCGGGGCCGATACGCCGTTGCCTGTCGGTGACGGGCAATGGCTTGCAGGGATCATGGCAGGCCATAGCAGTTCAGACCTGAACCTTGAGCGAGGCGCTTCGGCCGATGTGAAAAGCTACTACCTGGGCCTTTACGGTACGTGGCTCGATGCAGCGAGCGGTTATTACTTCGACGGCGTCGTCAAGCTCAACCGATTTGACAACTCATCCAATGTGACCCTCAGCGATGGCAAGCGCGCCAAGGGTGATTACGACAACCTCGGGCTGGGCGTATCTGCCGAATTTGGTCGCCATATCGAACTGGGCGATGGCTATTTCGTCGAGCCCTATACCCAGTGGTCCGCCGTCACCATCGAGGGTAAGGACTACCGTCTGGACAACGGCCTGCAGGCACGCGGTGACGATACCCGTTCGCTGCTGGGCAAGGTCGGCGCCACCGTGGGTCGTACGTATGACTTGGGTCAGGGGCGCTTCGCGCAGCCTTATGTACGCCTGGCTTACGCCCATGAGTTCGCCAGCGCCAACGACGTCAAGGTCAATGACAACCGTTTCGACAACGACCTGTCCGGTTCGCGCGGCGAGCTGGGTGCAGGGCTGGCAGTATCGCTGAACGATCGGTTGCAACTGCACGCCGATTTCGACTACAGCAATGGCGAACACATCGAGCAGCCCTGGGGGGCGAATGTCGGGGTGCGCTACAGCTGGTAGGACCTGAACATAGGGTAGGCATTGGGCCTACCCTTTTTTTTGCCCTTGGGCCGGGAGACGGTCATGCATGACACAAACGATTTTGGTGCAGGTATCACCGCCGAGTTACCCGCCCCCATCGCACCGGCTGCCTTGCCGGATATACCTGGCGGTGAGCCTAACCTGATGCCCATCAACGCATTGGCTAACCCTGTGCGAATCGAGTTCACCTTATGGGCTCATTCCCAGCCGACCCCGACTGAACCGGAGTCGGTAGATATCTACTGCAATGGCAACAAGGTAGGCGAAAAGGTATGGACGCAACCCCTGCCGGAAAGCGAGCGCTTTGTGGATATCCCAGCCACCCACTTCACCGAGGGCACATTGCAGTTCCACTATGTGGGGCATGTATACAACGCAAGCGAACTTCGCTCGGAGGAACTGACACTGACAGTCGACAAGACGCCTCCGACGCTAGGTGCCAGCAATGGGCGTTTGCAGTTTCCCGAGCTGGGCGAGGATGACCTGACGGAATATTTCCTGCTCACCCACGATGATCGCCTGCAGGCCCTGATACCCGACTATGTGGGCGCCGCGCCGGGGGATGTAATCATCTATTACTGGGACAGCAAGCTGTTCGAAAACAACGAGGTTGACCGATGGGTGCTCACCCGCGAGGACATTGGCAAACCCCTGCAGTTTCCCTATCTGGGCGATTTGATCCGTGAACGGGGGGATGGTGTGCGTTATGCGCAGTATGCCATCGAGGATCGCGCTGGCAATGCCAGCCAGGTCGCTGCACCGTTGGACCTGATGGTGGCTGCGCAACCGGCGCCACGTGTACTGCCGGCCTTGGAAATCCCTTCGCTGGGCACGCAACCGTCGGTCGACCTGAAGCTGCTGAACTTCAACGCAGCGCTTGATGTGATCGTTCCGCAGGCGGCAGTCATAAACCCTGGAGAAAGCTTCGAGCTAGTCTGGGGCGAGGAAGGCAGCTTCGCAAGCTGGCGCGAGCCTGGCCGGGATGGGCAGCGAGACTACGCGGTTCCGATGCGCAACGTTATAGCCATGAGCGGCAAGGTGGTGCAGTTGTACTACCGGGTTGTGTCACTAGGCACCACTCTGACCTCTGAGGTGCGTGAAGTGAGAGTACTGCCTATCCCTTTGGAGAATATGCAGACGCCACAGGTCAACGGGCGGACCGGAGGTGACCTCGAAGTAGCGAAATTGACGTCGGATGCTGTAGTCACCTTGGAAAAGTGGAGGCATATCGGTGTCGATCAGCGGGTATCGATACAGGCACTGGGCACATCTGATAACCAGCCAAGCCATCCCGTGCTGACCGATTACAAGTTGACCGATACAGATGTTGCCTCAGGTATCGGCAGCCAAGGGAATGTGACCATTCCTCTGTCATACCTGCGCCAGCTGTCGGTCAACCACACTCTGGAGGTCAGCGCCATGGTCAGCTATGACGACGGTGCAACCTGGCCACCTATCCCCAATTTCGGCAGGCTCACATTGACTATCAGATGAATGGCCCCTCAAGGTGTAGCGCTAAGCAGTGGTTGAGTGACCGCTGGCGTGACGCCGCCGTAATCATTGAGGGTGGTGAATGTTACTGTGAGGTTGGCCAACGCTGCGGTGCTCGCAAGCGCGTAAGTTTGACGCCCGAACGGACGCACCATTTCGCGGCCTTTCAACTGTTCTGTCTTACCGTTGCCGGTAACTTCGAGCAGGCCGAACGTGAAGTAAAACGGCGAGGGGTTGTCGACCACCAGCTGCTGTTTGCCCTCGATCCATTGCACTGACCACTTCAGGTCTTTGAGGTGGATTTGCGGGTTGCCCTTGAGCTGGCTTGGCCGGAAGAACAGTTTGATGCGTGTGCGCAACGCAATGTTCAGGGTGTTGCGCTCATTATCAGCGTCGGCCTGGGGAATTTCCTGCAGGTTGAAGAAGAACAGCGATTCGCGGTCTTGCGGCAGGTCGTTGGGCAGGCGGTTGATCTGCACCGATTGTTCATCGCCTGGCGCTAGGCGGAACAGGGCGGGCGCGGCGATCAAGGGTACGGCTGTGGTGGTGTCGTCCGCTTCGGTGTTGACCCAGGCCTGAGCCGCATAGGTTTTCTTGCTGGGATTGCCGACAGTGACTGAACTGCTGTTCTTGTCGCTTTCGTGGACGATGCGGTTGTTGCTCAGGGTAAGGGCTGCGTAGGCGGTGTTCAGGCAGCCGAGCAAGGCGAGTAGGCATGCGCCCGAGCGCATGCAGGTTGAAATGAAGGGCATGGTGTGGGCCTGGCAATGAACGGAGATGGCCCGGGTGCCTGGACACCCGGGATGCAACGTCAAGGAAGGTTGACGGTGAAATTCACGTTGGCCAGCGCAGATCCTTCGGCGACCGGTACTGCGATTGCCTCGTAATGCGCGGAAAACAGCATTCGAGTGGGGGCCAGTTCGTCCACCTGGTACTTCACCGAGTCGTCGCCTGGAGCAAGCCGAGTGTTGTCCTTGTCGAGAATCGAGACGGCCAGGTTCGCGGTAGAGCCCGGCAGTAGCTTGTATAGGTCGTTTGCCGGGCCAGTGGGCCCACCCAAGGATTCAAACGAGACATCCACTTCTGTGCCTGAAGGGATATCGCAAACGCCGGGGACAGGTGTAATTTGGAGGGCGAAAGTCCTGGCCGGAGTTTTGTCGCCTACGGTCTTGAATTGCGCTGCATACGGGAAGCCGAGCTCGACGCGGGTTGGGGCGCCCGTGGTCGGGTCGACTACCTCGATGGGGCATGGACCGGCAGCATTCACCGCACCATAGAAGTTGATGGTGCCGGTTTCCGGCGCGGCCAGGGCAGCAGTGCTGGCAAACGCCAGGGCCAGGGGGATGAAGGCTATCTTCATTGAATTACTTCCTACGCTGTTGGTTGGCGTGCGCCCTGCGCACGACACTGGACGTTTCCAGTGCGCCGCTCAGAGTAGGGATTGCGACTGCGTGTGGCTGTAAGCCGAGTCGCGCAAGTTGATGGGCATTTACCACAGTCCTCTGTCATTAAAAGAGGGCTGCCGAAGTCAGTGATTCTGGCTGTTGCCCGGCAGGCTCAGCAGCTGCTTCTGTTTGTGCCAGTCGAAAGGCTCGCCCTGCTCGCTGGCTTCAAAGCGTAGCTCTTCCAGTTGCTGGTACAGCTCGAGCTCTTCGTCGGGCATGTAGTGCAGGCAGTCGCCAGCGAAGAACCAAAGCAGGTCACGGGGTACCAGGTGTGCGATTTGTGGGTAGCGCTGGATGACCTGGCAGATCAGGTCCTGGCCCAGGTAC
Source organism: Pseudomonas sp. P39-UII1 (assembly GCF_039672635.1). NCBI lineage: Bacteria > Pseudomonadati > Pseudomonadota > Gammaproteobacteria > Pseudomonadales > Pseudomonadaceae > Pseudomonas > Pseudomonas sp. P39-UII1. Next base: position 10,776 of record NZ_JBDFPP010000007.1, read on the forward strand.
TGGCTTTCCAGCGGGTCCTGCGGCAGCAGGGTCAGCAGTTCATCGAAGCGTTCGAGGAACAGAGCATGGCTTTCCTCCGGTACCTGCTCGGCATCACCCAAGGCCACCAGGATGGTGCGCAGGTGGTTCAGCAGTTGCAGGTGGTATTCCAGGTGGGGGGTGGCCATGGGATGGTCCTCGAGGTGGCTAAAACGGGGGCGGAGTATACGCCGGTGGGCAGGGGGCCGCAAAACGGCCCCCTGCCTTCAGCGCACCTTGCCTTGCTCAGGCAGTAATTGCTCCTTGTCGAATGCATCCACATCGATCACGGCCCTGCGTGCGTTTTCGGCTGCATGCAGCCGTTGCCCCTCTTCGACTTGCAGTGCACCACTCTGAACTGCCGCATCGATAGCCGATTGACCAGGTGCTGGCTGTACCTTGCCCTCCTTGATCGCCTGATGCAGCACTTTGTGCAGTGGCGCAGTCTCGTCCAGCAGGTTGCTAGCTCGTTGCAATGCCGCCACCGGGTCACCCTCGGCCTGTGGCCGGAAGCAGCCGGCGAGCAACTCCTCCAGCGCCGGGTCGCCCTCGCTGCGGCCGATCAGCGCCGCCACTTCGGCATCCAGTTCATCGCTCGGCCCGGTATGGCGGCGGCCGAAGGGGAATACCAGCACGCGTAGTGCGCAACCGACAAAGCGGTTGGGAAAGTTGTCGAGTAGCCGGTCCAGGGCTTTTTCCGCCTGACCCAGGCTTTCTTCCATGGCCCAGCGCAGCAGTGGCTGCATGTGCTCGGGTGACCCCAGGTCGTGGTAGCGCTTGAGTGCGGCGCTGGACAGGTACAGGTAGCTGAGCACATCGCCCAGGCGCGCGCTCAGGCGTTCGCGGCGCTTGAGCGCGCCGCCCAGCAGCATCATCGACAGGTCGGCCAGCAGGGCGAAGGCGGCGGCCTGGCGATTGAGGGCGCGGAAATAACCTTGGCTCAAGGCATCACCGGGTACTGGCTCGAAACGGCCTAGCCCCAGGTTGAAGACCAACGTGCTGGCGGCGTTGCCGGCGGCGAACATGATGTGCTTCATTAGCAGGTCGTCGAACTCCTTCAGCGCCTGGTCACGGTCCTCACGCCCGGCCAGGGCCATTTCCCTGAGCACGAACGGGTGGCAGCGGATGGCGCCCTGGCCGAAGATCATCAGGTTGCGCGAAAGGATGTTGGCGCCCTCGACCGTGATGAAGATCGGCGCCCCTTGCCAGTTGCGCCCCAGGTAGTTGTTCGGGCCCATGATGATGCCCTTGCCACCATGCACGTCCATGGCGTGCTGGATGCACTCGCGGCCGCGCTCGGTCAGGTGGTACTTGAGGATCGCCGATAGCACCGAAGGCTTCTCGCCCAGGTCCACGGCTTTGGCCGTCAACAGACGGGCGCTGTCCATCAGCCAGGCATTGCCGCCGATGCGCGCGAGCGACTCCTGGATACCCTCGAATGCCGCCAGCGGTACGTTGAATTGCTCGCGAATGTTCGCGTACTGGCCGGTCACCAGGCTGGTGTACTTGGCGGCGCCCGTGCCGACTGCCGGCAGGGAAATGGAGCGCCCCACCGACAGGCAGTTCATCAGCATCATCCAGCCCTTGCCAAGCATGGCCTGCCCGCCGATGAGGAAGTCCAGCGGCACGAACACGTCCTTGCCGCTGTTGGGGCCGTTCATGAAGGCGGCGCCCAACGGCAGGTGACGTTTGCCGATTTCAACACCGGGCGTGTCGGTGGGGATCAGGGCCAGGCTGATGCCGAGCTCCTCCTGTTCGCCCAACAGATGGTCGGGGTCGTAGGCTTTGAAGGCCAGGCCCAGCAGGGTGGCGACAGGGCCGAGGGTGATGTAGCGCTTCTCCCAGTTCAGGCGCAGGCCGACCACTTCCTCGCCGTTCCATTGGCCCCTGCAGACCACGCCGGTGTCGGGCATGGCACCGGCGTCGGAACCGGCCAGCGGGCCGGTGAGGGCGAAGCAGGGGATTTCCTCGCCACGGGCCAGGCGGGGCAGGTAATGCTTGCGTTGTTCGTCGGTGCCGTAGTGCAGCAGCAATTCGGCTGGGCCGAGGGAGTTGGGCACCATTACCGTGGAGGCCAAGTCACCGCTGCGGGTGGCGAGTTTCATCGCGACTTGGGAGTGGGCGTAGGCGGAGAAGCCCTTGCCGCCGTATTCCTTGGGAATGATCAGGGCGAAGAAGCCGTGTTCCTTGATGTGCTGCCAGGCTTCGGGCGGCAGGTCCAGGTCCTGGCCGATCTTCCAGTCGCTGACCATGGCGCACAGATCTTCGGTAGGGCCATCGATGAACGCCTGTTCTTCTTCAGTCAATTTAGGTGCCGGGTAAGCCAGCAAAGTGCGCCAGTCGGGGCGCCCGCTGAATAGTTCGCCGTCCCACCATACGGTGCCGGCGTCGATGGCTTCGCGCTCGGTTTGCGACATGGGCGGTAGGGTGCGCTGGAACCATTTGAACACCGGGCCCGTGAACACCTTGCGGCGCCACTCCGGCAGCGCGACCAGGGCGATTTTCAACGCCAGTACGATCCAGATCAGGGCCAGCAACCAGCCGGGCGCACTGCTGAAAATGCCCATCAGCAGCACATAGACCGCCATGGTGCCGAGAATCTGTAAGGGCGCCAGGCGCCGGTGCGTGAGGTACGCCGCGCCGATCACCAGCACTACCAACCACAACAGCAACATAATCGGTCCTCCTTGGAACCAGGGGGCTTGAGCCGTCCCAGACAGCTTAGACGCAATGCTGTGAACGGCAGCTTCAGAACAGTGACAGGGTGTGGCGGCGGGAGTTTCAGTTCATTGTTCGCCTGTACCGGCCTCTTCGCGGGTAAACCCGCTCCTACAGGTCGGTGGTGATCCCTGTAGGAGCGGGTTTACCCGCGAAGAGGCCGGTACAGGCGGCGAATGTCTGGAGTAGACTGGACCACCGCATTCATAAGGACGTTGTCATGCTGAAGATCTGGGGCCGCAAGAACTCAAGCAATGTGCGCAAGGCGCTTTGGATTGCCCAGGAGCTGGGCCTGGACTTCGAGTCCATCGACGCCGGGGGGGCCTTCGGCGTGGTCAACGAGCCGCACTACCGCGCCCGCAACCCCAACGGCCTGGTCCCCATGCTCGAAGACGGCGACCTGACCCTGTGGGAGTCCAACACCATCGTCCGCTACCTGTGCGCCGAGTACGGCGCCGAGCAGGGCTGGTACCTGGAGGACCCGCGCCAGCGCGCCCTGGGCGACAAATGGATGGACTGGACCACCTCGTCCTTCGCCGCACCGTTCCGTCCGCTGTTCTGGGGCCTGCTGCGCACGCCGGAAGACCAGCGCGACTGGGTGGCGATCAACGCCGCGCAGAAGCAGTGCGCCCAGCTGCTGGCCATTGCCGATGAAACCCTGGCCAAACAGCCGTACTTGTCCGGTGACCAGATCGGCATGGGCGACATCCCACTGGGTAGCTTCATCTATGCCTGGTTCGAAATGCCCATCGAGCGCCCGGCCATGTACCATCTGGAAGCCTGGTATGAACGCCTGAAACAACGCCCGGCCTATCAGGCTGCGGTGATGACCGCGCTCACTTGAACCTGCTTCGATAGTCATTATCAATAGATGTGACTGTACTTGTGCGGCCTGGCCTTGCACCATTGGCCGCACTCACTGCGCCAGTGACTTTACCTGGCGTGTCCTGCACCTTTTTCCTCGGTAAGTGACCCGCTATGAGTTCCGCCCTGTCCATCCGACAGCTCACCAAGACCTACGGCAACGGCTTCCAGGCCCTCAAAGGCATCGACCTCGATGTTGCCGAAGGCGACTTCTTCGCCTTGCTCGGCCCCAACGGCGCCGGCAAGTCCACCACCATCGGTATCCTCTCGACCCTGGTGAACAAGACCAGCGGCACGGTGAATGTATTCGGCCACGACCTCGACCGCGAGCCTTCAGCGCTCAAGCGCTGCCTGGGCGTGGTGCCGCAGGAATTCAACTTCAACCAGTTCGAGAAAACCTTCGACATCGTCGTCACCCAGGCCGGCTACTACGGCATCCCGCCGAAGCTTGCCAAGGAGCGCGCCGAGCAGTACCTGACCCAGCTGGGCCTGTGGGACAAGCGTGATGTGCAGTCTCGTTCGTTGTCTGGCGGCATGAAGCGCCGCTTGATGATTGCCCGCGCGCTGATTCACGAGCCGCGCCTGCTGATCCTCGACGAACCCACCGCAGGTGTGGACATCGAACTGCGCCGCTCGATGTGGAGCTTTCTCACCGAGCTGAACCAGAAGGGCATCACCATCATCCTCACCACCCACTACCTGGAAGAGGCTGAGCAGCTGTGCCGCAACATCGGCATCATCGACCACGGCACCATCGTCGAGAACACCAGCATGCGCCAGTTGCTGGGCAAGCTGCATGTCGAAACCTTCGTGCTTGACATCAAGCAGGACCTGGCCAGCGCGCCGGTGCTGCAAGGCTACCCGTGCCGGCTGCTGACCCCGCACACCCTTGAGGTGCAAGTGGAAAAGGACATCGGCATTACCGCGCTGTTCGGCCAGTTGGCGTTGCAGAACATCGAAGTGCAAAGCCTGCGCAACAAGACCAACCGACTCGAGGAGCTGTTTGTGTCCCTGGTGGAAAAAAACCTGTCGAAGGTGGCTGTATGAGTGTGGAATTGCGCACCAACTGGGTCGCCCTGAACACCATCGTCTACCGTGAAGTGCGGCGCTTCTTGCGCATCTGGCCGCAAACCTTGCTGCCGCCGGCGATCACCATGGTGCTGTACTTCGTGATCTTCGGTAACCTGATTGGCCGGCAGATCGGCGACATGGGTGGCTTCACCTACATGCAGTACATCGTGCCGGGGCTGATCATGATGTCAGTGATCACCAACTCCTACGGCAACGTGGTGTCGAGCTTCTTCGGCAGCAAATTCCAGCGCTCGATCGAAGAGTTGATGGTGTCACCGGTATCGCCGCACACCATTCTTGTCGGCTATGTGCTGGGTGGCGTGCTGCGCGGTCTGGCGGTCGGGGTGATCGTGACCATCCTGTCGATGTTCTTTACCGATCTGCAGGTGCACCACCTGGGCGTGACCGTGGTCGTGGTGCTGCTGACGGCCACCATCTTCTCGCTGCTGGGCTTCGTCAACGCCGTGTTTGCACGCAATTTCGACGATATCTCGATTATCCCGACCTTTGTGCTGACGCCGCTGACTTACCTGGGCGGGGTGTTCTACTCGATCAACCTGCTGCCGCCCTTCTGGCAGACTGTGTCGTTGGCCAACCCGGTGCTGCACATGGTCAACTCGTTCCGCTACGGTATTCTAGGGGTGTCGGATATCAGCATTGGTACGGCGATCACCTTTATGCTGGTCGCCACTGCGGTGCTCTACGCGTTGTGCATCCGCCTGCTGGTCAGCGGCCGCGGCATGCGTGCATGAGCCCTGTTGTGAACATCTGAGCTTGCGCCGGCGCCACTGCCGGCCAATCCACCAGCGCCAGTACAGCAGGGTGGTGAAGTAGGCGGCAATGCCCAGCACCACCCCGCACACCACCGAGCCCAGCAGGAAGGGCTGCCATACCGTCGACAGCTGGTCGGTGATCCATTCGAACGTGAGGTTGTCGGGCAACGTGCGCGGTGGTGTCTGCAATAGCCAGGCGCCGGTCATGTAGGTGACGAAGAATACCGGCGGCATGGTCAGCGGGTTGGTCAGCCAGACCAGGCTGACAGCGATTGGCAGGTTACCGCGTACCGGGATTGCCAGTGCTGCCGCCAACAGCATCTGCATGGGGATGGGGATCAACGCTGCGAACAGGCCCACACCCATGGCCCTGGCCACCGAGTGGCGGTTGAGGTGCCAGAGGTTCGGGTCGTGCAGCAGCTTGCCGAAAAAGCGTAAGGACTTGTGTTCCCGAATGCTGGTCGGGTCCGGCATGTAGCGTTTGAACAGACGGCGCGGCATGTAGGCTCCCGGAGCGTTGATCGGGGAAGTATGCCTTGATTCCAGCTCAGCCTCTTTCAGAGTTTGTGACAATTGTTGAGCGAGCCAGGCCCGGTTTTAGGCTATGCCTCTCTAAGCGATTGTGCTTCGGGAGCTCTACCTCATGCGCACAGGGATGTTTGCGCTCGCGCTCGGGCTGCTGTGCCTAGGCTTTCTCCCCGTATTGCCATCGGTCGGATGGTTGCTGGCGCTGGCGGCCTTCGCTGTCGTTAGCCTGTTTTCCCGCGCTTGGCCGTTGGGCTGCTTTCTGCTGGGCCTGTGTTGGGCCTGCTGGTCTGCTCAGAACGCCCTGGATGATCGCCTGGCTGCCGGCCTGGATGGCCGCACCTTGTGGCTGGAGGGGCGGGTGGTTGGCTTGCCAGCCCGAACGGCGCAAGGCGTGCGTTTCGAGCTGGAGGCAGCACACTCGCGGCGGGCCGAGCTGCCGCAAAGGTTGCAACTGAGTTGGTTCGACGGGCCGCCGCTGCGCGCGGGTGAGCATTGGCGGCTGGCCGTGACCTTGCAGCGTCCGGCCGGGCTGCTCAACCCACATGGGCCCGATCGGGAGGCGCAACTGCTGGCACGGCGGGTGGGCGCCACCGGTACGGTAAAAACCGGGCAGCTACTGGCGCCGGTGACCGGTGGTTGGCGCGATGCGCTGCGCCAGCGCTTGCTGGCGATCAAAGCCAATGGCCGGGAGGCCGCATTGGTGGCACTGGTGCTTGGTGACGGCGCCGGCCTGGCCCGCGAGGACTGGCAGACGCTGCAGGCCACCGGCACGGTGCACCTGCTGGTGATTTCTGGCCAGCACATTGGCCTGGTGGCCGGTTTGCTGTACGGCTTGGTCGCCGGACTGGCACGTTGGGGGCTGTGGCCTGCAAGGTTGCCGTGGCTGCCGTGGGCGTGTGGCCTGGCCATGGTGGCGGCGCTGGCTTACGGCTGGCTGGCCGGTGCTGGTGTGCCGGTGCAGCGTGCCTGCCTGATGTTGGCGGTCGTGTTGCTGTGGCGCCTGCGCTTTCGCCACCTCGGCGCAATGTTGCCGCTATTGCTGGCGCTGGTCGCGGTGCTGCTGGTCGAACCGCTGGCGGCGCTGCTGCCTGGGTTCTGGCTGTCGTTTGCCGCCGTGGCCACGCTCCTCTATTGCTTCAGTGGCCGCTTGGGTGGTTGGCGACCCTGGCAGGCCTGGACGCGTGCGCAGTGGGTCATTGCCATTGGTTTGCTACCGGTGCTGCTGGCTACAGGCTTGCCGGTGAGCCTGAGTGCGCCGCTGGCGAATCTTGTAGCGGTGCCATGGGTCAGCCTGGCGGTGTTGCCGTTAGCGTTGCTGGGCACGCTGTTGCTGCCGCTGGGCGGGATAGGGGAGGCGCTGCTGTGGCTGGCGGGCGGCCTTCTGGATGGGCTGTTCCGGCTGCTGGCGCTGGTGGCCCAGCAGCGCCCGGCTTGGGTGCCGCCGGCTCTGCCGTTGTGGGCCTGGCTGCTGGTGTGTCTGGGCGCTCTGTTGGTTTTGCTGCCCCGTGGTGTGCCGTTGCGCGGGTCGGGAGGGCTGATGCTGCTGGCCCTGTGGGTGCCCAGGGAGCCGGTGCCGCTCGGGCAGGTCGAGGTCTGGCAGCTGGACGTTGGCCAGGGCCTGGCGGTGTTGGTGCGTACCCGGCATCACAACCTGCTGTACGACGCCGGGCCAGCCAGAGGCGAAAGCGACCTGGGCGAGCGGGTGGTGCTGCCGACCCTGCGTAAGCTGGGGGTGGGCAGCCTGGACCTGATGGTGATCAGCCATGCGCATGCCGACCATGCGGGTGGTGCTGCGGCCATAGAGCGTGGTCTGCCGGTCAGGCGGCTGATCGGCGGGGAAGCGCTGGAGCATGTGCCATTGCAGCCTTGCGCCAGTGGCGAACAATGGGACTGGGATGGGGTGCGCTTTTCGCTGTGGCGCTGGGCGCAGGGACAAAGCAGCAATGATCGCTCCTGTGTGCTGTTGGTAGAGGCGCAGGGCGAGCGCTTGCTGCTGGCGGGGGATATGGAAGCTGCTGCCGAACGGGCCTGGCTGGCGGACACCGAAGCGCCGCGTATCGACTGGTTGCAGGCACCGCACCATGGCAGCCGCAGTTCGTCCACCGAAGCGTTCATCCGGGCTACCGCTGCGCGTGGGGTATTGATCTCGCGAGGGCGCAACAACAGCTTCGGGCACCCGCATGTTCAGGTGATGGAGCGTTATCAGCGGCATGGGCTGGCGGTGCATGACACGGCGGTGGAGGGGGCGTTGCGGGTGGTGCTGGGGCGGTATGGGGAGGTTGAAGGTATGAGGGGGCAGCGGCGGTTTTGGCGGGTTCGAGCTGAGTGAGGGGGATGCTGGCATGCACCTCCCAGCTCTGCACGCCAATTCCCTGACCTTCGGCAGATGAGGCCCCTGCGCGCGTATGGTAGAGTGGCGGCCTTTTTCCAAAGGGGCGTTTACTGTGTGGGAATTGGTCAAGTCCGGTGGTTGGATGATGCTGCCGATCATTCTGAGTTCCATCGCTGCCATGGCTATCGTCGTCGAGCGCCTGTGGACCCTGCGCGCCAGTCGCGTTACCCCGCCGCACCTGCTGGGCCAGGTATGGATGTGGATCAAGGACAAGCAACTTACCAGTGACAAGCTCAAGGCCTTGCGCGCCGATTCGCCGTTGGGTGAGATCCTTGCGGCGGGCCTGGCCAACTCGCGCCATGGCCGCGAAATCATGAAAGAGTGCATCGAGGAGGCCGCCTCGCGTGTCATCCACGAGCTCGAGCGCTACATCAGCACCCTCGGCACCATTGCCGCCATGGCTCCGCTGCTTGGCCTGCTGGGCACCGTGCTGGGCATGATCGACATCTTCAGTGCCTTCATGGGCTCGCAGATGACTGCCAACGCCTCGGTACTGGCCGGCGGTATCTCCAAGGCGCTGGTGACCACTGCAGCCGGCCTGATGGTGGGTATTCCGGCGGTGTTCTTCCACCGCTTCCTGCTGCGCCGCATCGATGAGCTGGTGGTGGGCATGGAGCAAGAGGCGATCAAGCTGGTGGAAGTCATCCAGGGCGACCGCGAAGTCGAAGTGGCCGGAGGCAAGGCGTGAAGTTTCGGCGCAATCGCCAGCGGGAGAACGTCGACATCAACCTCGCGTCGCTGATCGACGTGGTGTTCGTCCTGCTGCTGTTCTTCGTGGTCACCACCACCTTTACCCGCGAAACCCAGCTGCGCGTCGAGCTGCCCGAGGCCGCCAGTGCCGAGCAGCCGTCAGCCGACCAGGACAAGCTGGTGGAAGTCACCATCAGCGCCGACGGGGTGTATTCGGTGAACAACCACCTGCTGCCCAAGAGCGACCTGGCTACCCTGACCGAGGCGATCGAGCGTGAGTCCGGTGGCGACAACAAGCTGCCGCTGGCGATCAGTGCCGACGGCAAAACCCCGCACCAGGCCGTGATCACTGCAATGGATGCCGCCGGCAAGCTCGGCTTCAGCCACTTGCGCATGACCACCGTCGAGGCAGCCCAGGGGACACCTTGATGGCGCTTGCCGACCGTCTGCTTGCCGCCTGGTACGCCGGGCACCCGGCCCTGGCCCTGCTGCGCCCGCTCGAGGCACTGTACCGCCGCGTGGTGCTGCGCAAACGCGCGCGTTTTCTCAATGGTGAAAGTGCCAGCTACCGTGCCCCGGTGCCGGTCATCGTGGTGGGGAACATCACTGTCGGGGGTACCGGCAAGACACCGATGATCCTCTGGCTGATCGAGCATTGCCGCCGTCAGGGGCTGAAGGTCGGTGTGGTCAGCCGTGGTTATAGCGCCAAACCACCGCAGTTCCCCTGGCGCGTCGAGGCGCAGCAGGGTGCCGAACAGGCCGGCGATGAACCCTTGCTGATCGTCCAGCGCACGGGCGTGCCGCTGATGATCGACCCGGACCGTTCCCGCGCCGTGCAAGCCCTGCTGGCCAGTGAACCGCTGGACCTGATCCTGTGCGATGACGGCATGCAGCACTACCGCCTGGCGCGTGATCTTGAGTTGGTGCTGATCGACGCCGCCCGCGGCCTGGGCAACGGCCGTTGCCTGCCAGCCGGGCCGCTGCGCGAGCCGGCCGAGCGCCTGCAGGCGGCTGATGCGGTGCTGTTCAACGGAGCCAGCGGCGATCGCCCCGAGGGTTTTGCCTTGCGCCTGCAGCCCAGTGCCTTGGTCAACCTGCGCAGCGGTGAGCGCCGCGCGCTCGACCATTTCCCTGCAGGCCAGCGCCTGCACGCGGTTGCCGGCATCGGCAACCCGCAACGTTTCTTCAATACCCTGCTGGGGCTAAACTGGCAGCCGGTGCCGCACCCGTTTGCCGACCACGCACAGTTCAGCGCGCAAAGCCTTGCGTTCAGCCCGCCGCTGCCGCTGGTGATGACCGAGAAGGATGCGGTGAAATGCCGGGCCTTCGCCGCCGATGACTGGTGGTACCTGGCCGTTGAAGCACAGCCTGGGCCAGCCTTCAGCGCCTGGTTCGACAGCCAGCTGCAACGCTTGCTGCCAGGGCACCTAACGCCCTGAGCCCTATTCAATTTCCGGCCACCTGGCCTCAAGGAAGCTTTCATGGACACCAAACTGCTCGATATCCTCGCCTGCCCGATCACCAAGGGCCCGCTCAAGCTCAGCGCTGACAAGACCGAGCTGATCAGCAAGGGCGCAGGCCTGGCCTACCCGATCCGCGACGGCATCCCGGTGATGCTGGAAAGCGAGGCGCGTACCCTGACCGACGACGAGCGTCTGGACAAATGAGCCTGAATTTCACCGTGGTCATTCCTGCCCGGCTGCGTTCCACGCGCCTGCCAGGCAAACCGTTGCTGCTGATCGCTGGCAAGCCGATGGTCCAGCACGTCTGGGAGCAGGCGCGCAAGAGCGGCGCCAGCCGTGTGGTCATCGCCACCGACGACGCCAGTATTTTCAAGGCCTGCCAGGCCTTTGGCGGTGAAGTGCTGATGACCCGCGTCGACCATGAGTCGGGCACCGACCGCCTGGCCGAAGTGGCCGCGCAGCTCGGTTTGAGCGCCGATGAGATCGTGGTCAACGTGCAAGGTGACGAGCCGTTGATTCCGCCGGTAATCATCGACCAGGTCGCCGCCAACCTGGCCGCGCACCCGCATGCCGGTATCGCCACTCTGGCCGAGCCGATCCATGACCCGGAAACCGTGTTCAACCCCAACGCGGTCAAGGTTGTCAGCGACAAGAACGGTCTGGCCTTGACCTTCAGCCGTGCGCCACTGCCGTGGGCGCGCGATGCCTTCGCCAACAAGCGTGATCAACTGCCCGAGGGTGTGCCGTATCGTCGCCACATCGGCATGTACGCTTACCGTGTCGGCTTCCTCCAGGACTTCGTCAGCTGGGGGCCGTGCGGGCTCGAGCAGACCGAGGCACTGGAGCAGTTGCGGGCGCTGTGGCACGGCGTGCGTATCCATGTAGAAGACGCCATCGAGGCGCCGGCCGTGGGTGTCGACACACAGGAAGACCTGGAGCGCGTCCGGCGCTTGCTGGAGGCCTGATGCGCGTCCTGTTCGTTTGCCTGGGCAATATCTGCCGTTCGCCCACCGCCGAGGGTGTGCTGCGCCATCAGCTGCAGGCTGCTGGCCTGGGCGATCAGGTTCACGTGGCCTCCGCCGGTACCGGTGACTGGCACGTGGGCAAGGCGCCCGACAGCCGTACCTGCAAGGCCGCGCTGGCGCGGGGGTATGACCTTTCGCAGCAGCGCGCCCAGCAGGTCAAGGCGGCGCATTTTGCCGAGTACGACCTGATTCTGGCCATGGATGAAAGCAACCTGAACCACCTGCGCGCCATGCGCCCGCACACTGCGCAGGGCGAACTCGACCTGTTCCTGCGTCGTTATGGCGCTGCCCTCGATGAGGTCCCAGACCCGTACTACGGGGGGGCTGACGGCTTCGAGCAGGTACTCGACCTGGTCGAGGCGGCCTGCCGTGAGCTGGTCGTGGAAATCAAGGGGCGGTTATGACGGCGCGCTGGCAGGAGCAGGTTTCGCTCAAGCCTTACAACACCTTCGGCATCGATGTGAAAGCCCGCTATTTCACCCAGGCACACAACGACGATGAGCTGCGTGAGGCATTGTCGCAGGCGCGCCAGCGTGGGGTTGCGGTGCTGGTGATGGGGGGTGGCAGCAACCTGCTGCTGACCCGTGATGTCGATGCACTGGTGCTGCACGTGGCCAGCCGCGGTCGCCGGGTGCTCAGCGATGATGCGGGCCGGGTGGTGGTCGAGGCTGAAGCCGGTGAGCCTTGGCACCCGTTCGTGCAGTGGTCGCTGCAGCAAGGCTTCTGCGGCCTGGAGAACCTCAGCCTGATCCCTGGAACCGTGGGTGCTGCGCCGATGCAGAACGTGGGCGCCTACGGGGTCGAGATCAAGGATGTATTTGCCGGGCTGACGGCGCTTGATCGGGAGACCGGCGAGCTGCGTGATTTCAGCCTGGAGGATTGCGCTTTCGGTTACCGCGACAGCCTGTTCAAGCGTAACCCTGGGCGCTGGTTGATTCTGCGTGTGCGGTTTGCCTTGAGCCATAGCCTGCAGGCCCATCTGGACTACGGCCCGGTGCGTCAACGCCTGGCCGAACAGGGCGTGCAGGCACCGACTGCGCAGGCCATCAGCGATGCCATTTGCAGTATTCGCCGTGAGAAGCTGCCAGACCCCGCCGAGCTGGGTAATGCCGGCAGCTTTTTCAAGAACCCGGTGGTGCCCGCTGATCAGGTGGTGCGCATTCGCGCGGCGTATCCAGGGGTGGTGGCGTATCCCCAGGGTGATGGCTGGGAGAAGCTGGCGGCAGGCTGGCTGATCGAGCAGGCGGGGTGGAAGGGCTATCGTGATGGCGATGCCGGGGTGCACCGTTTGCAGTCGTTGGTGCTGGTCAACCATGGCCAGGCGAGCGGGGCGCAGTTGCATGCCCTGGCGCAGCGCATCCAGGCGGATATCCTGGCGAAGTTCGGGGTTGAGCTGGAGATGGAGCCCAACCTGTACTGAGCCTCCTGCAGGAGCAGGCGCCGACACTGATAAAAAAGCCCGCCAAGAAAAAGCCCCGCCAGTTCGCACTGGCGGGGCTTTTTCATTCAGCCGTGGCTATCAACCGTGATGAGGCTTGTGCTCATCGGCGGTTTCCAGCGCTGGCTCGGCGGCGGCAGCTTCCTGCGCAGCCTTGGCGGCAGCTTCGGCTTCACGCTTGCGGCGACGCACTTCACGTGGGTCGTTAGGCGCGCGGCCGTTTGCCAGCATCACGGTAGCGGCTTCGACCACGGCCGGTGTTTCGACCGGGGCGGGCTCGGCAACCACAGGTGCTACCTCGGCAGCGACAGGTGCTGGTTCGACAGCGGCTTCAGGCTGAGCTTCGACGACCGGAGCAGGTTGCTCGGCAGCCGGCGCTTGTTCGACGACAACTGGAGCTTTCTCGGCTTCACCGGCCTCGACGGCTGGCGCTTCGACCGCGGCCTCGACAGGTACCTGGGTAGCGACAACTGGCTCAGCTGCTGGGGCTTCTTCGACCACAGGCTGCGGCGCTACTTCGACCACAGGCTCGGCAGTCACTTCAACCGCGGCGACTGGCTCGCTGACCGGCTGCTCAACCACGGGCGCGATGGCAACGTCTTCAGCCTGGGCAACAGGTTCAACCTGCTCGGCAACTTGCGCAACTTCGCTGTTGTCGGTGGCAGCCGTTTCGGCGCTGGCGCGTTCGGCTTGCTGGTTGGCTTCGGCTTCGGCACCGGCACTGATGTTGCTGGTGGCGACTGCGGCGGTGACGGCCAGGCCGGCGGCCAGTTCGGCACCCAGCTCGGTAGCCTGGTGCTGTTGTGGTTGCTCCTCGCTGCCTTCTTCGTCGCTGCCGTCGATCAGGTCACCATTGGCATTGCGCTGGCGCTCACGACGGTTGCTGCGACGACGCTGGCCACGGGAGCGGCGGCGTGGACGTTCGTCATCCGAACCTTCCTGCTCGTCCTGCTGCAGCTCTTCGTTTGGCAGTTGCTCTTCGGCAAGCTCGGCAGCTTTTTCTGCGGCCTGTTCGGCTTCGAGCGGCTGACGTTCTTCGCGGGCAGGGCGTGGCTGGCGTTCTTCACGTGGGGCGCGCTCTTCGCGAGGTGCGCGTTCTTCACGTGGCGCGCGCTCTTCGCGAGGTACGCGTTCTTCACGTGGCGCGCGCTCTTCGCGAGGTGCGCGTTCTTCACGTGGAGCACGCTCTTCGCGAGGTGCACGCTCTTCGCGTGGGGCACGTTCTTCACGCGGTGCACGCTCTTCGCGAGGTGCGCGTTCTTCCCGTGGCGCGCGCTCTTCGCGGGCTACCGGTGCTGCGTCCAGAGGTTCGCGCAGTTCGCGGACGCGTTCCTCGCGGTTGCCGCGGCGGTCTTCGCGTGGCTGGCGTGGTGCGCGTTCCTCGCGAGGTGCGCGCTCTTCACGGGGTGCGCGTTCTTCGCGTGGGGCACGTTCTTCACGAGGGGCGCGCTCTTCGCGTGGCGCACGTTCTTCGCGTGGCGCACGTTCTTCGCGCGGGGCGCGTTCTTCACGTGGCTTGCGCTCTTCGTCACGACGGCCGTTGCGGTTGCGGCTCTGCTGGCGGCCGTTGCGACGCTCTTCGTTGCGTTGAGTGCGCTCGGCAGCTGGCTTCTCGGCAGCGACGACAGGCGCGGCGGCAGGCTCTTCCTTGCCTGCGAACAGGCTGACCAGCGACTTCACCAGGCCTTTGAACAGGCTTGGCTCCGGCACGCTTGGTGCTGGCGCTGCAGGCGCAGCAGGCTGTTGCTCTTCTGCGGCGCTCGGTACCGGCGCATTGGTGCGCGGCGGGGCAGTCTTGACGGCAGCTTCCTGGCGAACCAGGGTGCGCGTGGCGGCCTGCTGCGGCACTTCTTCGGTTTCGGTGGCGGCGATTTCGTAGCTGGACTGGTTGTTCAGCACTTCGGGGTTGTCGTCGCGCAGGCGCTGGACTTCGAAGTGCGGGGTTTCCAGGTGATCGTTCGGCAGAATGATGATGCGCGCACGGGTGCGCAGCTCGATCTTGGTGATCGAGTTGCGCTTCTCGTTGAGCAGGAACGCGGCCACCGGGATCGGCACCTGGGCACGCACCTCGGCGGTACGGTCCTTCAGGGCTTCTTCTTCGATCAGGCGCAGGATTGCCAGCGACAGCGACTCGACGTCACGGATGATGCCGGTGCCCGAGCAGCGTGGGCAGACGATACCGCTGCTTTCGCCCAGCGATGGGCGCAGGCGCTGGCGGGACATTTCCAGCAGGCCGAAGCGCGAGATGCGGCCAACCTGGACGCGGGCGCGGTCGGCCTCGAGGCACTCGCGCACACGCTCTTCGACGGCGCGCTGGTTCTTCGCCGGGGTCATGTCGATGAAGTCGATGACGATCAGGCCGCCGATGTCACGCAGGCGCAGCTGGCGGGCGATTTCTTCGGCCGCTTCCAGGTTGGTCTGCAGGGCGGTTTCCTCGATGTCGCTGCCTTTGGTGGCGCGCGCCGAGTTGATGTCGATGGATACCAGGGCTTCGGTCGGGTCGATCACGATCGAGCCGCCGGACGGCAGGTCGACGACGCGCTGGAAGGCGGTTTCGATCTGGCTTTCGATCTGGAAGCGGTTGAACAGCGGCACGCTGTCTTCGTACAGCTTGACCTTGCTGGCGTACTGCGGCATCACCTGGCGGATGAAGGTCAGGGCTTCTTCCTGGGCATCGATGCTGTCGATGAGCACTTCGCCGATGTCCTGGCGCAGGTAATCGCGGATGGCGCGGATGATGACGTTGCTTTCCTGGTAGATCAGGAACGGCGCGGCACGGTCCAGGGACGCTTCCTTGATGGCGGTCCACAGCTGCAGCAGGTAGTCGAGGTCCCACTGCATTTCTTCGCTGCTGCGGCCAAGGCCGGCAGTGCGCACGATCAGGCCCATGTCGCCCGGCACGGTCAGGCCGTTGAGGGCTTCACGCAGCTCGTTGCGCTCTTCGCCTTCGATGCGGCGGGAGATGCCGCCTGCGCGCGGGTTGTTCGGCATCAGCACCAGGTAGCGGCCAGCCAGGCTGATGAAGGTGGTCAGGGCGGCGCCTTTGTTGCCGCGCTCTTCCTTCTCGACCTGGACGATGACTTCCTGGCCTTCGCTCAGGACTTCCTTGATGTTGACGCGGCCTTCAGGGGTTTTCTTGAAGTATTCGCGGGAGATTTCCTTCAGCGGCAGGAAGCCGTGACGTTCGGAGCCGAAGTCGACGAAGGCGGCTTCGAGGCTGGGCTCGATCCGGGTGATCTTGCCTTTGTAGATGTTGGCCTTTTTCTGCTCACGCGCACCGGACTCGATGTCCAGGTCGTAGAGACGTTGGCCGTCCACCAGGGCTACACGCAACTCTTCGGGTTGAGTTGCGTTAATCAGCATTCTTTTCATGTTGTACCGTCGGTTTCCGGGCTGCCGGAAACGGCGTTCGGCACACACGACTTCTCATGGTCGGTGCCAAGGTGCGCAAAGGGTGGCCGGGCCACCCCCGTGTCGAGCAACGTTCGGCACCAGCCGGTTGCCCAGCCTGCCGTTGTCGCGACGACGCGTCCTGTTTGCTGCGGTGCCAAGAGGCCCCTGCGGTATCTGCAGAGATATCCGAATCGATATCCGAATCAACCCAGCAGGCCTCGTGCACTCAGTCAGGAGGAGGAATCAACCGTCAGCCGTGGACGCCCGAGGGGCATCTGTTCAGGACCTTATCCGCTCGCCGGCCATTCACTGGGCCGGTGGCCGGACGCGGTGCTACACGGTCCGAGGGCTGTGCATCTCCACCCTGCACGTATCCCTGATAATTCGGGTGCTGCCGCGCGCTGAATCCGCAACGGGTTGCATTTTTCGCCAGCGCTGGTTTGGCGCTGACGCCATTCATGTCCAAGGCAGGTATTTCCGAAGTATTCGCCGTGCGTTGCGTGGAAGCGACGGGCGGGCAGAGGTACAGCGAAAAGAATCGGGTAAGCAGGTGAAACACCGCACTTGTCGTTTTTTTTCGGTCTTCTCTACACAGCGCTGGTGGCGATTCCAGGCAATTCGGTAAACTGGCGAAAACCCCGTAGGACGGCCTCGCGTCCTGCAGAATTGCGTAGGTCAGGGACCGGCTAAGGGCCTGGTGCCGCTGGCCTGCCGCTTTTGGCGGC
Organism: Pseudomonas sp. P39-UII1; assembly: GCF_039672635.1. Lineage (NCBI taxonomy): Bacteria > Pseudomonadati > Pseudomonadota > Gammaproteobacteria > Pseudomonadales > Pseudomonadaceae > Pseudomonas > Pseudomonas sp. P39-UII1. Next base: position 27,874 of record NZ_JBDFPP010000007.1, read on the forward strand.
GTTCGCGACTATAGCAGCAATGATTAAGTGCTTCAATTCCATAAAAAATTGTTATCATTCCCGCCATGACGACCAATACCCCTCCGACTTCCGGCGTGCAGCTGATCGAAGTCGCGCCGGAGCTTGCCGGCCAACGCATCGACAATTTCCTTATCACGGCGCTCAAAGGCGTGCCCAAGACGCTGGTCTACCGCATCCTGCGCAAAGGCGAGGTGCGGGTCAACAAGGGCCGCGTCAAACCTGAGTACAAGATCCAGGCCGGCGACATCGTGCGCGTGCCGCCTGTGCGCTTGCCTGAGCGCGACGAGCCGGCGCCGGTGGCCCAAGGGCTGCTGCAGCGCCTGGAAGCCGCCATTGTCTACGAAGACAAGGCGCTGATCGTGATGAACAAACCTTCTGGCATTGCCGTGCATGGCGGCAGCGGCCTGAGCTTTGGTGTGATCGAGGCGCTGCGCCAGCTGCGCCCGGACGCCAAGGAGCTGGAGCTGGTGCACCGCCTGGACCGTGACACGTCGGGCCTGCTGATGATCGCCAAAAAGCGCAGCATGCTGCGCCACCTGCACGCCGCCTTGCGCGGCGATGGCGTTGACAAGCGCTACATGGCGTTGGTGCGCGGCCATTGGCCTACCGCCAAAAAGCAGGTCAATGCGCCGCTGCTCAAGAGCAACCTGCGCTCAGGCGAGCGCATGGTCGAGGTGAATGACGAAGGCAAGGAAGCGCTGACCCTGTTCCGCGTGCTGCGCCGTTTCGGTGAGTTCGCCACTATTGTCGAGGCGCGGCCGATCACTGGGCGTACCCACCAGATCCGCGTGCACGCGCTGCACGCCGGCCACATGATCGCCGGCGACAGCAAATACGGCGATGAAGACTTCAGTCGCGAGATTCGCGAGCTGGGTGGCAAGCGCTTGTTCCTGCATGCCTATGCCCTGACCGTGCCGCTGCCCGATGGGGGTGAGCTCAAGCTGGAAGCGCCGGTGGATGAGGTGTGGGCAAAAACCGTGGAACGTCTGAGTGCGACCTGATTCATGAAAAAGCCTTATGAGCTGCTGATCTTCGACTGGGACGGCACGCTGGCCGACTCGATTGGCCGTATCGTCGAAGCGATGAATGCCGCCGCCGAGCGGGCAGGCGAGGCGCCAAGCCCTGAAGCAGCGGTCAAGGGCATCATCGGCCTGGCCCTCGGTGAAGCTATCTCGACCCTGTATCCTCACCTCGATACCGTGCAGGTCGAAGCCTTCCGTCAGCACTATGCCAACATCTATATGGCGCTCGATCAGCAGCCTTCGCCGCTGTTCGAGGGTGTGGTCGAATCGCTGGATGCCTTCCGGGCCGAGGGCTATCGCCTGGCGGTGGCGACCGGCAAGGCGCGCCGCGGGCTCGACCGGGTGCTCAAGGCTAATGGGTGGGAGCAATTCTTCGACATCACTCGGGCTGCCGACGAAACCCGTGGCAAGCCGCACCCGCTGATGCTCGAGGAGATCCTCACGCACTGTGGCGTCGAACCTGGCCGAGCGGTGATGGTCGGAGATTCGGCGTTCGATCTGCAGATGGCCAGCAATGCCGGTATGCATTCGGTGGCGGTGGGTTATGGGGCCATGTCGCTTCAGGCATTGTCCGAATTCGGTCCGCAAGTGTGCATCGATCATTTTTCCCAGCTGCGCGAGTGGCTGGGTGGTTCTGCGCAAATCCAAATCCAAGGTAGGTGAGCATGGCTGAAGAGTGGAAGGCACCTGAGTCTGAACCCGAAGAGCGCGAAGAGCGCAAAAGCTGGAAGCTGCTGGAGAAGACCCTGCTGGCCGGTGTCCAGGAGCAGCGCCGGGCGCGGCGCTGGGGGATTTTCTTCAAGCTGCTGACCTTCGTCTACCTGTTCGGCATGTTGGCGCTGTTCCTGCCGTTCACGGACATGGACAAGGCCGCCTCGCGCAGTACCAACCATACGGCGCTGGTAGAGGTGCGCGGGGTTATCGCCGACCAGGAGGCCGCCAGTGCCGACAACCTGGTCAAGAGCCTGCGCGAAGCGTTCAAGGACCCCAAGACCAAAGCGGTGATCATGCGTATCAACAGTCCGGGCGGCAGCCCGGTGCAGGCGGGTTACGTGTATGACGAAATCCGCCGGCTGCGCGCCGAGTATCCGGCTATCAAGCTGTATGCGGTGATTGCCGACCTGGGTGCGTCTGGCGCTTATTACATTGCCAGTGCGGCCGACGAGATCTATGCCGACAAGGCCAGCCTGGTGGGCTCCATTGGTGTGACCGCGGCCGGTTACGGTTTTGTTGGGTCGATGGAGAAGCTGGGTGTCGAGCGGCGTACCTACACCGCGGGTGAGCACAAGGCGTTCCTGGATCCGTTCTCGCCGGAGAAGCCGGAAGAGCGTGCGTTCTGGCAGGGTGTGCTGAATACCACGCATCAGCAGTTCATTGCCATGGTCAAGCAGGGCAGGGGTGATCGCCTGAAGGATAAGGAGCATCCCGAGTTGTTCAGCGGCCTGGTGTGGTCTGGCGAGCAGGCCAAGGCGCTTGGCCTGGTGGATGGGCTGGGCAGTGCCAGCTACGTGGCGCGTGAGGTTGTGGGGGAGAAGGAGCTGGTCGATTTCACCGTTCAGGAATCGCCGTTCGATCGCTTCTCCAAGCGCATTGGTGCCAGTGTGGCGGAGCATCTGGCCCTGTACATGGGGCTTCAGGGCCCCACTCTGCGCTGATATGCGTTATGGGGCCGCCAGTCGGCCCCATCTTTATATCAAGGGATCACCACGCCCTCTGCGGTCAGCATATCCACCAGCCGAATCAGCGGCAGGCCGATCAGGCTGGTGGCATCGCACCCGTGGGTGCTCTTGAACAAGCTCACGCCGAGCCCTTCGGCCTTGAAGCTACCTGCGCAATCGAGCGGCTGTTCTGCGGTCACGTAGCGCTCCACCCGCTCCCGGTCCAGTTCCCGCATCGTCACGGTAAACGGCACGCAATCGACCTGGCATTGCCCTGTGGCGCTGTTTAGCAGCGCCAGGCCGGTCAGAAAGGTAACTTGCTGCCCGCTGGCCTCGAGCAACTGCTCGCAGGCGCGCTCAAAGCTATGGGGCTTACCGAGGATCTGTTCACCCAGTACCGCGACTTGGTCGGAGCCGATGATCAAGTGCCCTGGATGGCTGCTGGCCAGTGCTTCGGCCTTTTGCTGTGCCAGGCGCCGCACCAGTGCCGTGGCGGGCTCGTTATCCAGGCGCCGCTCGTCTAGATCGGGGCTTGCGCAGGTAAAAGGCAGGCGCAGGCGTGCGAGCAGTTCGCGCCGATAAGGTGAGCTGGAAGCCAGCAGCAAAGGCAGCATGGTAGACTCCTGTTGAAGTAACCCAAATTCTAACATGCAAGATGCCGCCTAATTTCCTTTGACAGAGGCGGGGGGCATCCCTAGAATGCTGCGCCTATGTTGAATGACCCGATTCCACCTCACGTTGACCCGCGCAAATTAGCCGATCGTGGCGTAACCCTTAATGGTTCGCTGCAACTCGCTGATTTGGAAAGACTCTGCGACCCGCTTTCCGACAATGTCGGTACGGTGCAGGCGAAGTTCGATTTTGAACGAGACGAACAGCACGTTGTGGTTATCCACAGCGAACTGGATGTCGAAGTCAAAATGGTTTGCCAGCGTTGTCTTGAGCTGGTCACCCTGCCGATTCACAGCGAATGTTCATACGCTGTGGTGAAGGAGGGTGCGAATACCCAGTCGTTGCCGAAAGGCTATGACGTGCTGGAACTGGGCGAAGATCCATTGGATCTGCAGGCCTTGATCGAGGAGGAGCTTCTGCTCGCCTTGCCCATTGTGCCTGCTCATCATCCGGAAGAATGCCAGCAGCCGGCGGGCGCAGACGAGCCCGATTCGAGCAAGGACGAGGTATCGCGGTCCAACCCGTTCAGTGTTTTGGCGCAGTTAAAGCGTGACCCAAACGTTTAGGAGTTAATCAATTATGGCTGTTCAGCAGAACAAAAAATCCCGCTCTGCCCGTGACATGCGTCGTTCGCACGACGCCCTGTCGGAAAACGCACTGTCGGTAGAAAAAACCACCGGTGAAATGCACCTGCGTCACCACGTTTCGCCAGAAGGCGTATACCGTGGTCGCAAAGTGATCGACAAGGGCGCTGACGAGTAATCCTTGTCCGCTCAGATCATCGCGATCGACGCAATGGGCGGGGACTTCGGTCCCCGCAGCATTGTCCAGGCTAGCATTGCCTGCCTTTCGGCTACCCCCTCGCTGCACCTGACCCTCGTCGGTCAACCCTCCCTTCTGGAAGATCTTGTCAGTGGCCTTGCGGCTACGGATCGCGCACGTCTGCAGATTGTTGCGGCGAGTGAGGTGATCGGTATGGACGAGCGGCCATCCCAGGCGTTGCGCGGCAAGCCGGACTCGTCGATGCGCATTGCCCTCGAGCTGGTGCGTGATGGCAAGGCTCAGGCCTGCGTCAGTGCCGGCAATACCGGTGCACTGATGGCGCTGTCGCGCTTTGTGCTCAAGACCCTGCCGGGCATCGATCGGCCGGCCATGGTGGCGGCTATCCCGACCCAGGCGGGTTACTGTCAGTTGCTCGACTTGGGTGCCAATGTCGACTGCAGCGCCGAGAATCTCTACCAGTTCGCCGTGATGGGCTCGGTGGCCGCCCAGGCCCTGGGTATTCATCGGCCGCGGGTGGCGTTGTTGAATATCGGTACCGAGGACATCAAGGGTAACCAGCAGGTCAAGCTGGCCGCCACACTGCTGCAGAATGCACGCGGCCTCAACTATGTCGGCTTCGTCGAAGGTGATGGCCTGTACCGCGGTGAAGCGGACGTGGTGGTGTGCGACGGCTTTGTCGGCAACATCCTGCTCAAATCCAGCGAAGGGCTGGCGACCATGATCGGCGCCCGCATCGAGAAGCTGTTCAAGGGTGGTGTGCTGGCGCGTGCTGCCGGGGCCATGGCCATGCCGTTGCTCAAGCGCCTGCAGGCCGACCTGGCGCCGGCGCGGCACAATGGTGCAAGTTTTCTCGGGTTGCAGGGTATCGTCATCAAGAGCCATGGCTCGGCCGGCGTGCAGGGGTTCCAGAGCGCCATTCAGCGCGCGCTGATCGAGATCCAGGAAAACCTGCCGCAGCGCCTGCATGGGCGCCTTGAAGACCTGTTGCCTTAGGCATTTCGCCGATGAAGTGCTTAAATGTGACCGCTTGGTCTGTGTTTCCATCCAAGTTTTCAGATTCTGCGTCTAGCCTCGGGCTCGGCGCACCCTATCCGACGACAAGATCATAAGGGCTTGTTCAATGTCTGCATCCCTCGCATTTGTCTTTCCCGGTCAAGGTTCCCAGTCGCTGGGCATGCTCAATGAACTCGGCGCCGAGAAGCCGGTAATCGTCGAGACCTTCAAGGAAGCGTCCGAAGCTCTGGGCTACGACCTGTGGAAGCTGGTCCAGGAAGGGCCGGAAGAGCAACTCAATCAAACCGACAAGACCCAGCCGGCGATCCTCACTGCCTCCATCGCGCTGTGGCGCCTGTGGCTGGAGGAGGGCGGCGCGAAGCCGGCCTTCGTTTCCGGCCACAGCCTGGGTGAGTACAGTGCGTTGGTCGCGGCTGGCAGCCTGTCGCTCAAAGATGCAGTGAAGCTGGTCAAGCGCCGCGGCGAACTGATGCAAGAGGCTGTGCCTGCCGGTCACGGTGCCATGGCCGCGATTCTTGGGCTTGACGACGCAGTCGTTGTCGATATCTGTGCCAAGGCTGCCGAAGACGAAGTGGTCAGCGCAGTGAATTTCAACTCCCCAGGCCAGGTCGTGATCGCCGGTAACAAGGCGGCGGTAGACCGCGCCATGGCGCTGTGCAAAGAGGCCGGTGCCAAGCGCGCGCTGCCTCTGGCGGTCAGCGTGCCGTCGCACTGCGCACTGATGAAGCCGGCTGCCGAGCGTTTTGCCGAATCGGTCAACGCCATCGAATGGAAGGCCCCACAGATTCCGGTGGTGCAGAACGTCACCGCCGCCATCGCCGCCGACCTCGATGCGCTCAAGCATGACTTGCTAGCGCAGCTGTACCAGCCGGTACGCTGGGTCGAATGCGTGCAGACGCTCGCCGCAAATGGCGCGGTCAACCTGGTCGAGTGCGGCCCGGGCAAGGTGCTGGCTGGCCTGAACAAGCGTTGCGCCGACGGCGTGACCACCTACAACCTCAATACCCCTGACGCCGTCGCCGCCACCCGCGCGGCGCTGGCCTGAATTTGGAGAAGCTTGCATGAGCCTGCAAGGTAAAGTTGCACTGGTTACCGGCGCCAGCCGTGGTATCGGCCAGGCCATCGCCCTTGAGCTGGGCCGCCAGGGCGCGACCGTGATCGGCACCGCCACCTCGGCCTCCGGTGCCGAGCGTATCGCCGCCACCCTCAAAGAGCACAGCATCACCGGTACCGGCATGGAGCTGAACGTGACCAGCGCCGAGTCCGTCGAAGCGGTGCTGGGCGCCATTGGCGAACAGTTCGGTGCGCCGACCATTCTGGTCAACAACGCCGGCATCACCCGCGACAACCTGATGCTGCGCATGAAGGACGACGAGTGGTTCGACGTGATCGACACCAACCTGAACAGCCTCTACCGTTTGTCCAAGGGCGTGCTGCGTGGCATGACCAAGGCGCGTTGGGGTCGTATCATCAGCATCGGCTCGGTCGTTGGTGCAATGGGTAACGCTGGCCAGGCCAACTACGCGGCCGCCAAGGCGGGCCTCGAAGGCTTCAGCCGCGCGCTGGCGCGTGAAGTGGGCTCGCGCGGTATCACCGTCAACTCGGTAACCCCGGGCTTCATCGACACCGACATGACCCGCGAACTGCCAGAAGCTCAGCGCGAAGCGCTGCAGACCCAGATTCCGCTGGGCCGCCTGGGCCAGGCTGACGAAATCGCCAAGGTGGTTTCCTTCCTGGCGTCCGACGGCGCAGCCTATGTCACCGGCGCTACTGTGCCGGTGAACGGCGGGATGTACATGTAATACTGCAACTCAATGTGACGGATTGCTTAAAAAAAGAGTCATACTCCGAGCCTAAAATCCGTTATAAAGCTGCAACCAGATTCCGGACAGAGGGTCGGGTGACTGAACTGAAGGTGTGTTCCGCTTGAAAAGCGAACGTCTTTCTATAAACTTGGTCACCGGCCAGCTGCCTGACATATGTCCATTAGGAGTGAAAACTAGGTATGAGCACCATCGAAGAACGCGTCAAGAAAATCGTCGCCGAGCAACTGGGCGTCAAGGAAGAGGAAGTGACCACCGAGAAGTCCTTCGTCGATGACCTGGGTGCCGATTCGCTTGACACCGTTGAGCTGGTGATGGCTCTGGAAGAGGAATTCGAGACCGAAATCCCTGACGAAGAAGCCGAGAAGATCACTACCGTTCAAGCTGCAATCGACTACGTCAACAGCCACAAGGCCTAAGACGCTGTAGTCGTCGCTTCTTGACGAGAAAAACCGCACTGCCTTTACCGGCGTGCGGTTTTTTCTTTGCGAACGCCCTGCGTCGATCTGCGGGCTTCGAGAGCCTGTTGCCATTTCATTCCATTGCCTGAATGCAATGGCAAGAGACTCTGTTATTAGAAAAGGAGAGTACTGTGTCGCGTAGACGCGTCGTGGTCACCGGTATGGGTATGCTGTCGCCACTGGGTACCGATGTACCGAGCACCTGGCAGGGCATTCTGGCTGGCCGCAGTGGCATTGGTCCGATCGAGCACACGGATCTGTCTGCCTACTCCACCCGTTTTGGCGGCTCGGTGAAGGGCTTCGAGGTTGAGCAGTACCTGTCGGCCAAGGAAGCTCGCAAGCTCGACCTGTTCATACAGTACGGCTTGGCGGCCGGTTTCCAGGCAGTGCGTAACGCCGGCCTGGAAGTCACTGACGCCAACCGTGAGCGCATCGGCGTGGCCATGGGCTCGGGCATTGGTGGCCTGACCAACATCGAAGAAACCAGCCGTACCTTGCACGAGCAGGGCCCGCGGCGTATTTCGCCGTTCTTCGTGCCGGGTTCGATCATCAATATGATTTCCGGTTTCCTGTCGATCCACCTGGGGCTGCAGGGGCCGAATTACGCCATTGCCACGGCCTGCACCACCGGTACGCACTGCATCGGTATGGCCGCGCGCAACATCGCCTACGGTGAAGCGGACGTGATGATCGCCGGTGGCGCCGAAATGGCGGCCTGCGGTCTCGGCATGGGCGGCTTCGGAGCTTCGCGCGCGTTGTCGACCCGCAACGATGAGCCAATGCGTGCCAGCCGTCCGTGGGACAAGGGCCGTGATGGCTTCGTGCTGTCTGACGGCGCCGGTGCCCTGGTGCTCGAAGAGCTGGAGCACGCCCAGGCTCGCGGTGCGACCATCTACGCCGAGCTGGTCGGCTTCGGCATGAGCGGTGATGCCTATCACATGACTTCGCCACCCGACAGCGGTGAAGGCGCTGCCCGCTGCATGGCCAACGCCCTGCGTGACGCCGGCGTTCAGCCAAATGAAGTCAGTTACATCAATGCCCACGGTACCTCGACCCCGGCTGGTGATATCGCCGAAGTCGCTGCGATCAAGCGTGTGTTCGGTGACCACGCCTACAAGCTGGCAGTCAGCTCGACCAAGTCGATGACCGGCCACCTGCTGGGCGCCGCTGGCGCGGTAGAGGCGATCTTCAGCGTGCTGGCAATCAACAGCCAGATGGCGCCGCCGACCATCAACCTCGATGAGCCGGATGAAGGGTGCGACCTCGACTTCGTGCCGCATCAGGCGCGCAGCATGCCGATCGACGTGGTGCTGTCCAACTCGTTCGGCTTTGGTGGCACCAACGGCTCGCTGGTGTTCCGCCGGTTCGCCGGTTGATGCACAGCTGGATCGACGGCCAGCCTGCGACTGCAGTCAACCTGCAGAACCGCGGCCTGGCCTATGGCGATGGCCTGTTCGAGACCATCGCTGTGCGCAATGGCCAGCCCAGCTTGCTGGATGGCCACTTGGCGCGCCTGGCACTGGGTTGTCAGCGCTTGGCAATCGACGCCGACCTGGCATTGGTGCGTGACGAAATTCTGCGCTATGCCAGCCAGCTCGGCGACGGTGTCGCCAAACTGATCCTCACCCGCGGCGACAGCCAGCGTGGCTACGCCCCGGTTGCCGGTGCCGCGCCGCGCCGTATCCTTCAGGGCAGCCCACTGCCCAGCTATCCTGCCGAACACGCAGAACACGGCGTGCGCCTGTTCCCTTGCCAGACCCGGCTTGGGGAACAACCCCTGCTGGCCGGCCTCAAACACCTCAACCGCCTGGAGCAAGTGCTGGCCCGTGCCGAATGGCAGGACAGCGAACATGCCGAGGGCCTGATGTGTGACGGGCAGGGCAGGGTGATCGAAGGCGTGTACAGCAATCTTTTCCTCGTGCGCGACGGCGTGCTGCTGACTGCCGAGCTCAGCCGCTGCGGCGTTGCCGGTGTGATGCGCGGCGCCTTGTTGCAGCAGGCTTACGCACTGGAAATCCGGGTGCAGGTGTGTGACTTGCCATTTGCAGCACTGGAGCAGGCAGACGAAGTGTTTCTCTGCAACAGTGTCTATGGCGTTTGGCCTGTGCGGGCATTTACTGCACTGAACTGGTCGCCGGGCCCGCTCACCCGTAAACTGCAGGCCGTTGCCCGTACGTTACTGGATACCTGAATTCGTGAGACGCAAATTCCTGCTGCTGCTGGAAATGGGGTTGATCCTGGCCGGCCTGGCTTTGGGCTGGTCGGCCTGGAAGGTCAACTCGGTGCTGGAGCAGCCGCTGCACGTGACGCAGGAGCGCCTGCTCGACGTGCCCAACGGCACCAACCCCAACCGCATGTTCTACCGCATGCAGAACGAGGGGTTGCTCGATGACGCCTTCTGGCTGCGCTTGTACTGGCGCTTCAACATGGCTGGCACGCCGCTGAAAACCGGTGAATACCGCATCACGCCTGGCATGACCGTGGAAGACCTGTTCGATGCCTGGCGCCGCGCTGACGTGGTGCAGTACAACTTGACCCTGGTCGAGGGCTGGACCTTCCGTCAGGTCCGTTCGGCGATCGCCAAGCATGAAAAGATCAAGCATACCCTCGACGGCCTTTCCGATTCGGAGGTCATGGACAAGCTCGGCCATACCGGGGTGTTCCCCGAGGGCCGCTTCTTCCCTGACACTTACCGCTTCGTGCGGGGCATGACGGATGCCGAGCTGCTGCAGCAGGCCTACATGCGCCTCGATGAAGTGCTGGCCAAGGAATGGGCCGAGCGCACCACCGACCTGCCGTACCGTGACCCTTACCAGGCACTGATCATGGCCTCGCTGGTGGAAAAAGAGACCGGCATCCCCCAGGAGCGCGGCCAGATCGCCGGCGTATTCGTGCGTCGCCTGCGGCTGGGCATGATGCTGCAGACTGACCCTACGGTGATCTACGGCATGGGTGAGCGCTACAACGGCAGGATCACCCGCGCCGACCTGCGTGAGCCAACCCCGTACAACACCTACACCATCAGTGGCCTTCCGCCCACGCCGATCGCCATGGTCGGGCGCGAGGCGATCCACGCTGCGCTCAACCCGTCCGATGGCACCAGCCTGTATTTCGTCGCCCGTGGCGATGGCAGCCATGTGTTCTCCGACGACCTTGACGATCACAACTCGGCGGTGCGCGAGTTTCAGCTCAAGCGGCGGGCCGACTACCGGTCCAGCCCGGCACCCCAGGTGCAAGAGGGTGCCGAGCAGGCGCCGGCTGAAGCGCCCCCCGCGCCGAGCGAACCTTCTGCAGACGACCCGGCACCGGCCAGCGAACCCGCCCCGGCCGAAACGCCGACGCCTGACGAACAACATTAAGGACTGCCTGTGAGCGGCTTGTTTATTACCCTTGAGGGCCCCGAAGGCGCGGGCAAGAGCACCAACCGCGACTACCTGGCCGCACGCTTGCGTGAGCAAGGGCTGGACGTGGTGTTGACCCGCGAGCCCGGCGGTACGCCGCTGGCCGAGAAGGTCCGTGAACTGCTGTTGGCACCGAGCGATGAAGCGATGGCGGCCGACACCGAGCTGCTGTTGGTGTTCGCCGCCCGTTCACAGCACCTGGCGCAGGTGATTCGCCCGGCGCTGGCCCGCAGTGCCGTGGTGCTGTGCGATCGCTTTACCGATGCCACCTACGCTTATCAGGGCGGTGGCCGTGGCTTGTCGGTCGAGCGTATCGCCACCCTTGAGCAATTCGTTCAGGGCGACCTGCGCCCAGACCTGACCCTGGTGTTCGACCTGCCGGTAGAGATCGGGTTGGCCCGTGCCGCCGCACGTGGCCGCCTGGACCGTTTCGAGCAGGAAGGCCAGGCCTTCTTCGAGGCCGTGCGCCAGGCCTACCTGCAGCGCGCCCAGCGCGAGCCGCAGCGCTACCAACTGCTGGATGCCGCGCAATCGCTGGAAGCCGTACAGCGCGCCATTGATGCACTGCTGCCTGGTATCCTGGAGCGTTGCCGTGGCTGAGGCCTACCCCTGGCAGCAGGCGCTTTGGCAGCAATTGGCGGGGCGTGCCCAGCATGCCCACGCCTATTTGCTGCACGGCCCGCAGGGTATCGGCAAGCGCGCCTTGGCCGAGCGCCTGATGGCAAGCCTGCTGTGCCAGCAGCCGCAAGGGCTGGATGCCTGCGGGCAGTGCAAGTCGTGTTTGCTGCTCAAGGCAGGCAGCCACCCGGATAACTTCGTGCTCGAGCCTGAAGAGGCAGACAAGCCGATCAAGGTCGACCAGGTGCGCGAACTGGTGTCCTTCGTGGTGCAGACCGCGCAGCTTGGCGGGCGCAAGGTGATCCTCATCGAACCGGTGGAGGCGATGAACGTCAACGCCTCCAACGCCTTGCTCAAAAGCCTGGAAGAGCCCTCCGGCAATACGGTGCTGCTGCTGGTGAGCCACCAGCCCAGCCGGTTGCTGCCGACCATCAAGAGCCGATGCCAGCAGGTCGTGTGCCCGCAGCCTAGCCTGGCCCAAAGCCAAGCCTGGCTGGCGACGGCGCTTGCCGACAACGACGAGGCCGAACGCGACGAGCTGCTGACGCTTGCCGCTGGCTCACCGTTGATGGCAGTGAAGCTGCAGGCTCAGGGCGTGCGCGAGCAGCGTACGCTCGTCACCGATGGGGTAAAGAAGCTGCTCAAGCAGCAGCAATCGCCCACGCAACTGGCAGAAGCCTGGAACAGCGTGCCATTGTTGTTGCTGTTCGACTGGTTCTGCGATTGGTCGCACCTGATCCTGCGTTATCAATTGACCCAGGACGAGGAGGGGCTAGGCTTGGCCGATATGCGCAAGGTGGTGCAATACCTTGCACAGAAGAGCCGGCAAGCCAAGGTGCTCGAAGTTCAGGCGTGGATCCTCGAGCAGCGCCAGAAGGTGCTGGGCAAGGCCAACCTCAACCGCGTCCTGCTGCTGGAAGCCTTGCTCGCCCATTGGGTGCAGCTGCCGGGTTCCCGCTGATTTCTCCATTTATTCACGTGTGCCGTCTCCCATGCTCGTAGATTCCCATTGCCACCTCGACCGTCTTGACCTCAGTGCCCACCAGGGCTCCCTCGATGCCGCCCTGCAGGCGGCGCGCGAGCGAGGGGTGGGGCATTTTCTGTGTATTGGCGTTAGCGCCGAAAATGCCGGTGCGGTGAAGGCGCTGAGCGAGCAGTACACCGATGTCGATTGTTCCGTGGGTATACACCCGCTCGACCTGGCGCCGGGCGAAACCCCGGCGCTGGAGTGGTTGTTGCGCGAACTGGCGCACCCGCATGTGGTGGCGATTGGTGAAACCGGGCTGGACTATCACTACGAGCCAGAGGCTGCCGAGCTGCAACAGGCGTCGTTCCGCTTGCACCTGGAAGCGTCGCGGCAGACCGGCAAGCCGGTGATCGTGCATACCCGCGCGGCCCGTGCGGACACCCTGGCGCTGCTGCGCGAAGCCAGCCTGCCCCAGGCCGGCGTGCTGCACTGCTTCACAGAAGACTGGGAGATGGCCAAGGCGGCGCTGGACCTGGGCTACTACATCTCGCTGTCCGGCATCGTCACCTTCCGCAATGCCGACGCGTTGCGCGAGGTGGCGCGGCAGGTGCCGGCAGACCGCCTGCTGGTTGAAACCGACTCGCCCTACCTGGCGCCCATTCCCTACCGTGGCAAGCCGAACCTGCCGCAGTATGTGCGGGAGGTGGCGGAGTATGTGGCATCGCTACGCGGCGTGAGTTACACACAGCTGGCCGAGCAGACCACCGCCAACTTCAAGCGCCTGTTCCCCCTGGCCCGGGTTGCCTGAGCACCCGCCGGGGCATTCGATCAGGCAAAAAAAACCCGGGTTCTGGGGGAGGAATCCGGGTTAAGACCATTAGGAGTAAAACAAAGGTACGCGGTCCCTGAGCACCTTTATCGGCGCGCCACTTGGGGGGGATGCGCCGCGCCAACACTTCAAGTATTGGTCAGGTTTGGCACAGTGCCAGTGCGTGCTGGTCGTTTTTTAAACAGATTTGGAATACGCCCGGTGTTCCTTCCTTCCTCAATGCATGGCAAGCCGTCTTACTTGCTGTACAGCTTCATCGATAAGCCGCTCATTGGTATAGAAATGTGGCGAAAAACGCACACCGGGGCCCCTCAGTGCGCAAATCGTGCTTTCAGCCGTCAAGCTGCGATGGATAGCGGCGCTGTCTTGCCCTGAAATGCTGAAAGTGACAATGCCCGCCCGCCGTTGCGCAGCCCCTGGGCTATGCAGTTGCACGCCATGAATATTCGCCAAGCCTTGGTACAACTGCTCGACCCGCTGTTGCAAAAGCCGGGCAACCTCATCCATGCCGATTTCCTCCAGCAATGACAGGCTTGCCTCCAGCGCACAGGCGCCGAGCATGTTCGGGCTGCCGCACTCGAAGCGCCGGGCGCTGCGCGCCGGTTGCCACTGGCGGCGCTCGAAGTCGCCCAAATGCTCCAGCATGTGCCAGCCATAGGCATTGAGCCTCAGTTGCGGGCGCACTGCGGCGCGGCAGTAGAAAAGGCCGAGGCCCTCGGGGCCAAGCATCCACTTGTGGCCGTCGGCCATGGCGAAATCGCACTGATAGTGCTGCACGTCGAAGGGCAGGGCGCCGATCTGCTGGATGGCATCGACGCAGAACAACACCTGGCGCACCCTGCAGCCCTCGCCGAGGCGCGCAAGGTCCAGGCGCAGGCCACTACCGAACTGTACGGCGCTGACTGCCAACAGGCGTGTGCGCGGGCCGCAGGCCGCCAGCAGCGAAGCTTCGGGGTCGGCGCCGGCCAGGCTCGCCTGAACCACCTCGACACCTCGATGGGCCAGCGCCTCCCACACCACCCGGTTGGAGGGGAATTCCTCGTCACTGATCACCACTTGGTCGCCGGCTTGCCAGTCGAGGCCGAATGCGACCAGAGAGAGCGCTTCGGATGTGTTCTTGACCAGTGCGATATCGCCGCGTGAAGGTGCATTGATCAGCCGCGCCAGGCGATCGCGCAGGCGCCGCTCGGTGGCCAGCCATGCCGGATAGTCGCTGGCACCCTGTTTGACGTTGTCTCGCGCAAAGCGCGCCACCGCGTCGCTGGCCCGCCGTGGCCAAGGGGCGATGGCCGCATGGTTCAGGTAACGCAGCCCCGGCGCCTGGTCGAACTCATCATGAAACATAGACATGGTTGGATGATCCGTGCAATTTGCTGCAAGTTAGGCATAATAAACCGCTTCAATGTCATCCAGTCCTTCCCATGCAGAAAGAACCTCGTAAGGTCCGTGAGTTTCGCCGTCGCGAACAGGAAATCCTCGATACTGCGCTCAAGCTGTTTCTCGAACAGGGTGAAGATAGCGTCACCGTCGAGATGATCGCTGACGCCGTAGGTATCGGCAAAGGGACGATCTACAAGCACTTCAAGTCCAAGGCGGAGATCTACCTGCGCCTGATGCTCGACTACGAGCGTGACTTGAACGCGCTGTTGCACTCGGCCGATGTCGACCGCGACAAGGAGGCGCTCTCGCGCGCCTATTTCGAGTTCCGCATGCGCGACCCGCAGCGTTACCGCTTGTTCGATCGCCTGGAAGAAAAGGTGGTCAAGGGCAACCAGGTGCCGGAGATGGTCGAGGAGCTGCACAGCATTCGTGCCTCCAACTTCGATCGGCTGACTCAGCTGATCAAGGGCCGCATCAGCGAAGGCAAGCTCGAAGACGTACCGCCGTACTTCCATTACTGCGCTGCCTGGGCGCTGGTGCACGGTGCCGTGGCGCTGTACCACTCGCCGTTCTGGAGCAATGTGCTGGAGGATCAGGAAGGCTTCTTCCAGTTCCTCATGGACATCGGCGTGCGCATGGGCAACAAGCGCAAGCGCGACCCGGAACCCGCGGCCTAAGCGTCTCGTATCGCTTGACTGAAACCGGTGTGGTGACGGGGCTTGCAAAAACCTGAATTTTGAGTCAGGTTTTGCCAGCCCCGATTCACCCATGCCGGAGTCATTCATGATTGTCGATCGTCAAGGCAGGCGTTTTCGCAACCTGCGCGTCAGCCTGACGGCTGCCTGTAACTATGCCTGCAGCTACTGCGTGCCCAATGGCAAACGGCTGGTTGCGGCGCAGGATGAGCTGTCGGGTGAGGCGTTGGCGCGTGGCGTGGCATACCTCATCGAGGCCGCCGGCATCGAGCGCCTGCGCATCACCGGCGGCGAGCCACTGATCAGCCCCCGGCTGGACGGGTTTCTGGCCGCAGTGGCCAGGCTCGGCCTGCAAGACATCACCCTGACCACCAATGGCCAGCTGCTCTCACGCAAGTTGGCGCTGCTGCAGGCGGCAGGCATTCGCCGTTTGAATGTATCCCTCGATACCCTCGACCCCGAGGCCTTCCGGCGCATCGCCCGCGGAGGTGACCTGGCCAGCGTCCTGGCTGGCATGCAACAGGCCAGTGCCATGGGCATGCAGATCAAGGTGAACATGGTGCCGATGCGCGGGCAGAACCTGGATCAGGTGCTGCCATTGCTGGACTACTGCCTGGCCCGTGGTTTCGAGTTGCGTTTCATCGAGCTGATGCGCATGGGGCATCTCGCCCGTGACCCTAATGCGTTCCTGCAGCAGTTCGTCGGGCTCGATCAGCTGCTGGCCCTCATCGGCCGCGAGCATGGCTATCAGCAAGTCGATGCGCCGCTGGACGCCACCGCACTGCGCTACCAGGTTCCAGGGAAAGGCCATTTCGGCGTGATCGCCAACGAGACTGTGCCGTTCTGCCGGACGTGCTCGCGGCTTAGGTTGTCCTCCACCGGTTGGCTGCATGGCTGCCTGTCGTCGAGCAATCGTCACTTTGTCGGCGACCTGCTGGAACAGCCGCGTCATCAGGCGTTGCCTGCCTTGCAGCGGCTACTGGTCAGCGCCTTGGCAGACAAGCAGGAGGTGGCGTTTTCCGGGGATGTGATGGTGATGAAGGTGATTGGCGGTTGATCTGGCGCAAAAGCTGCATCCGCCGGCTATTCGCCGGTTTTTCGTCACCGGCCACTGGAGGAAAGATGCGTAGCCTGGTCTTGCCCCTGGCGCTGTTGGCGCTGGGCGGCTGCATGAATGTCAGCGATATGGGCGAAGGCGTCCGTTACCACATGAGCGATGCTGGCCTGCTGGACCACAGCGACACCCGCCGCACGCTGTCGATCCGCCTGCAGCCCGATTCGTTCATCTTCATTGGCCAAGGCGCATTCATGCCGCCGGGCAAAGGCCCTGTGCCGAAGCAGAACGTGGTGGCCGAAGAGGCATTCAAGAGCTTCGTCGAGTATTTCCCGCTGGTGCGCCGCGCCCAAGGCCCGTTGGGGCTCGAGGAAGCGATCGCACAAGCGCGTTCGGTCGGCGCCGACTATGTGTTGTATACCCGTTTCGCCCGCACCGACGACCGTATCGGCAATGGCGATGAGTGGTATGACGAACAGGCAGTCGACCGGCTGGGTTGGGACACCGGTGTGGTGCAGATGATGCTGATCGAAACCAGTACCCGTTACTTGATCGACACCGCCAGGATCAAAAGCCGTGGCGGTTTGTTGACGTTCCACGACAACACCCCTCAGGATTTGCTCGCAGCACCGATGCGCGAGTACGCTCGTAGCCTTCTGGGCATGAGTCAGTGAGGGCAGGGTGATGACGGATTCCGGCAAGGCCAACGATATTCTGGCGCAGATCCCCAAGCACAAAGGGTTGCCGCCGGTGCATCTGTGGAACCCGGATTTTTGCGGTGATATCGACATGCGCATTGCGCGCGATGGCACCTGGTACTACCTGGGCACGCCAATCGGGCGCAAGCCCATGGTACGCCTGTTCTCAACGATCATCCGCCGGGATGGTGATGACTACTTCCTGATCACGCCGGTGGAAAAGGTCGGCATCCGTGTCGATGATGCGCCGTTCGTTGCCGTGACGCTGGACGTGCAGGGCAGTGGTGAGCAGCAGGTGTTGAGCTTTACCAGCAATGTCGAGGATCAGGTGGAGGCGGGCCCTGAAAATCCGTTAAGGGTTGAGACAGACCCCGTGACCCAGGAGCCATCGCCCTACGTGCTGATGCGCAACAATCTCGAAGCGTTGATCCATCGTAATGTGTTCTACCAGCTGGTCGAACTGGCGGTGCCGCGTGAGATCGATGGCGAAGAATGGCTTGGCGTCTGGAGCCATGGCGCGTTCTACCCAATCGGCCGTAGCAGCTGAATCACCGGGGCGCGGCGACGCGGCCCCCTGCTTTTTCCCTGAATTGGCCATTTGTCTGCGGTGCCCTAGGGCCTAACCTGCTGGCAGATGCCAATCAGGAGAAGCCCCATGAAACCCTCGATTCTTTCCCTTGCCTTGCTTGTCGGTGCCGGTCTGCTCGCCGGGCAGTCCTGCGCTTGGGCGCATGGCGATGCCGCGGACCAGGTCAAGGTCCTGCAACAGCAGCAACCCAGCAACGCGCCCGGCAAGAGCGCCGTCATGCTTACCGTCAGCTATGCGCCTGGCCAGGCATCGCCCGCTCACCAGCATCCAGGCGCGGTGATGGCCTATGTGCTTGAGGGTGCAGTGGTGTCGAAGCTCAATGATGAGCAGGAAAAGACCTACAAGGCCGGTGAGTACTGGTACGAAGCACCGGGCACGGTGCACAGCGTGTCGCGCAATGCCAGCCAGTCGAAGCCAGCCAAATTGCTGGTCTGGAGCCTTGTGGATGAAGGCAAGCCGGTGACCGAGCCGCTGCAGAAATAGCGGGTGCGGAAATAAAAAAACCTCCAGTGCTTGCGCAGCTGGAGGTTTTTCAGAATTTGGCTCCGCGACCTGGACTCGAACCAGGGACCCAATGATTAACAGTCATTTGCTCTACCGACTGAGCTATCGCGGAATCTGCGCATATCTTACTGATTGCCGAGGGCAAGTCAACCCCGCCCTTGGCAATTCAGCGAGCCAAATCAAGCAGTTACAGCACTTCGACGATGGCCTTGGTGACCACGTGGATGTTGCTCTGGTTCAGCGCGGCGACAGCGATACGGCCGGTGTCCAGCGCGTAGATGCCGAACTCGTTCTTCAGGCGTGCCACTTGCTCGACGGTCAGGCCCGAGTAGGAGAACATGCCCGCCTGGCGGCCGACGAAGCTGAAGTCGCGCTTGGCGCCGTATTCGGCCAGCAGGCTGACCATCTGCTGGCGCATGCCGTGGATGCGCTGGCGCATCTCGCCCAGCTCCGCTTCCCACATGCTGCGCAGCTCGGCGCTGTTGAGCACGGTGGCGACGATGGTCGCGCCGTGGGTCGGCGGGTTGGAGTACGTGGTGCGGATGACGCGCTTGACCTGCGACAGTACGCGGGTGCTTTCGTCCTTGCTGCCGGTGACGATCGACAGCGCGCCTACGCGCTCACCGTACAGCGAGAACGACTTGGAGAACGAGCTGGAAACAAAGAAGTCCAGGCCAGACTCGGCGAACAGGCGCACAGCGAAGGCATCTTCGGCGATACCGTCACCAAAGCCCTGGTAGGCCATGTCGAGGAATGGCACGTGGCCTTTGGCCTTGACCACTTCCAGGACGTTTTTCCAGTCATCCAGGCCCAGGTCGACGCCGGTCGGGTTGTGGCAGCAGGCGTGCAGCACGACGATCGAGCCGGACGGCAGGGCGTTCAGGTCTTCGAGCATGCCGGTGCGGTTGACGTCGTTGCTCGGCGCGTCGTAATAGCGGTAGTTCTGTACCGGGAAGCCGGCGGTTTCGAACAGCGCGCGGTGGTTTTCCCAGCTCGGGTCGCTGATGGCAACGACGGCGTTCGGCGACAGGCGCTTGAGGAAGTCGGCGCCGATCTTCAGAGCGCCGGTGCCGCCAACGGCTTGCACGGTAACCACGCGGCCAGCGGCCAGCAGTGGCGACTCGGCGCCGAAAATGAGTTTTTGCACGGCCTGGTCGTAGGTGGCGATGCCGTCGATCGGCAGGTAGCCGCGCGAGGCGTGCTGTGCGGCACGCTGGGTTTCGGCTTCGATCACGGCGCGCAGCAGCGGAATGCGGCCTTCCTCATTGCAGTACACACCCACGCCCAGGTTGACCTTGTCGGTACGTGGGTCGGCGTTGAATGCTTCGTTGAGGCCCAGGATAGGGTCGCGGGGTGCCAGCTCGACAGCGGAAAACAGGCTCATTGTTACCTTGGCTCTGAATGGAGAGTGATAGGGCGTACACGCTCCAGCCGAATGCACTGAAGCGGTGCACAAACGGGGAGTCAGTATAGTGATACCGACCGGTCACTGCGACAGTGTGGCGCAGCTTTTCCGGTGTTTTGCGTAAATTTTTTTCAACCATTGGTCGATTTGCCGTGTCCATCGCAATGAGCGCTCACACCTGGGGCTTGAATCCGGCACCAGGCGGGCGCATTTGGGTATAGACTACTGGCTAAATTTACAGTTACGGCGTTACCGCGAGGTCCGACATGTCCGAGTTCCAGCTCGTCACCCGTTTTCAGCCGGCCGGCGATCAGCCCGAGGCCATCCGCCAGATGGTCGAGGGTATCGAGGCGGGCCTGTCGCACCAGACCCTGCTGGGCGTCACCGGTTCGGGCAAGACCTTCAGCATTGCCAACGTCATTCAGCAGGTGCAGCGCCCCACGCTGGTGCTGGCGCCGAACAAGACCCTGGCCGCGCAGCTGTACGGCGAATTCAAGGCATTTTTCCCGAACAACGCGGTGGAGTATTTCGTTTCCTACTACGACTACTACCAGCCCGAGGCCTACGTGCCATCGTCGGACACCTTCATCGAGAAGGACGCGTCGATCAACGACCACATCGAGCAGATGCGCCTGTCTGCGACCAAGGCGCTGCTGGAACGGCGCGATGCGATCATCGTCACCACCGTGTCGTGCATCTATGGCCTGGGCAGCCCCGAGACCTACCTGAAAATGGTCCTGCACGTCGACCGCGGCGACAAGCTCGACCAGCGCGCACTGCTGCGCCGCCTGGCCGACTTGCAGTACACCCGCAACGAGATGGACTTCGCCCGCGCCACCTTCCGAGTGCGCGGTGACGTGATCGATGTGTTCCCCGCCGAATCCGACCTCGAAGCCATCCGCATCGAGTTGTTCGATGATGAGGTAGAGAACATTGCCGCGTTCGACCCGCTGACTGGCGAAGTCTTCCGCAAGTTGCCGCGTTTTACCTTCTATCCCAAGAGCCACTACGTCACCCCGCGGGAAACGCTGATGGAGGCCGTGGAGGGCATCAAGGAGGAACTCAAGGACCGCCTCGAATACTTGCACAAGGCCAACAAGCTGGTAGAGGCCCAGCGTCTGGAGCAGCGCACCCGCTTCGACCTGGAGATGATTCTGGAGCTTGGGTATTGCAACGGCATCGAAAACTACTCGCGCTACCTTTCCGGGCGCCCGGCCGGCGCGCCACCACCCACCCTCTACGATTACCTGCCGGACGATGCGCTGCTGGTGATCGACGAATCCCACGTCAGCGTTCCCCAGGTCGGTGCCATGTACAAGGGCGACCGCTCGCGCAAGGAAACCCTGGTCGAGTACGGCTTCCGCATGCCGTCGGCGCTGGACAACCGGCCAATGCGTTTCGACGAATGGGAAGCGGTGAGCCCGCAAACCATTTTCGTTTCCGCCACCCCGGGGCCCTACGAAGCCGAGCATGCTGGCCGTGTGGTCGAGCAGGTAGTGCGCCCGACCGGCCTGGTCGACCCGCAGGTCGAGGTACGCCCGGCGCTGACCCAGGTCGACGACCTGCTGTCGGAGATCCGCAAGCGCGTTGAGGTGGGCGAGCGGGTGTTGGCCACCACGCTGACCAAGCGCATGGCCGAAGACCTCTCCGATTACCTGGCCGATCATGACGTGCGGGTGCGTTACCTGCACTCGGACATCGACACCGTGGAGCGGGTCGAAATCATCCGCGACCTGCGCCTTGGTACCTTTGACGTGCTGGTGGGCATCAACCTGCTGCGCGAGGGCCTGGACATGCCAGAGGTGTCGCTGGTAGCAATCCTCGATGCCGACAAGGAAGGTTTCCTGCGCTCCGAGCGCTCGCTTATCCAGACCATCGGCCGCGCTGCGCGAAACCTCAATGGCCGGGCGATCCTCTACGCCGACCAGGTGACCGGGTCCATGCAGCGTGCCATCGACGAGACCGAGCGGCGCCGCGAGAAGCAGGTCGCGTTCAACCAGGCCAACGGCATCGTGCCCAAGGGCGTGGTCAAGGACATCACCGACATCATGGAAGGCGCAAACGTGCCGGGGTCGCGCAGCAAGAAGCGCAAAGGCATGGCCAAGGCCGCGGAGGAGAGCGCCCGCTACGAGGCCGAACTGCGTACGCCGGGCGAGATCACCAAGCGCATCAAGCAGTTGGAAGAGAAGATGATGCAGTTTGCCCGCGACCTGGAGTTCGAGGCGGCGGCGCAGTTGCGCGACGAGATCACTCAGCTTCGGGAGCGGTTGATCACCAGCTGAGTGTTCTTCAGTTGTTGCCCCATCGCCGGCAAGCCGGCTCCCCCAGGTACCTCACGGTTTTCAGGCCATGTGCAGCCCTCTAGGAGCTGGCTTGCCGGCGATAGGGCTGCACAGGCAGCATCGATTCAATGTGCTTCACCCGCCTTGAGCCCCTCCGGCAGCTTGCGGGTGAGCAACACCGCCACCATGCTCACCGCCAACCCGATCCCCACAAAATGGAAGGCGTCGTTATAGGCCATGATCAGCGCCTGCTGGTGGGTGATCTCGCTCAACTTGCCCAACGCCGCATTGTCATTGCCCAGCCGCTCCGCCAGTTGCGCCAGGCGTTCGGCCACCTGTGGGTTGCTCGGCACCACTGCCTCACGCAGGTAGTCGAAATACACCTTGGTCCGCGCATCCAGCAGGGTGGCGAGCAAGGCGATGCCGATGGCGCCCCCCAGGTTGCGCAGGATATTGAACAGGCTCGACGCCGACCCGGCATCCTGCTGCTGGATATACGCC
The DNA here is from genome assembly GCF_039672635.1 of Pseudomonas sp. P39-UII1. Lineage (NCBI taxonomy): Bacteria > Pseudomonadati > Pseudomonadota > Gammaproteobacteria > Pseudomonadales > Pseudomonadaceae > Pseudomonas > Pseudomonas sp. P39-UII1. The sequence continues at coordinate 50,251 of NZ_JBDFPP010000007.1, forward strand.
GTGGCAATCAGTGAAATGGTCACCATGATCATGGGTTGGCCAAGGGCGCGGATGATCTGGATGTGGTTGAACTGCTCGCCGGCAAAGTCGGGGTTCAACACGCCGGAACCGAAACTGGCGACGCCGAACAGGCAAAAGCCCAGCGCGCAGAGTAATTTTGGTGGGATCACCTTCATCAACTGCGGCACCAGCGGGATCAGGAACAGCTGCGGCACGCCCATCCACATGATCACCTCGCCGATCTGCAGCGCGTTGTAGCCCTGGATTTGCGCAAGGTATAGCGGTAGCAGATAGATCGACCCGTACAGCCCAACGCCCATGCCCAGGCTGGCGATGCTCGACAGGCCGAAGTTGCGGTTGCCGAGAATGCGCAGGTTTATCAGCGGGTGCGCCTTGGAAAACTGCAGGATGACAAAGGTGATCAGGCTGACCAGGGCAATGCTGCCCAAGGCGACGATCAGGTTCGACTCCAGCCAGTCCTTGCGGTGGCCTTCTTCAAGGAACACCTGCAGGCACCCCAGGCCGACCCCAAGGGTTACGATGCCCGCGTAATCGGTGCTTTTCAGCAATTCCCAGTGCGCTGCTTTCTTCTCCAGGCCGTACATCAGCCCAGCGATCATCACCAGGCCAGGTGGGATGTTGATGTAGAAGATATATTCCCAGCCCCAGTTCTCAGTCAGCCAGCCGCCCAGTGTGGGGCCGATGGAAGGGGCGAACGTGGCGGTCATGGCGAACATGGCCATGCCCTTGGCGCGATGATGCTCGGGCAGCTTGATCAGGGTCAGGGTGAAGGCCAGCGGGATCAGCGCGCCGCCGGTAAAGCCCTGCAGGGCGCGGAAAAGGATCATGCTCTCCAGGTTCCAGGCCATCGAGCAGAGCAGCGACGACACCAGAAAACCTGCCGATACCCACACCGCCAGGCGCCGGGCGGACAGCAGCTGCACCAGCCAGGCGGTCAGCGGAATCATGATGATCTCCGCCACCAGGTAAGACGTGGAAATCCACGAGCCTTCCTCCAGGGTTGCCGACAGCGCTCCCTGGATGTCCTTGAGCGAAGAGTTGGTGATCTGGATGTCCAGCACTGCCATGAAGGCGCCGAGCATGACGCTCATCACTGCAATCCAGTCGCGCCGGGTAGGCTCCGCAGTTGGCCGGAGCAGCTGATCACCAGCCATCCTGGCCATCATCCTCGGTGCGCAGGTCGACAGTGGCGGTCACCGACATGCCCGGGCGGATGCGGCCATGCAGCGGGTTGTCGGCAGCGAACGTCAGTTTGACGGGGATGCGCTGCACCACCTTGGTGAAGTTGCCGGTGGCGTTGTCCGGTGGCAACAGGCTGAACTGCGCTCCCGAGGCAGCGAACAGGCTGTCGACGCGGGCCTCGATCGGGGTGTCGGGGTAGCTGTCGAACAGCAGCTCGGCGCGCTGGCCGGGTTGCATGTGGCCAATCTGGGTCTCCTTGAAGTTGGCCTGCACCCAGATGTCCGCGTCGGGCACGATCGACAGCAAGTAGGCGCCAGCCTGCACCACTTGGCCAGTGCGGGCATTACGCTGGCCGATCATGCCGCTGATGGGCGCGCGGATTTCGCAGCGGGTCAGGTTCAGCTCGGCCTGGGCAAGCTCGGCACGGGCATTGGCGATTTGTGCATCCAGGCGCTTGAGGTCGGCGCTGAGGGCGTTGACCTGCTGGCGCTGGCTTTGCAGGTCGGCACGTGCCTTGTCGACCTGGGAGCCGGCAACGTGGCTCTCAGCCGACAAGGTGGTGACTTGCTGTTCAGAGACGAAGCCTGGCTTGCGCAGCTTTTCTACCCGGTTGAGGTCGAGCCGCGAGCGGTCGAATGTTGCCTGGTTGGCGGCCACCTGCGCCTGGCCTGCGGCAATCAGGCTGCCTTGCTGGGTCAGGCGGCTTTCAGCCTGGGCGTGCTCGGCTTCGCGGGTGGCCAGGGCGGCGCGGGCACGCTCCACGGCCAGTGCAAAGTCGGCGACCTCAAGGCGCACCAGCAAGTCGCCTTTGCGCACATGCTGGTTGTCTTCCACGCGCACGTCGTCGATACGTGCGCCGAGCTGGCTGGAGATCCGCGTGATCTCGCCTTGCACGTAGGCATTGTCAGTGCTCTCGTAGAAGCGGCCCTTGAAATACCAGTGGGCCAGGAAGGCGAGGGCGATGAGCGCGACCAAGGTGAAGAAGATCAGCAGGCGGCGTTTGAGTTGAGCAGGCATGGGTACTATCGTTCCAGAAATGTAAGCAAATTTAACAGCGATACACCGCCCGCCCACAAGTGACGTTAGCGCCATTGCTGGAGCCCGATGCCCGCTCCCTGCTAACATCCCGCCTTTGTTTCATCTTTCGTTCGAGACTCTCCATGACCACCGTACGCACGCGTATCGCGCCATCGCCTACCGGCGACCCCCATGTCGGCACTGCCTACATCGCCCTGTTCAACTACTGCTTCGCCAAGCAGCATGGCGGTGAGTTCATCCTGCGCATCGAAGACACCGACCAGTTGCGCTCGACCCGCGAGTCGGAGCAGCAGATCTTCGACGCCCTGCGCTGGCTTGGCATCGAATGGAACGAAGGCCCGGATGTCGGCGGCCCGCATGGCCCTTACCGGCAGAGCGAGCGCGGCGAGATCTACGCCGAGTACGCCAAGCAACTGGTCGACGCCGGCCATGCGTTCTACTGCTTCTGCACCGCCGAAGAGCTGGAGCAGATGCGCGCCGAGCAGATGGCCCGTGGCGAAACCCCGCGCTACGACGGCCGTGCGCTGCTGCTGAGCGACGAGGAAGTGCAGCGCCGCCTGGCTGCTGGTGAGCCCCACGTGATCCGCATGAAGGTGCCAAGCGAAGGTATCTGCGTGGTTCCGGACATGCTCCGTGGCGACGTCGAGATCCCATGGGACCGCATGGACATGCAGGTGCTGATGAAGAACGACGGCCTGCCGACGTACTTCCTGGCCAACGTGGTTGACGACCACCTGATGGGCATCACCCACGTGCTGCGCGGCGAAGAGTGGCTGCCGTCGGCACCGAAACTGATCAAGCTGTACGAATACTTCGGTTGGGAGCAGCCCAAGCTGTGCTACATGCCGCTGCTGCGCAACCCCGACAAGAGCAAGCTGTCCAAGCGCAAGAACCCGACGTCGGTGACCTTCTACGAGCGCATGGGCTTCATGCCCGAGGCGATGCTCAATTACCTCGGCCGCATGGGCTGGTCGATGCCGGATGAGCGCGAGAAGTTCTCCCTGGCCGAAATGGTCGAGCATTTCGACCTGTCGCGTATCTCGCTGGGCGGCCCGATCTTCGACATCGAGAAGCTGTCGTGGCTCAACGGCCAGTGGCTGCGCGAACTGCCGGTGGAAGAGTTCGCCGCACGCGTGCAGAAGTGGGCGTTCAACAGCGACTACATGATGAAAATCGCCCCGCACGTGCAGGGCCGGGTCGAGACCTTCAGCCAGGTCGCTCCGCTGGGTGGTTTCTTCTTCGAAGGCGCGCTCAAGCTCGACGCCAAGCTGTTCGAAAGCAAGAAGCTGTCCGCCGACCAGGTGCGCCAGGTCATGCAGTTGATCCTGTGGAAGCTCGAGAGCCTGCGCCAGTGGGAAAAAGAGCGGATCACCGGTTGCATCCAGGCCGTTGTCGAAGCGCTGGAACTCAAACTGCGTGATGCCATGCCGCTGATGTTCGCTGCCATCACTGGCCAGGCCAGTTCGGTCTCGGTACTGGACGCCATGGAAATCCTTGGCCCGGACCTGACCCGCTACCGCCTGCGCCAGGCACTCGACCTGCTGGGCGGCGTGTCGAAGAAAGAAAACAAAGAGTGGGAAAAGCTGCTGGCGAACATCGCCTGATTCAGCTTTACACCTGACCTGTGGGGGCGGGCTAGCCCGCTCCCACAGGCACAGCTAACCCTGAAGAACCGGGGCAGGGCGGTAAGTGATTGTTATCTGTGAAAAAACTTTTGAATAATTTCAAAATTTCGTTTGACAGCTTTGCAATCCGATCTTAATATGCGCCCCGTCCACAGCGATGAACGAAAACGAAACGCCAGGCACCCAGCCGGTGATTCGGTTCAAAGCGACATAGTGGGGCTATAGCTCAGCTGGGAGAGCGCCTGCATGGCATGCAGGAGGTCAGCGGTTCGATCCCGCTTAGCTCCACCAAATTCCGCTTGGCAGCCAAGGCTGTCGAGCAAGACCGGGTACAGCAACCGGGTCTTGAAGGTAAGAAGGTTCGTCCCCTTCGTCTAGTGGCCTAGGACACCGCCCTTTCACGGCGGTAACAGGGGTTCGAGTCCCCTAGGGGACGCCAGTTTTGCACAAGCGATGTTTCACTATGTCGCTGGGCCGAGAGGCTAGAAATCCGGGGCTATAGCTCAGCTGGGAGAGCGCCTGCATGGCATGCAGGAGGTCAGCGGTTCGATCCCGCTTAGCTCCACCAATTTAGCCAGGGTTCGCATCAGCGAATCTTCGCGAAGGTTACGTCCCCTTCGTCTAGTGGCCTAGGACACCGCCCTTTCACGGCGGTAACAGGGGTTCGAGTCCCCTAGGGGACGCCACTTTTACCCGCGCTTTGCGGGACTTAAAGAGGCTCATTCGCATATTGGATGAGCCTTTTGTTTTCGGGGCTATAGCTCAGCTGGGAGAGCGCCTGCATGGCATGCAGGAGGTCAGCGGTTCGATCCCGCTTAGCTCCACCAATTTAGCCAGGGTTCACATCAGTGAATCTTCGCGAAGGTTACGTCCCCTTCGTCTAGTGGCCTAGGACACCGCCCTTTCACGGCGGTAACAGGGGTTCGAGTCCCCTAGGGGACGCCACGTTTACCCGCGTTTTGCGGGACTTTAAAGGCTCATTCGCTTATTGAATGGGCCTTTTGTTTTTCTATCCCTCCGAAAAGTGCACGCCGATAAACGGTCTCAATTTCTGCTTGCCAAAAAATATGATGAGTATCATATTTCAATCATCATATTTTGCACGTTGAGCTGGCCATGAGTGACAAGAAAACCAGAACCCGCGAACGCATCCTCGAAGCCGCCCGTAGCGCGCTGATCCAGCACGGTCCGGCCGAGCCGAGTGTCAGCCAGGTGATGGGCGCGGCAGGCCTGACCGTTGGAGGCTTCTACGCGCACTTCGACAGCAAGGACGAGCTCATGCTCGAAGCGTTCCGCCAGTTGCTCAGCGAGCGCCGGGCCTTGTTGGCCCAGGTTGACCCAAGCCTGGACGGCGAGGGGCGCCGGGCGCTGGCAAGCGCCTTTTACCTGTCGCGCAAGCACCGTGATGCCGAAGTGCATGCCTGCCCGCTACCCAATTCGATTGGCGAGATGCAGCGCCTGCCAGAGGTGTTTCGCGAGGTGCTGGCCGAGCACATCGAGCTGATGACCGCAGCCATGGTTGATCGCCCCGAAGATGCCGACAAGGCATTGGCCGACCTGGCCCTGATGATTGGTGGTCTGGCGCTGGCCCGTGCCCTGGGCACCGGCGAGTTGTCCGACCGTATTCTGCGCGCCGCCAAGTCGGCGGTTATCTGAGCCTCAGACCCTGGAGCAAGGCGATGACTACCCTGAGCTGGATTCGTGGTGTGAATGGCACCCTCGGCCGACTGGCCCCCGAACATGTCGCCGGCAAGATGCGCCGCGCCTTCATGACCCCGCGTAACCTGCCGCCCAGGCAATGGGAGCTGCCGCTGCTGGCGAACGCGGAGCGCATTACCTTGCGTTTTGGGTTGTCTGCCTTGCGTTGGGGTAAAGGCCCGACCGTGCTGCTGATGCACGGTTGGGAAGGGCGCCCCACCCAATTTGCCGCGTTGATCGAAACCCTGGTGAAGGCCGGGCACACCGTGGTCTCCCTGGAAGGCCCGGCGCACGGTCGCTCCCCCGGGCAGCAGGCGCATGTGGTGCTGTTTGCCCGGGCGCTGCTGGAGGCTGCTGCCGAACTGCCGCCATTGCGTGCGGTGATTGGTCATTCCATGGGCGGTGCCAGTGTCATGCTGGCCCTGCAGATGGGGCTGCGCGCCGAGGCGGCAGTGAGTATCGCCGCGCCCGCCCAGCTGCTCGGTGTGTTGCGTGGTTTCGCCCGGCGGCTGGGCTTGCCGGCCCGGGCCAGGGCGGCCTTCATTCGCCAGGTCGAACGAGATGTCGGCATGCAAATCAGTCGCCTGGATGTCAGCGGTTATCAGCTGGAGCTGCCGGGTTTGATCGTGCATGCCGCTGACGACGCGTTGGTGCCCGCCAGCGAGGCCGAGGTCATTCACAAGGCATGGTTCGACAGCCGCCTGCTGCAGCTGGAGGACGGCGGCCACCAGCGCGTGCTGGCAGACCCGCGCCTGGGCGAGGCGGTGCTCGAATTGCTCAGCCGTGCCAGTGCCCCCGCGCGGCAAAGCGCCTGAACATCCGATACACTCTGCCCGTTCATACACATTGGGAGCGGGCATGAGCTGGGACCTGGCAACGCCATTCATCATCGACCTGCGTGTCGGCAGCGAGGACATCGACGGCCTCGGTCACGCCAACAACGCGGTCTACGTCACCTGGCTGGAGCGTTGTGCCTGGCGCCACTCCCAGCGCCTGGGCCTGGACCTTGCCGAGTACCGGCGCCTGGACCGCGCCATGGCGGTGGTACGCCACGAAATCGACTACCTGGCTGCCGGCTATGAGGATGACGAGCTGCAGCTGGCCACCTGGATCGTCGACTGGGACCAGCGCTTGCGCATGACCCGGCGCTTCCAGCTCAAGCGCCCGCGTGACGGCGTGACCTTGCTGCGCGCGCAAACCACCTTCGCCTGCATCGAGTTGTCCAGCGGCAAGCCCAAGCGCATGCCGGCGGAATTCGTCGAAGGTTACGGCCCGGCGCTGATCGGTGCCTGAGCGGGCGGCATTTTTTGTTAGACTGCCGCCTTTTCCCGCCGAGACCCCAACATGCAAATTGCCCTGGCCCCCATGGAGGGGCTGGTCGACAACATCCTGCGCGACGTCCTGACCCGAGTGGGCGGCATCGATTGGTGCGTCACCGAGTTCATCCGCGTGTGCGATCGCCTGCTGCCAGCCTCCTCGTTCGACAAGCTCGCACCAGAGCTGCGTCAGGGTGCGCGCACGGCTGCCGGCGTGCCCATGCGTGTGCAGTTGCTGGGGTCCGATCCGGTGTGCCTGGCTGAAAACGCGGCGTTGGCCTGCGAGCTGGGCGCGCCGGTGATCGACCTGAATTTCGGTTGCCCGGCCAAGACCGTGAACAAGTCGCGCGGCGGCGCGGTGCTGCTCAAGGAGCCGGAACTGCTGCATGCCATTGTGCGTGAAGTGCGCCGCGCGGTGCCGGCGCACATCCCGGTCACCTCCAAGATGCGCCTGGGCTTCGACAGCCCGGACGGGGCGCTGGACTGCGCAACGGCCCTGGCCGAAGGTGGCTCGGCGCACCTTGTGGTGCACGCCCGCACCAAGGTCGAAGGGTACAAGCCTCCGGCCCACTGGGAATGGGTGGCGCGGGTGCAGGATGTGGTCAAGGTGCCGGTGTTCGCCAATGGCGAGATCTGGACCGTGGACGATTGGCGGCGTTGCCGCGAAGTCAGTGGTGCTGAAGACATCATGCTCGGGCGCGGGCTGGTGTCGCGGCCGGACCTGGCCTTGCAGATCGCTGCTGCGCGTGATGGCCGTGACTACCAGCCGATGAGCTGGGAGGCGCTGTTGCCGCTGCTGCGTGAATTCTGGCGCCAGGCCCAGGCCAAACTGTCGCCGCGCTACGCGCCGGGGCGGATGAAGCAGTGGCTGGCGATGCTGACGCGCAGTTATCCCGAGGCGGTGGTGCTGTTTGCCGAGTTGCGCAGGGAAGATGACTGCCAGCGGATCAGCCGGTTATTGGGTGTTGAGGTGCAAGCATTCGAGGAATGTGTTGCCTGACCCGGCCCTATCGCCGGCAAGCCGGCTCCCACAAGGCCATGCGATGCCTCGGTCATTGTGGGAGCCGGCTTGCCGGCGATAGGGCCATCGACCCCACAGCAGAAATCAAATTTTTTACACCTGCCCCTTGAAAGCCATCTCCTGAACCTTATTTATTCAGTACGCGATGCCGAAGTCGGGTCGCGTAATGACTTACTTGCTGAATTTCAGGAGTTCATGACCATGACCAGCGCATTCTCTCTCGCACCTCTGTTCCGCCATTCCGTTGGCTTCGACCGTTTCAACGAACTGTTCGAATCGGCGGCACGCAATGAGGCGGGTAGCAGCTACCCTCCCTACAACGTGGAAAAACATGGCGATGACCACTATCGCATCGTGGTTGCCGCAGCCGGTTTCCAGGAGCAGGACCTCGACCTTCAAGTCGAAAAGGGCGTCCTGACCGTAACCGGTGGCAAGCGCGAAAATGGCGCCGCTGAAGTGACCTATCTGCACCAGGGCATTGCCCAGCGCGCCTTCAAGCTGTCGTTCCGCCTGGATGACCATATCGTGGTCAAATCCGCAGGCCTGGCCAACGGCCTGCTCAGCATCGACCTGCAGCGCATCGTGCCAGAAGAAGCCAAGGCCAAGCGCATCCCGATCAATGGGGAAAAACCTGCGCTGAACTAAGTTCGGCGACATGCCAAAAGGGCACCTTCGGGTGCCCTTTTTCGTTGCTCAAAAATCCGCAGGCGCCTCCAGCAACATTTGCCTGAACTCCTGCAACGGCAGCGGCCGGCTGTGCAGGTAGCCCTGATACAAATGGCAGCCCAGCCGTTCGAGATATTCCAGCTGCTCGGTCAGTTCAACGCCCTCGGCGATCACGGCCAGGTCCAGGCTGCGTGCCATGGCGACGATGGCACGGACAATCTCGGCGTCGTTGGGGTCTACCGGGGCGTCGCGGACGAAGGTCTGGTCGATTTTCAAGGCGTCCACCGGCAAGCGCTTGAGGTAGGTCAGTGAGGAATAGCCGGTGCCGAAATCGTCCATGGCGAAACTCACCCCATAGCGCTTGAGCTCACGCATCTTGCTGATGGTGTCTTCCAGGTTCTGGATCACGATGCCCTCGGTGATCTCCAGCTTGAGCATGTGATGGGGCAGGCGGTAGTCGTTCAGGCTGCGCAGCACCCGTTCGACGAAGTCGTTCTGGCGGAATTGGCGCGGGCTGATGTTCACGCACAGGCTGAAATCATCGGCATCGATCAGCCCGTCCTCGAGCATGTGCGCGCAGGCATCACAAGCTTCGTCGAGTATCCAGCTGCCAACTTCGAGGATCAGGCCGCTTTCTTCCAATACCTGGATAAACTGCGCAGGCGGCTGCTGGCCCAGTTGTGGGTGGTGCCAGCGCAGCAACACTTCGGCACCGACAATGTGGTTGTCGCGGGCATCCACCTGGGGCTGGAAGTGCAACGCCAGTTCGCCTCGCGCCAGTGCCAGGCGCAGGTCGCTTTCCATGCGCAGGCGCTCGCTGGCGGCCTTTTGCATGGTGGTGTGGAACAGTTGGGTGGTGTTGCGGCCCGAGTCCTTGGCCCGGTACAGGGCGATGTCGGCGCGCTTGAGCAGGTCGGCCGGGGTGGCGCCGTGGTCGGGGATCAGCGCTACCCCGATACTTGGCGTAACCTGCAGGCGCTGGCCGTCCAGCGACATGGGCTCGGCCAACAGTTCACGCAGGGTGTCGGCCAGTTCGCGGACCTTGGTTTCCACCGCCTCGCGGCTGCCTTCCAGGCCGCTGAGCAGGACCACGAACTCATCGCCGCCCAGGCGCGCCACGGTGTCTTCCAGGCGCACGCTGGCTTCCAATCGCGCCGTGATGATTTTCAGCACCGTGTCGCCCACCGGGTGGCCCAGCGAGTCGTTGATGTGCTTGAAGTGGTCGAGGTCGAGGAACAGCAGGGCGCCACGCAGGTTATGCCGGCGCAACAGGGCGATCTGCTGGCTCAGGCGGTCCATCAGCAGGGCACGGTTGGGCAGGTTGGTCAGCGGGTCGTGGTAGGCCAGGTGGCGGATCTGCGCCTGGGCATTCTTCAGTTGGCTGACATCGCGCGCGGTAAGCAGCAGGCAATCGACTTCGTTGAGGCTGATCGGCTCGACCGACACTTCCACGGTGAGAATGTCGCCACGCTTGTTGCGCCCGAGCATTTCACGGTGGTGCACCCGGCCGCGCTCCTTGAGCTCGGCGAGCAGGGCGTTGCGCTGTTTGTCGTCGGCCCAGATGCCCAGGTCATAGACGCTGCGGCCGATCACATCGGCATTGCTGTAGCCGGTCAGCCGGCAGAAACCATCGTTGACCTCCACGTAACGGCCGCTACGGCGTTCGGTAATGGTGATGGCGTCGGGGCTGGAGTGGAACGCCTTGGCAAACTTCTCCTCACTGGACTTCAGCGCCGCCTCGGCCCGTTGCTGCTGGGTGATGTCACGCAGCGTGGTGACGCTGCAAGGCTGGTTGTCGACGGTGATCAGCCGGCTGGCGATCACGCAGGTCAGCGGTGAACCGTTGCGGTGGTTGACCACCACGGCGACGTTGCTCAGCGCCTGCTCGCGGATGACCCGCTCGATGCGCTGCGCACGCGCGATCGATTCGGCCCACAGGCCAATCTCTTCGGCGGTGCGGCCAATCACTTGCTCGGCGCTCCAGCCAAAGGTCTGGGTGAAGGCCGGGTTGATCTCGATGAATTGGCCGGTGTCCTGGCGGGTTACGCAGATCGGGTCGGGGCTGACCTGGAACAGGCTGGCGAACTTCTCTTCCGAGGCGCTCAGGCGCTGCTCGCGTTCTACCTGTTCGGTGATGTCCAGCAACGTGCCGGCCATGCGCAAGGGGTTGCCGTGGTCGTCGCGGTACAGGCGGGCACGGCTTTCAATGTAGCGTGAGGCGCCGTTTTCGAGCTGCACGCGGTAGGTGATCTGGTAGTTGCCGGCCGGGCCTTCGCGCAGGCTGCGGTAGGCCTGGCGCATGACGTCGCGCTCTTCCTCGGGCACGCCTTCGAAGAACGCGTCGAACGACTCGTGGAAGGGGATCGGGTCGAGCCCGTGCAGTTGCGCGGCGCGGGCCGAGCCATAGAGCATGCCGCTGGGGATGTGCCAGTCCCAGGTGCCCAGCTGCGCCGAGTCCAGGGCCAGGTCGAGGCGTTCCTGGCTGTCCTTGAGCGCCTGTTCCGCGCGCTTGCGCTCGGAGGTGTCGACAAAGGTGCTGAGCAGGGACGTCACACCCTCCAGTTCAATGCCTTGGGCGCACAGGATGCCATCGTGAACCTTGCCGCTGCTGGCGCGAAACTGCACCTCCATGATTGCCGGGCCGCCGCTGGCGCGGATCGCTTCCAGCACCTGGTGGCGTTGCTCGGGGTTCACCCACAGGCCCAGCTCCAGGCTGGTCTTGCCGATCACCTGTTCGCCAGGCCAGCCGAACATGTCCTCAAAGTGCTGGTTCACCTCGAAAATCATGCCGTCGTTACGGCGCGTGAGCAGGATGGCGTTGGGGCTCAGGTGAAACAGCGTGGCGAAGCGTTTTTCCGAGTTGATCAGCGCGCTTTCCCGTTCGCGCTGGCGGGTGATCTCACGGATCACCCCGATCATCTGCGGCCGGCCCTGGCGGTCGTGGGTCAGGCTGCCGTTGATTTCCAGCCAGTGCAGGCTGCCATCCGGCCAGCGGATACGATGGCGCATGGCCCGCTCGGCGGGCTCGCCATTGACCACAGCCTGGAACAGCTGACGGGTGCGGGCGCGGTCCTCTTCGGGCAGCAGGTCGAGGTAATCGATGTCCTTGGGCAGGGGGCGCTGCGGATCGAAGCCGAACAGCGCCTGGGTGCCGCGTGACCAACTGACCCGGCCACTGTCGATGTCCCATAGCCAGGCGCCAAGGCGTGCACCATTGAGCGCGGCCAGCAGCTGCGGGGCGTTCTGCCAGGCCTGCTCCGACTCCTGAGGGTCGGCCGCAGGGATACGCGGCAGGCGCGGAAAGCGGTTTGCTGATTTGGGCATTGGTACCAGACCTTTGGCGTTTGACGCGTCCTTGAGTTGGAAATGCCGGGCTGACGACCGGTCAGGCGGACCCTGCGTGACTGTCGAGCAGGGCCATGAAGGCCCTGGCGGCGTTCGATAGCGTTCGCTCGGTATGCAGTATGTAGCCTAGCTGGCGTGACAGCTGTATGCCGGGTAATGCGATGGGTGCAACCTGATCATCGAGCATGGTGCGCGGCAGCACGCTCCAGGCCAGGCCGATCGAGACCATCATCTTGATGGTTTCCAGGTAGTTGGTGCTCATGGCGATGTTCGGCGTCAGGCCCTGGCTTTCGAACAGGCGCTGGACAATGTGGTGGGTGAATGTGTTGCCACCGGGGAATACCGCCGGGTGGCGAGCGACGTCGGCCAGGCTGACCTGGGTGTTGCTGGCCAGTGGGTGCTCCGGGGCGGCCACGAAATCCAGCGCGTCATCCCATGCCGGGAACGCTTTGATCAGGTGATGAGGCTCGGGTGCCAGGGTGATCACGGCAATTTCGGCACGGCCATGGAGTATTTCGTCGTAGGCCGCTTCTGAGTCGAGGAACTGAATATCCAACGCCACCGCCGGGTACTGACGGGTGAATGCCCGCAACAGCGGGGGCAGGCGGTGCAGGCCGATGTGGTGGCTGGTGGCGAGGGTCAGGCGACCACTCACCTCGCCGGTCAAATTGGTCAGCGCACGTCGGGTGTCATCGAGCACATTGAGTATTTGGTAGGCACGCGGCAGCAGGGCCCGTCCGGCTTCAGTCAAGGTCACCTCGCGGCCCAGGCGGTCGAACAGGCGCACATCCAGTTGCTGTTCGAGCCCGGCAATACGCTTGCTGATAGCGGGTTGGGTGAGGTGCAGGCGTTCGCCGGCCCCGGAAAAGCTGCCGGTCTCGGCAATGGCAATGAAGGCGCTGAGGTTGGCCATGTCCATTGTTCGAATTCCTGATGGTTATGCAAAGCATGAAAATTATGAATTTGAGTTATTCAATCTATCGCCATAGCATCGTCCATACAAGCCAAGGGGTTTTTGGCATAGAAAGACGCTGATGAGGAACAGTCTGATGGCTGGTAAAACGCTCTACGACAAACTCTGGGAAGCCCATGAGGTCAAGCGCCGCGATGACGGCTCGTCCTTGATCTACATCGACCGCCATATCATCCATGAAGTGACGTCGCCCCAGGCCTTCGAAGGCCTGCGCCTGGCCAGCCGCAAGCCATGGCGCATCGATGCCAACATCGCCACCCCCGACCACAATGTGCCGACCACGCCAGAGCGCAAGGGCGGTATCGAAGCCATCGTCGACCAGGTGTCGCGCCTTCAGGTGCAGACCCTCGATGAGAACTGTGACGAATATGGCATCGTCGAATTCAAGATGAATGACGTGCGCCAGGGCATCGTCCACGTCATCAGCCCGGAGCAGGGTGCCACCTTGCCGGGCATGACCGTGGTCTGCGGCGACTCGCACACCTCCACCCACGGCGCATTCGGGGCCCTGGCCCATGGCATCGGCACCTCCGAGGTCGAGCACGTGCTTGCCACCCAGTGCCTGGTCGCCAAGAAGATGAAGAACATGCTGGTGCGCGTCGAAGGCACGTTGCCTGCTGGCGTTACGGCCAAGGACATCGTGCTGGCGGTGATCGGCAAGATCGGTACCGCAGGTGGCAACGGCCACGCCATGGAATTCGCCGGCAGCGCCATCCGCGAGCTTTCCATGGAAGGCCGCATGACCATCTGCAACATGTCCATCGAAGCAGGCGCGCGGGTTGGCCTGGTCGCCACCGATGCCACTACGGTCGCTTATGTCGAAGGCCGCCCTTACGCGCCGAAAGGCGAGCAGTGGGAGCGTGCGGTCGAGTCGTGGAAAGACCTGGTTTCCGATGACGATGCGGTGTTCGACACCGTGGTCGAGCTCGACGCGGCCGACATCAAGCCGCAGGTCAGCTGGGGCACTTCGCCCGAGATGGTGCTGGCCGTCGATCAGCGCGTGCCGGACCCGGCTGCCGAAGCCGACCTGGTCAAGCGCGGCTCCATCGAGCGCGCCTTGAAGTACATGGGTTTGAGCGCCAACCAGGCGATCACCGATATCCACCTGGACCGCGTGTTCATCGGTTCCTGCACCAACTCGCGCATCGAAGATTTGCGCGCCGCGGCAGAAATCGCCAAGGGCCGCAAGGTGGCTGCCACCGTCAAGCAGGCGATCGTCGTGCCCGGCTCCGGCCTGGTCAAGGCGCAGGCCGAGCGTGAAGGCCTGGACAAGATCTTCCTCGAGGCGGGTTTCGAATGGCGTGAGCCGGGCTGCTCGATGTGCCTGGCGATGAACCCGGACCGCCTGGAAAGCGGCGAGCACTGCGCGTCCACCTCCAACCGCAACTTCGAAGGCCGTCAGGGCGCCGGTGGCCGTACCCACCTGGTCAGCCCGGCCATGGCCGCCGCTGCCGCGGTGACCGGCCACTTCATCGATGTCCGCGAGTTGATCCAAGGGAGCGCAGCATGAAAGCCTTTACCCAGCACACTGGCCTCGTCGCACCGTTGGACCGTGCCAACGTCGACACCGACCAGATCATCCCCAAGCAGTTTCTCAAGTCGATCAAGCGCACCGGCTTCGGCCCTAATTTGTTCGACGAGTGGCGTTACCTGGATGTGGGCCAGCCCTATCAGGACAACAGCAAGCGCCCGCTGAACCAGGAATTCGTGCTCAACCACGAACGCTACCAGGGTGCCAGCGTGTTGCTGGCGCGGGAGAACTTCGGTTGCGGCTCGAGCCGTGAGCACGCCCCGTGGGCGTTGGACGAGTACGGCTTTCGCAGCGTGATCGCGCCAAGCTTTGCCGACATCTTCTTCAACAACAGCTTCAAGAACGGCCTGCTGCCGATCATCTTGAGCGACGAGGAAGTCGATGAGTTGTTCAAGCAGGTTGAAGCCAACCCAGGCTACCAGTTGACCATCGACCTGCAGGCACAGGCGGTGACCCGGCCGGACGGCAAGGTGCTGCACTTCGAAATCGATGCCTTCCGCAAGCACTGCCTGCTCAACGGCCTCGACGACATCGGCCTGACGCTGCAGGACGCCGATGCGATCAAAGCATTCGAGGGCAAGCACCGCGCGTCGCAGCCTTGGCTGTTCCGTGATGCCTGAATGATGTAACCGGGTTTGCTGGCCTCATCGCCGGCAAGCCGGCTCCCAAAAGAACTGCACAGGTCCTGGCGCTTGTGGGGTCTCTGTAGGAGCCGGCTTGCCGGCGATAGCGGCCGTAGAGACAACCCAAAATCAAAAGGAATGCGCCCATGACCAGCACCACCCACACCGATGTGGTCCAACGCCAGTTCGGCGAACAGGCCAGCGCCTACCTCAGCAGCGCCGTGCACGCCCAGGGCAGTGAGTTTGCCCTGCTGCAGGCCGAGTTGGCGGGGCAGGGGGCCGCTCGGGTGCTGGACCTGGGGTGCGGAGCCGGCCATGTGAGTTTTCACATCGCGCCGCTGGTGGCAGAAGTGGTGGCCTACGACCTGTCGCAGTCGATGCTCGACGTGGTCGCCAGCGCCGCTGCCGAGCGTGGCATGGGCAACATCACCACCGCGCGCGGTGCCGCCGAGCGCTTGCCGTTCGCCGACGCTTCGTTCGACTTCGTCTTCAGCCGTTATTCGGCGCACCACTGGAGCGACCTGGGCGTGGCCCTGCGCGAAGTGCGTCGGGTGCTGAAGCCGGGTGGGGTGGCGGCGTTCATCGACGTGATGTCGCCGGGCAGCCCGCTGCTCGATACCTATCTGCAAACGGTAGAAGTGCTGCGCGACACCAGCCACGTGCGCGATTATTCTGCTGGCGAGTGGCAGCGCCAGGTCAGCGAAGCAGGCCTGCATACCCGCAGCCATACCCGTCAGCGCCTGCGCCTGGAGTGGCACTCGTGGGTCGAGCGCATGCGCACGCCTGAGCCGCTGCGTGTAGCCATACGCCAGTTGCAGCAAGCCATGAGTGAAGAAGTGCGGCAGTATTACCAGATTGAAGCCGATGGCTCGTTCAGCACCGATGTCATCGTGCTGTGGGCTGAGCGCTGAGTTTTTTACGGTGCGGCCGAGCTGGCCGCACCGCTTGAATGGATAGAGGAAAGCATGAGCAAGCAGATTCTGATTCTCCCAGGTGATGGCATCGGTCCGGAAATCATGGCCGAAGCGGTCAAGGTGCTGGAGCTGGCCAACGACAAGTTTCAGCTCGGCTTCAGCCTTGAGCACGACGTGATCGGCGGCGCTGCCATCGACAAGCACGGCGTGCCACTGGCCGACGAAACCCTGGAGCGCGCGCGCCAGGCCGATGCCGTGCTGCTGGGCGCCGTAGGCGGCCCGAAGTGGGACAAGATCGAGCGTGACATCCGCCCTGAGCGCGGCCTGCTTAAAATCCGTTCGCAATTGGGCCTGTTCGCCAACCTGCGCCCGGCCATCCTCTACCCGCAGCTGGCCGATGCTTCGTCGCTCAAGCCGGAAATCGTCTCGGGCCTGGATATCCTCATCGTCCGTGAGCTGACGGGGGGCATCTACTTCGGCGCGCCGCGTGGCCAGCGCGAGCTGGAAGGCGGCGAGCGCCAGGCTTACGACACCCTGCCGTACAGCGAAAGCGAAGTGCGCCGCATTGCCCGCGTCGGCTTCGACATGGCCCGCGTGCGTGGCAAGAAACTGTGCTCGGTGGACAAGGCCAACGTCTTGGCCTCCAGCCAGCTGTGGCGTGAAGTGGTCGAGGAGGTCGCCAAGGACTACCCGGACGTCGAACTGAGCCACATGTACGTCGACAACGCGGCCATGCAGCTGGTGCGCGCGCCGAAGCAGTTCGACGTGGTGGTCACCGACAACATGTTCGGTGACATCCTGTCGGATGAAGCTTCCATGCTGACCGGGTCCATCGGCATGCTGCCTTCGGCATCGCTGGATGCTGACAACAAGGGCATGTACGAGCCTTGCCACGGCTCGGCGCCGGACATCGCAGGGCAGGGCATTGCCAACCCACTGGCGACCATCTTGTCGGTGTCGATGATGCTGCGTTACAGCTTCAGCCAGCAGGCTGCAGCCGAGGCTATCGAGCAAGCGGTCAGCCTGGTGCTGGACCAGGGCCTGCGTACCGGGGACATCTGGTCGGCCGGTTGCACCAAGGTAGGCACGCAGGAAATGGGCGACGCAGTAGTCGCAGCGCTGCGGAATCTGTAATCTCTCTGGCCCGCCACCGTTTTTGGTCGGTGGCGGCCCACTTTTAGCAAAGGTGTAGTTGCGATGAAACGTGTAGGTCTGATCGGTTGGCGCGGCATGGTCGGTTCCGTGCTCATGCAGCGGATGCTGGAGGAGCAGGATTTCGACCTTATCGAGCCGGTGTTCTTCACCACCTCGAATGTCGGTGGCCAGGGGCCGAGTGTGGGCAAGGATATTGCTCCGCTCAAGGACGCTTATTCGATTGAAGAACTCAAGACCCTCGACGTGATCCTGACCTGTCAGGGCGGCGACTACACCAACGAGGTCTTCCCCAAGCTGCGTGAAGCCGGCTGGCAGGGTTACTGGATCGATGCTGCCTCGTCGCTGCGTATGCAGGACGATGCAGTGATCGTGCTCGACCCGGTCAACCGCAAGGTGATCGACCAGCAGCTCGATGCCGGTACCAAGAACTACATCGGCGGCAACTGCACCGTCAGCCTGATGCTGATGGGCCTGGGTGGCTTGTTCGAAGCCGGCCTGGTCGAGTGGATGAGCGCCATGACCTACCAGGCAGCCTCCGGTGCCGGCGCGCAGAACATGCGCGAGCTGATCAAGCAGATGGGTGCCACCCACGCGGCCGTGGCCGATGACCTGGCCAACCCGGCCGCCGCCATCCTCGACATCGACCGCAAGGTCGCCGAGGCCATGCGCAGCGAAGCCTACCCGACCGAGAACTTCGGTGTGCCGCTGGCGGGCAGCCTGATCCCGTGGATCGACAAGGAACTGCCGAACGGGCAGAGCCGTGAAGAGTGGAAGGCCCAGGCCGAAACCAACAAGATCCTCGGCCGCTTCAAGAGCCCGATCCCGGTCGATGGCATCTGCGTGCGCATCGGCGCCATGCGCTGCCACAGCCAGGCGCTGACCATCAAGCTGAACAAGGATGTGCCGCTGGCCGACATCGAAGGCATGATCAGCCAGCACAACCCATGGGTGAAGCTGGTGCCGAACCAGCGCGAAATCAGCATGCAGGAGCTGAGCCCGACCAATGTCACCGGCACTCTGAACATTCCGGTCGGCCGCCTGCGCAAGCTGAACATGGGTTCCCAGTACCTGGGCGCGTTCACCGTCGGCGACCAGCTGCTGTGGGGCGCTGCCGAACCGCTGCGTCGCATGCTGCGGATTCTGCTGGAGCGTTGATCGTCTTGCGTTGATCCACAAACCCGCGCTGGAGACAGCGCGGGTTTTTTTATGCCAGCTCGCCAACAGGCCAGCACAGACAAACCTCTACAATCCGAGTAAAGTGCCGCCCCCCGCCGTTTCAGCAAAAGGATCCCCTCCATGACCCAACCCCTGGACATCGCCGTCGTTGGCGCCACCGGTAGCGTCGGTGAAACCCTCGTACAGATCCTCGAAGAGCTGGATTTTCCGGTTGCGACCCTGCACCTGCTGGCCAGCATGGAGTCGGCGGGCAGCAGCGTGATGTTCGCTGGCAAGAAGATCAAGGTGCGTGAAGTCGACAGTTTCGATTTCGCCCAGGTCAAACTCGCCTTCTTCGCCGCCAGCCCTGCTGTCAGCCGCAGCTTCGCCAGCAAGGCCCAGCAGGCAGGCTGCACGGTCATCGACCTGTCCGGCGGCCTCGATGACGCCATTGCCGTGGTGCCCGAAGCCAATGCCGAGCGTATCGCCAACCTGAAACTGCCTGCACGCCTTGCCAGCCCTGGCTCTGCAGCCGTCGCCCTGGCGGTTGCGCTGGCACCGCTGAAGGGGCTGCTGGACATCGAGCGGGTGCAGGTCATGGCCGCCCTGGCGGTATCTGCTCAGGGGCGCGAAGCGGTCAGCGAACTGGCCCGGCAAACTGCCGAGCTGCTCAATGCCCGTCCGTTGGAGCCGCGCTTCTTCGACCGCCAGGTGGCGTTCAACCTGCTGGCTCAGGTCGGTGCGGTGGACGAGCAGGGGCATGCCGGGCTTGAACGGCGCCTGGTCAGCGAGCTGCGCGAGCTGCTGGGGCAGCCAGAACTGAAGATTTCCGTGACCTGCATTCAAGTCCCGGTGTTTTTCGGCGATAGCTTCAGTGTGGCGGTGCAAAGCCGTAAACCGGTAGATCTGGCGGCCGTCAATGCTGCGCTGGAGCGTGCCGGCAGCATCGAACTGGTGGCGTGCGACGATTATCCGACGCCGGTCGGTGACGCAGTAGGGCAAGACGTGGTCTATGTTGGTCGTGTACGCCATGGTGTTGATGAAGACCAGCAGCTCAACCTGTGGCTGACCACCGACAATCTGCGCAAGGGCGCCGCACTCAACGCCGTGCAGGTGGCGCAATTGTTGATTAAACACATGGCGTAAAAGATACTGCCAGGCACTTTTTGTCCTACACCGCATGCGGGTTTTCAGGACGATTCATACAAGGGAAGAGGTCATGCTTCGAATTCGCAAACTGGTTCTGGCCATGGCGGCAGCGTCGGCGCTGTCGTCTGGCATGGCGAATGCCCTGGGGTTGGGTGAGCTGACGCTCAAGTCGGCGCAGAACCAGCCGCTGGACGCCGAGATCGAATTGCTCGATGTGCGCGACCTCACCGCTGCCGAAGTGGCGCCAAGCCTGGCGCCGCCGGAAGAGTTCAGCAAGGCCGGGGTGGATTATCCAACCTACCTCGAGGACCTCACCTTCACACCTGTGATCAACCCCAACGGCAAGAGCGTGCTGCGGGTTACCTCCAGCCAGCCGCTGCCTGGTTCGGTGGTCAAGTTTCTGGTCCAGGTGATGTGGCCCCAGGGCCGCCTGCTGCGCGATTACAATGTCCTGCTCGACCAGGCCAAGGCCCAGGGCGAGCAGCCTGCCGCAGGCAATGTAAACCCTGCGACCAGCAGTGCTGGCAGTTACACCACCAAACGCCGCGATACCTTGTGGCAGATTGCCGCGCGCAACACCCAGGGTGGCGGCTCGGTGCAGCAGACCATGATCGCCATCCAGGCGCTGAACCCTGATGCCTTCATCGGCAACAACATCAACCAGTTGAAGGTTGGCCAGGTGCTGCGCCTGCCCGATCAGCAGCAGGTACAGAACATTCCCCAGGGCGAGGCGAATCGCGAAGTGGCCGAGCAGTACGCGGCCTGGCGTGAAGGTCGGCGCCTGGGCCCGCGTGCCCGTCAGCTCGATGCTACCCGCCGCGGCGCCGCCGATGCGGCGCCCGAGCGTATCGCCCAGGGCGACAACCTGCGCCTGGTCAGCCCGGGCAACCAGGCCGGCGCGGATGCCAAGGCGATCAACGACAAGCTGGCCGTGGCCCAGGAAAGCCTCGACACCAGCCGTCGTGACAATGATGAACTCAAAAGCCGGATGACCGACCTGCAGAGCCAGCTGGACAAGCTGCAGAAGTTGATCCAGCTGAAGAATGACCAGCTGGCTCGCCTGCAAGCACAGGGTGCCACTGACCCCGTAGCGCCTGCCGCAACTGCCGCAACTGCCCCGGATGCCCAGCCCAGCGCAGCCGAACCCGTCGTGCAGCCAGCCCCCGCGGCCGTGGATACCGCGCCTGCTCCTGCGCCCGCCACCGAGCCTGCACCTGCCGCCGAGCAGCAGGGTGCCTTCGACGAGATGCTGGGCAACCCGGTGGTGCTTGGCCTGATCGCAGGCTCCGCATTCCTCGTGCTGTTGCTGCTGCTGTTGCTGCTGGCACGCAAGCGCAAAGCCCAGCAGGAAGCCGAAAAGCACCTGCGCATGGCGCGAGCGCTGGCCGAGGAGGAGCGCAACCCCGACCTCGACCTGCCTGCAGGCAGCTTCGACGAACTGGATATGCCGGCGCCTGGCGACACGTTGTCGCCGGCCGTGGTAGCCGCTTCGGCTGCAGCAGCGGTTGCCGCCGAAAAATCGGCCACACCAGACGCCGCGGATGCAGTGCCAGTCGTTGCCCAGGACCCGAATGCCGAGCTGCTGGCTGAAGTCGATCACTGCCTGGCCAATGGCCGGCTGAACCACGCTGCCGACCTGCTGGAAACCGCAGTCGCGGCGCAGCCTGAGCAGGACAGCCTGCGCCTTAAACTGATGGAAGTTTATGCGCGCCAGGGTGATCACAGCGCGTTCGTGGAGCAGGAGCGCAAGCTCCCCGGCAACGAAGCGAACACCGCGCAGGTCGACGGGCTCAAGGCGCGTTACCCAGCCATGCTTGGCGTCGCTGCGGCGGGCCTTGGGGCTGCTGCGCTGGCCGCCGAACTGGACGAGCAGTACGTACAGGATTTGCTGGACGATCAGCCTGAAGCGTCGGCGCAGCTCGCAGCTGAGCCCGAGCCTGAGGCTGAGCCACAGCCAGAGGAGGCCGTCACCGAGGCCGAGCCTGTCATGGCACCTGAGCCTGACCAAGTGCCTGCCGAGGCCGTCGTGGAAGCGCCGGCCCTCGACGACAACGACCTGGACAGTGCCTTCGACCTGAGCCTTGGCGACGAGGAGCCGGTGAACGCTACCGAGCCGCCTGTGCTGGATGACGCCGATCTGATGGAGCTGCAGGCGGGTATCGAGCCGGTTGCCCCGGCAAGCGCCGTGGAGTCCGACGCCGATGCCGATTTCGAGGCCTTGCTGGCGCAGGCTCAGGCCGAGCCGCAGAGCGTGGGCGACCTGGCAGACTTCGATCTGGACATCGGCGAGCCCAGCGTCACCGAGGCTGTTGACGACACGCCAGTAGATGTTGCCGCCGAATTGGCAGCATTCGATTCCATTCCGGAGTTCGATCCGATTTCCGAACTGGAAATGCCGGAAGACTTCGACCTGTCGTTGTCGCTGGATGACCAGTCGCCGGCCGCCCAGAACTTTGCTTCGGAACTGAACGACGTCAACGCCGAGCTGGACAAGCTGTCGCAGAGCCTGGAATCGCCGTCGCTGGAGCCGCACTTCACCGCCGAAGACGCAGCGCAGGAGCCAGAACCTCTGGACGACCTGGACTTCGACTTTTTCTCCGGTAGCGATGAAGTGGCCACCAAGCTCGACCTGGCGCGTGCCTACATCGACATGGGTGACCACCAGGGTGCACGCGATATCCTCGACGAAGTGGTCAAGGATGGCGACGACACCCAGCGCCAGGAAGCCGAGGACATCCTCTCGCGGCTGGTCTGAGGCTGACAGCGCAACAACCAACGGCAGCCCAACAAGGCTGCCGTTGTCGTTATAATCCCCGCCAATCCGTATTCCCCACAGGTTTCATGCTCTTGGACATCATCGACACCGCTGCCTCCGAATCGGCCGCCGCAGGCTTCACCCGCATTGCCCTGGGGGTGGAATACAAAGGCTCGCGCTACCGCGGCTGGCAACGCCAGGCCAGTGGCGTGCCGAGTGTTCAGCAGGCGCTGGAGCAGGCCCTGTCGAAAGTCGCCAACGAGCCGATCTCCGTACTCTGCGCGGGGCGTACCGATGCGGGCGTGCACGGCTGCGGGCAGGTGGTGCATTTCGATACCCGCGCCGTTCGCGACGAGCGTGCCTGGACCCTCGGTACCAATTTCAACCTGCCCCACGACATCAGTGTGGTCTGGTCGCGGCCGATGCCGGCGGACTTCCATGCCCGCTTCAAGGCCACCGCCCGGCGCTACCGCTATGTCATCTACAACGACCCGATCCGCCCGGCGCACCTGGCCGAGGAGGTGACCTGGAACCACCGCCCGCTGGATGTCGAGCGCATGGCGCAGGCTGCGCAGTACCTGCTCGGTACCCATGACTTCAGTGCCTTCCGCGCCAGCCAGTGCCAGGCCAAGTCGCCGATCAAGCATATCCATCACCTGCGCGTTACCCGCCACGGCCAGATGATCGTACTGGACGTGCGCGCCACGGCGTTCCTGCACCATATGGTGCGCAACATTGCCGGGGTGTTGATGACCATCGGTGCCGGCGAACGCCCAGCGTCCTGGGCCCGTGAGGTGCTGGAGGGGCGCAACCGCCGCGAAGGCGGTGTGACGGCGCACCCGTACGGCCTGTACCTGGTGCAGGTGGAATACCCGGAGGAGTTCCAACTGCCCCGGCGTTATATCGGGCCACACTTTCTGACCGGCTATGAGGCGTTGGCCGACTGACGGGCCAAAAGGCTTTTGCTACCATCGGGCACTTTCACGGTCTCTCAAGGTTTGCAGTCCATGAGCAACGTTCGCAGCAAGATCTGCGGGATTACCCGCATCGAAGACGCACTGGCCGCCGCCGAGGCGGGTGCCGATGCCATCGGCTTCGTTTTCTATGCCAAGAGCCCGCGTGCCGTTGACGTGCGCCAGGCGCGGGCGATCATCGCCGAGCTGCCACCGTTCGTGACCACTGTAGGCCTGTTCGTCAACGCCTCGCGTTGCGAGCTCAACGAGATCCTCGAGGTGGTGCCGCTGGACCTGCTACAGTTCCACGGCGACGAAACCCCGGCCGACTGCGAGGGCTATCACCGGCCCTGGATCAAAGCGTTGCGGGTGCGCCCGGGCGACGACCTGGAGGCCGCTTGCCAGCTTTATTCCGGTGCCCGTGGGATCCTGCTCGACACCTATGTCGCCGGCGTGCCTGGTGGTACCGGCGAGGCGTTCGACTGGTCGCTGGTGCCGGCACGGCTGAGCAAGCCGATCATTCTTGCCGGCGGGTTGTCGGCTGACAACGTCGGCCAGGCCATCGCCCAGGTGCGGCCATACGCGGTGGATGTCAGCGGTGGTGTCGAGCAGGCAAAAGGCATCAAGAGCGCAGCGAAGATCGAAGCGTTCATGCAAGCGGTAAAACAGGCGTGATGCCAGATGTGACGGCTGGCTGCGCGCCATCGTCCATAGCTATCGCAGCCCTGCGGGGTGGCTGCCGGCATGCCGGGCAGCCGACGCACACATTGGAGGCGGCGCGGTACACAGGCAGCCCCTGTGGCCGAGCCGTCATCGGTTCATAGAAGAATTTGAGCTCAAAGGGCAGGGCATGGCCGGCCAGACCGGTCCCCGCCCGTCAATACTGGAGAAATAGAGCATGAGCAACTGGTTAGTCGACAAACTGATCCCTTCGATCATGCGTTCCGAGGTGAAGAAGAGCTCGGTGCCAGAAGGCCTGTGGCACAAGTGCCCAGCCTGCGAGGCCGTGCTGTATCGTCCGGAGCTGGAAAAGACCCTGGATGTCTGCCCCAAGTGCAACCACCACATGCGCATTGGCGCACGTGCGCGTATCGACATCTTCCTCGACGCCGAAGGCCGTGCCGAACTGGGCGCCGAGCTTGAGCCGGTCGACCGCCTGAAGTTCCGTGACGGCAAGAAGTACAAGGACCGCCTGACCGGCGCCCAGAAGCAGACCGGCGAAAAAGACGCCCTGATTTCCATGAGCGGCACCCTGATGGGCATGCCGATCGTGGTCAGCGCCTTCGAATTCTCCTTCATGGGTGGCTCGATGGGCGCCATCGTCGGTGAGCGTTTCGTTCGCGCCGCCAACTACGCCCTGGAAAACCGCTGCCCGATGATCTGCTTCTCGGCTTCCGGTGGTGCGCGTATGCAGGAAGCACTGATCTCGCTGATGCAGATGGCCAAGACTTCGGCGGTGCTGGCGCGCCTGCGTGAAGAAGGCATCCCGTTCATCTCCGTGCTGACCGACCCGGTCTACGGTGGTGTTTCTGCCAGCCTGGCCATGCTCGGCGACGTGATCGTGGGTGAACCGAAGGCGCTGATCGGCTTTGCCGGCCCGCGTGTGATCGAGCAAACCGTTCGCGAAAAACTGCCGGAAGGTTTCCAGCGCAGCGAATTCCTGCTGGAGCACGGTGCCATCGACCTGATCATCTCGCGTGGTGAACTGCGTCCGCGTCTGGCCCGCCTGCTGGCGCAGATGACTGGCCAGGAAACGCCAGAGCAGGCACGTGAGGCCGCTGCGGTCGCGTGATGAAAGAAAGAACCCTGGGCGAATGGCTCGCCTACCTCGAACAACTGCACCCGTCGGCCATCGACATGGGGCTGGAACGTTCGCAAAAGGTGCTTGCCCGGCTGGCGCTGGGCAAGCTGGCGCCGCGCGTGGTGACGGTTACTGGCACCAACGGCAAAGGTTCGACCTGCGCCTTCGTGGCGTCGATGCTGCGCGCCCAGGGCCTGAAGGTTGGCGTGTACAGCTCGCCACACCTGCTGCGTTATAACGAACGGGTGCTGATCGACGGCCAAGAGGCCAGCGATGCGCAGCTGTGCGAAGCCTTCGCCGCAGTCGAGGCGGCGCGGGGCGACATTTCCCTGACCTACTTCGAAATGGGCACCCTGGCGGCCTTCTGGCTGTTCCATCGCTCCGCGCTCGATGCCGTGGTGCTCGAAGTGGGTCTCGGTGGCCGTCTGGACACCGTGAACGTGGTCGATGCCGACCTGGCGCTGGTCACCAGCATCGGCGTCGACCATGTCGATTACCTGGGTGATACCCGTGAGTTGGTGGCTTTCGAGAAGGCCGGCATCTTCCGCCAGGGCAAACCGGCGCTGTGCGGTGACCTCGATCCGCCGCAACCGCTGCTGGACAAGGCGCTCGAGCTGGCGGTGCCGCTGTTTTTGCGGGGCCGCGATTTCGACTTGGCCAGCGCCGAAAGCGGCTGGCACTGGCGTGGAACCACGGCCGAGGGTGTGCAGGTAGAGCTTCGCGATCTGCCGTTGCTCGACCTGCCGATGGAAAACGCCACCCTGGCCCTGCAGGCTTACCTGTTGATGGGCCTGCCCTGGGATGCCGGGCAGATTCGCCAGGCGTTGCTCGATACCCGCATCACCGGGCGTCTGGACCGCCGTATGGTCAACTGGCAAGGCAAACGCATAGAGCTGCTGCTGGATGTCGGGCATAACCCCCACGCCGCAGAATACCTTGCCCGTCGCCTGTCGGCGCGGCCGCTCAAAGGGCGCCGCCTGGCGGTGTTCGGCCTGCTCGCCGACAAGGACCTGAGTGGCGTTCTTGAGCCCCTGCAGGGGCTGGTCGATGAGTGGGCGGTAGCACCTCTGCAAACCCCTCGCAGCCGTCCGGCCGCTGAGCTTGCTGGTGCCTTGACGAACCTCGGCGTTGCGGTGAAGTCTTATGCCAGTGTCGACGCAGCCCTTGAGGGGCAATGCGCGCAGGCAACGGCAGATGACCAGATCTTGCTGTTCGGTTCGTTTTTCTGTGTCGCCGAGGCCCTGGAATGGCTGGGGCGGCAGGCCCTGGAGGGGTGAGTAGATGGCAGTGCTGGATAAAGGGATGAAACAGCGCATGGTGGGTGCGTTGGTGCTGGTGGCGCTGGCGGTGATCTTCCTGCCTATGCTGTTCACCCGCGAGGACGAGATGCGCCAGGTGCGCGTCGAAGCCCCGCAGGCGCCGGCAATGCCGACGCTGCCTGAGGTCAAGGTGGACCCGGTTGCCGTGCCCGAGCCGCAAACCCTACCGCAAGAGCCGCAGCAGCCGGAACAGCCGCCCGTGGTAGTCAACGAGTCCACCGCGCCGGTCACCACGCCAAGCCAGCCAATCGCCCCTTCCCCGCAGACCCAGGCGCAGGTTCAGCCCAAGCCGCAAACGCCTGTGCCAACCCCGGTGCCGAAGGTCGAAACCCCGCCAGCTGCGAAGCCCGCGGCTACCGCAGGGACGCCGTCGAAGATCGATGCCAACGGCTTGCCGGTCAGCTGGTCGATCCAGCTGGCCAGCCTGTCCAATCGCGCCGGTGCCGAAAGTCTGCAGAATACGCTGCGTAGCCAGGGCTACAACGCTTACATCCGTTCGGCCGGTGGCATGAACCGGGTCTACGTCGGGCCGTTGATCGAGCGCGCCGAGGCTGAGCGCGTGCGCGATGCGATCAACCGCAAGCAGAACCTCAAGGGGTTCGTGGTGCGCTTTCAGCCGGAGCGCGGCTGAGGCTTGAGGTGGGTCGCCGCAGCGTTGCTGCCACGGGTTTTCCTGACTTCAGAGTCCACGAAAAGCCCGTGGGAGTGGGCTTGCGGCGCAAACAAGGCACTGCCAAACGACCTGACATTCTGCTTACCCACAGCCTTGCGCTCTGGTAAAATGCGCCGCCTCAAACGTCTGCAGGCAGCACCGTGGCATTTACCTGGGTTGATTGGGCGATCATCGCGATCATCGCCGTTTCCACACTGATCAGTCTCAAGCGCGGCTTCGTCAAGGAAGCCTTGTCTCTGCTCATCTGGATCATTGCCGGCGCAGTCGCTTGGATGTTCGGCGGGTCGCTCTCGGTGTACCTTGAAAGCTATATCCAGACCCCGTCGATGCGCATCATCGCCGGCTGCACCATTCTTTTCGTCGCCACCCTGCTGGTGGGGGCAATGGTCAACTTCCTCGTCGGCGAGCTGATCCGTGTGACCGGGCTGTCTGGCACCGACCGTTTTCTCGGCATGGCCTTCGGCGCTGCGCGCGGGGCCATGCTGGTGGTGGTGGCCATCGGCTTGCTCAGCCTGGGGCCGGTGCAACAGGATACCTGGTGGCAGGAATCTCGCCTGATACCACAATTTCTATTGGTCGCTGACTGGTCCAAAAACCTGATTCTGGGTTTCTCCAGCCAGTGGATGTCCAGTGGGATGATCAGCACTCCGGCTGATCTTCCGTTCAAGGAACAGTTGCTCGGGCCTGCAAAGCCTTGAGCGCTATTCACTCAAGTTTCATCAAAGTAGGGGTTGCGTCGCATGTGTGGCATCGTCGGTATCGTCGGTAAGTCGAACGTCAATCAGGCGCTGTATGACGCGCTTACGGTCCTCCAGCACCGCGGCCAGGACGCTGCCGGTATCGTGACCAGCCACGACGGCCGGTTGTTCCTGCGCAAGGATAATGGCCTGGTGCGCGATGTCTTCCAGCAGCGCCACATGCAGCGGCTGGTAGGCCACATGGGTATCGGCCACGTCCGCTACCCGACTGCAGGCAGCTCGACCTCGGCCGAAGCCCAGCCGTTCTACGTCAACTCGCCGTATGGCATCACCCTGGCGCACAACGGCAACCTGACCAACGTCGAGCAGCTGGCCAAGGAGATCTACGAATCCGACCTGCGTCACGTCAACACCAATTCCGACTCGGAAGTGCTGCTGAACGTGTTCGCCCATGAACTGGCAGTGCGCGGCAAACTGCAGCCGACCGAAGAAGACGTGTTCGCCGCGGTTTCCCACGTGCACAGCCGCTGCGTCGGCGGCTACGCGGTGGTCGCGATGGTCACCGGCTACGGCATCGTCGGTTTCCGCGACCCCAACGGCATTCGCCCGGTGGTGTTCGGCCAGCGTCACACCGACGAAGGCGTCGAGTACATGATCGCCTCGGAAAGCGTTGCCCTCGACGTGCTCGGTTTCACCCTGATTCGCGACCTGGCGCCGGGCGAAGCGGTGTACATCACCGAAGAAGGCCAGCTGTACACCAAGCAGTGCGCGCAGAGCCCGAAACTGCAGCCGTGCATCTTCGAGCATGTCTACCTGGCCCGCCCGGACTCGATCATCGACGGTATCTCGGTGTACAAGGCACGTCTGCGCATGGGTGAGAAGCTCGCCGACAAGATCATGCGCGAGCGCCCGGAGCACGACATCGACGTGGTCATCCCGATCCCGGACACCAGCCGTACCGCTGCGCTGGAGCTGGCCAACCGCCTGGGCGTCAAGTTCCGCGAAGGTTTCGTCAAGAACCGCTACATCGGCCGTACCTTCATCATGCCGGGCCAGGCTGCACGCAAGAAATCGGTCCGCCAGAAGCTCAACGCCATCGAGCTGGAATTCCGCGGCAAGAACGTGATGCTGGTGGACGACTCGATCGTGCGCGGCACCACCTGCAAACAGATCATCCAGATGGCCCGCGAAGCCGGCGCGAAAAACGTCTACTTCTGCTCCGCGGCCCCTGCGGTGCGTTACCCCAACGTCTACGGCATCGACATGCCGAGCGCTCACGAACTGATCGCCCACAACCGTACCACCGAGCAGGTGGCCGAGTTGATCGGTGCCGACTGGCTGATCTATCAGGACCTGCCGGACCTGATCGACTCGGTTGGTGGCGGCAAGATCAAGATCGAGCACTTCGATTGCGCGGTGTTCAACGGTGAATACGTCACCGGTGACATCGACGAAGCCTACCTCGACCGTATCGAGCAGGCCCGTAATGACCTGGCCAAGGTGAAGACCCAGGCGGTCAGCGCGATCATCGACCTTTACAACAACTGATTCAGGGAGTGACGGCATGACGGATCAATGGGATGCCGGGCGACTGGACAGTGACCTCGAGGGTGTCGGTTTCGACACCCTGGCGGTGCGCGCCGGTCAGAACCGTACACCGGAAGCAGAGCACAGCGAAGCGCTGTTCCTGACCTCCAGCTATGTCTTCCGCACGGCCGCCGATGCGGCCGCGCGTTTTGCTGGCGAAACCCCGGGCAACGTCTACTCGCGTTACACCAACCCGACCGTGCGCGCCTTCGAAGAGCGCCTGGCGGCCATGGAAGGTGCCGAGCAGGCTGTGGCCACCTCCACCGGCATGGCGGCGATTCTTGCCGTGGTCATGTCGCTGTGCAGCGCCGGTGACCATGTGCTGGTATCGCAGAGCGTGTTCGGTTCGACCATCAGCCTGTTCGAGAAGTATTTCAAGCGCTTTGGTGTCGAGGTGGACTACGTGCCGCTGGTCGACCTGGCGGGTTGGGAGAAGGCCATCAAGGCCAATACCAAGCTGCTGATCGTCGAGTCGCCATCCAACCCGCTGGCCGAACTGGTCGACATCACCGCCCTCAGCGAAGTGGCCCACGCCCGTGGCGCCATGCTGGTGGTGGACAACTGCTTCAGCACCCCGGCGCTGCAGCAGCCGCTCAAGCTGGGTGCCGACATCGTGTTCCATTCGGCAACCAAGTTCATCGATGGCCAGGGCCGTTGCATGGGCGGCGTGGTGGCCGGGCGCAGTGAGCAGATGAAAGAAGTGGTGGGTTTCCTGCGTACCGCTGGCCCCACCCTCAGCCCGTTCAATGCGTGGATCTTCACCAAGGGCCTGGAGACGCTCAAGCTGCGCATGCGTGCGCATTGCGAAAGCGCGCAGCAGCTGGCTGCGTGGCTGGAACAGCAGGACGGCATCGAGAAGGTGCATTACGCCGGCTTGCCAAGCCACCCGCAGCACGAGCTGGCCAAGCGCCAGATGAGTGGTTTCGGGGCGGTGGTCAGCTTCGAGGTCAAGGGTGGCAAAGAGGGCGCCTGGCGCTTTATCGATGCCACGCGCGTGATCTCGATCACCACCAACCTGGGTGACAGCAAGACCACCATCGCCCACCCGGCGACCACCTCCCACGGCCGTCTGTCGCCGCAGGAGCGTGAAGCTGCGGGTATTCGCGACAGCCTGGTCCGCGTTGCCGTTGGCCTGGAAGACGTGGCCGACCTGCAGGCTGACCTTGCGCGTGGGCTGGCTGCATTGTGATCGACTGGAAAGGTGGCGGGCCGGGCCATAACGGCCGGGTAGCCCTGGTAACCGGTGCCGCGCGCGGCATCGGCCTGGGTATCGCTGCCTGGTTGATCTGCGAAGGCTGGCAGGTGGTGCTCAGCGACCTCGACCGCCCGCGCGGCGCCAAGGTCGCCAAGGCACTGGGCGACAACGCCTGGTTCATCACCATGGACGTCGCTGACGAAGCCCAGGTCAGCGCCGGGGTTTCCGAAGTGCTTGGGCAGTTCGGGCGGTTGGACGCGTTGGTGTGCAATGCGGCCATCGCCAACCCGCACAACCAGACCCTCGAGAGCCTGAGCCTGGCGCAATGGAACCGGGTGCTGGCAGTCAATCTCAACGGCCCGATGTTATTGGCCAAGCACTGTGCACCGTACCTGCGGGCGCACAATGGCGCGATCGTCAACCTGACCTCGACCCGTGCCCGCCAGTCCGAGCCGGACACCGAGGCCTACGCGGCCAGCAAGGGTGGCCTGGTGGCGTTGACCCATGCCCTGGCCATGAGCCTGGGCCCGGAGATCCGCGTCAATGCGGTAAGCCCAGGCTGGATCGATGCGCGTGACCCTTCCCAGCGCCGTGCCGAACCGTTGACCGAGGCCGACCATGCCCAGCATCCGACGGGCAGGGTAGGGACCGTGGAAGACGTTGCGGCCATGGTGTCATGGTTGCTGTCGCGCCAGGCAGCGTTCGTCACCGGCCAGGAGTTTGTGGTCGATGGCGGCATGACCCGCAAGATGATCTACACCTGAGCATGATGCTGGAAGGGAAAGGGGCCGAAAGGTCCCTTTTCTGTTTTTGCTTTTTTTGAAAAAAATTCAATGGGGCTATTGACTTAGCATCGGTACCTGCGTAAATTTCGCGGCCTCAGCGAAGCAAACGCAACAAGCAACATCGCGGGGGTGATTAGCTCAGCCGGGAGAGCATCTGCCTTACAAGCAGAGGGTCGGCGGTTCGATCCCGTCATCACCCACCACTTCCTGAGCGTTCCTGGTGCAGCAAGCTTCGCAAGAAGCTGACAGCCAGAGAGGAACAAGGCCTGATAAGCCACACTGCGCAGCGGTAGTTCAGTCGGTTAGAATACCGGCCTGTCACGCCGGGGGTCGCGGGTTCGAGTCCCGTCCGCTGCGCCATTTTTCAGTAACAGAGGGGTGCTTTGCACCAATCTGCAGCCAAAGGCAAACATGCCTGAGGCGATCCCAGTTTCAATCGGGCGCAAGCCTGAACGATACGCAGCGGTAGTTCAGTCGGTTAGAATACCGGCCTGTCACGCCGGGGGTCGCGGGTTCGAGTCCCGTCCGCTGCGCCATCTTCGTTTCGAGGCCCCTTGAACGCCTCGAAGCAACAAAAACAGCGATCATCGTGTCGCTTTTTTTGTGCCTGCCCTGAGGCTCCCATGCCGGAAGGGAAGGTCCCAGTTCAACCGGGCGCAAGCCCGAGCGATACGCAGCGGTAGTTCAGTCGGTTAGAATACCGGCCTGTCACGCCGGGGGTCGCGGGTTCGAGTCCCGTCCGCTGCGCCATCTTCGCCTCGAGGCCCCATGAACGCCTCGAAGCAAAACGAGAAAGCGACCTTTGGGTCGCTTTTTTCGTTTCTGCGCCTGCGCATCCAGGATTTACACGATGCTGACAGACTCTTCACTGATGAACGGTTCCAGTGCAAGGGCGCTGTGATGCACAATAGACGCCTCTCGACTTACCCGGAATTCGCAATGACCAGATCATCCGTCTTTGGTGCGCTCGGGCTGGCCCTGGTGCTGGCGGGCGTGTCCGGTTGCTCCTCGAAAAAAGCCGCCATCTATGAGCATGAGAATTTCGACGATTCGGGCACTTATTCGCGCAGCTTCCCGGTCAGCGAGGCAGGTTCGTGTGAGGCCGCCCGGCGCGCGCTGCTGAGCCAGGGTTACATCATTACCAGCAGCGGCTCTAGCCAGGTCGCGGGTAACAAAAGCTTCCAGCAGAACAGCGATAACCACCTGCAGATCAGCTTCAGCGTGACCTGCGCACCCGACAGCGGCGACGAGCAGCGCTCGACCATGTTCGCCAACGCGCTGCAGGACCGCTACGCACTCAAGAAGTCCAACACGTCCGCCAGCCTTGGCGTCGGCATATTGGGGTCGGTGTCGATGCCGATCGGCTCCAGCGACGATTCGATGGTCAAAGTTGCCAGCGAAACGGTCACCGCGCCGCAGTTCTATGAACGCTATTTTGCCTTGGTCGAAAGCTACCTGCCCAAGCCGAAGAAGGTCAGCAAGGCCAAGGTCGAGGCACCTGCACCCAAGGCGGAAAAACCGGCGCCTGACCTTGGGCTGCCGGAGCAGGTATCGGCGGCGCCTGTGAGCGCACCTGTAGCGCAAACGGCACCCGCTGCACCGGCACCTGCCCCCGCAGCGATAGCCCCGGCCAGTGAAGCCGCAGCTGCGCCGGTGGTGGATGACAGCCAGGGTTCACAGCCTGTGGCGCCGCCTTCGGAATCGGCACCGATCGAGGTGCGACAGGATGCGCAGCCAACCGAGGCAGCACCTGCGCCGCTCTGAGGGGCGTCAGCGTGTACAGACACTGTTACAGATAAGCGGGGATAACTTCCAACGCACCTGCTACGTTTATCACTCATGAGCTTGTCATCATTTCTTCATCCAGCCTGCTTAGGTTGAAGGCATGACCAACGAAGATAAATGAGTGAAGAGGACGCAGGGCGATGGATGACTATCAGGAAGAGCTGCTCGAGTTTCAGGCCTACGAGCTGGACCCGCCGGAACCGGCCGACGACGCCACCGAGCTTTAACCCACCTGCCGCTGGCTGCGGCGGAACTCCCCCGGTGTGAGGCCCGTCCAGCGTTTGAATGCGCGCTGGAAGGCCTCGGCCGAAGCAAATCCCAACAAGTAGGCTATTTCGCCAAAGGCCAATTCCGTGTCGCGGATGTAGGCCTCGGCCAGGTCGCGCCGTGTGTCATTGAGCAAGTCTCGAAACCGCGTACCTTCTTCTGCCAGTTTTCGCCGCAGGGTCCAGGTGGGCAGTTGCAGGCGTAGCGCCACTTCTTCGAGGTCGGGGTCCCGGCCACCATTGAGCAGCGGGCCAAGCAGGTGGGTGATGCGCTCACCCAGGCTACGTACCCGCGTACGTTGCAACATTTCCGCTTCACACAGCTGCAGCAGGTGCTGCCACGTGCTTGGGCAGTGCTGCGGGTTGGCCTGGTCCAGCGTGGCGCGGCTCAGGCGTAGTCGGTTGCTGTTTGCGCCAAACTGTACTGTGCTGCTGCACAAGGGCTGGTATTGGACGGCGTAGTCGGGGGCTGCGAATTCGATTTCCAGGCGTTCGGCCTGTAAAGGTGCGGTGGACAGGGCTGCAAGCTGGGCGAGCCAGCCGGCCAGCAGTGAGTCGACGACGAAACGGTTGTACGCGTTATAAGGGCTGATCGAATAGAAGCGCAGCCATGCCCCGTGGGCATCTTCCTCAAAGCGTGAATGGCCACGGTAGTTGGCGGCATACAGCGGCTCGAAGCGCAGCAATGTACGTGCGGCTTCGCCAAGCGTTGGGGCCTGGGCCGCCGTGACGCCTGCCAGGCCGGCCTGGGCCAGCCGGCTGAGGCGCCCCATGTGCAGGCCAAGCGCGGGCTCGCCACATTGTGCGATGGCGGCATGCCCAAGGTGCATGTAGCGGGGGATCGACAAGCGCGCGCCAGCTTCGGCCAGGCGCGTGGCGTCAAGCCCGTAGCGGTGCAGCAGTGGCTGTGGGTCGTGGCCCAGGCCGAGCAAGGCCTCGGCCAAGGGCTGGACGAAGCCTACCGACAGGTCGCCCAGGCGCACACGTGGGCGTGGCATGCGCTTATAGCCACACGTTCAGCAAGCGGGCGCCGGGGCTGGGCGGCCCGGCAAGCAGTTCGCCCGCCTGATGGGCGAAACCCTGGCCGTCGCTGGCCTGCTCCCAGAACTGCCCACGCATGAATACGCTCATGCTGCTGACGCCGTTGCCAGCAGCTTGGGTCAGGCGTTGCCAGGCGGTTTGTTCGCTGACTTCGCCGCGCTGCAGGGCCAACTCGGCGGCGGCGTCCTGGTGCCGGTTGCCGCGCCAGGGAGCTTCCCAGCTGCCTTTGCCGCTGAGAAACACCGGGTTGGCGATCAGTTGTACCTGTTGTTGTTCCAGTTGGCGTTGGTTTTCCGGGTACCAGCTGTCGCTGCCGATCAGCACGCCAAGGCGGCCGGCTGGGGTCTGCAGGACCTGAAGCGGGAAATGCCGACCGTGGTGGATGTAACGCCGCACCTCGCTGTCGGGATACTGCTGGCGCTGTGGTTGGCCGAGCAGTGAGCCATCGCTGGCAAATACCATGCTGCTGTTGAACAGCGGGCCGCTGCCTGCGTGCAGCACACCTTTTTCCACATACGGGGCAGGCAGCACGATCGAGCCGGCCACCAGCGTCACGCCGAACTCTTTGGCCAGGCCGCCGAACAGCTGCTGGTAATCGCTGGCCATCTGCTGGGCCTTCATGCGCAGGTGCGCGTCGGCCCGGCGGTCATCGCCGCTGGCCCGCAACATGGCCAGGCCATAGCGCAGCGGGTTGCTCAGCTCCAGCCATTGCTCGGCCTCCCGGCTGTGGGTGACCTGATACAGCTCATTCTTCTCGCCACGCGCCCACAGCCAGGTGCCGATGTGTTCGGGCAACACCACCACCGTGCGCGGGCCGACCAGGCCCTGGGCACGGGCTTGTTGCAGGTATGCCGAGAGCTTGCGATGCAGGTGCTGCAGGTTCTGGTAGTCATTGGGGTAGAGCAGTGGCTCGACGCCCAGCAGGTTGCCCCGTTCGCCGGGCACGCCATGGTTGAGCGCCAGTTCCACACGTAGATCGGACAGGTAATGGCCTTCCGGGCGCTGTTGTGTCCAGAAGCCGTAGCCGCACAGGGCGGCAATCATCACCAGCGCCAGGGCGCCTGCCAGTAGTTTTCGCATGTAGCGGTACAGCGCCTTGGGGAACGAAGGCTTCTAGGGTAGTCCCGCTGTGCGAGAGGATCAATAAGTTGTCAGTTTCGATCATTGAGCGCGTTCAAACGGCTGTTTAATGTCGGTGGCAGATAAACGACGGGGCCCGTTGAGGCACCCGCATTCCGTGATCACGCCACATGGGGAACCGTTCCATGGCTGCCGACCGCTATCCACACTTGCTGGCCCCGCTCGACCTGGGCTTCACCACCCTGCGCAATCGCACCTTGATGGGTTCGATGCACACCGGCCTCGAGGAGCGCCCCGGCGGTTTCGAGCGCATGGCGGCGTACTTTGCCGAGCGGGCCCGGGGTGGCGTCGGCCTGATGGTCACAGGGGGTATCGCGCCTAACGACGAAGGCGGCGTGTATTCCGGTGCGGCCAAGCTGAGCACCGAGGAGGAGGCCGATAAGCACCGCATCGTCACCGAAGCCGTGCATGCTGCCGGCGGCAAGATCTGCCTGCAGATCCTCCATGCCGGGCGCTACGCCTACAGCCCGCGCCAAGTGGCGCCCAGCGCGATCCAGGCGCCGATCAACCCGTTCAAACCCAAGGAGCTGGACGAAGCGGGCATCGAGAAGCAGATCGCCGATTTCGTCAATTGCGCCGTGCTGGCTCAGCGCGCCGGCTATGACGGCGTCGAGATCATGGGTTCGGAAGGCTACTTCATCAACCAGTTCCTCGCCGCCCACACTAACCACCGTACCGACCGCTGGGGTGGCAGCTACGAAAACCGCATGCGCCTGGCCGTGGACATCGTCAGCCGGGTGCGCGACGCCGTAGGCCCGAACTTCATCATTATCTTCCGCCTGTCGATGCTCGACCTGGTCGAGGGCGGCAGCAGCTGGGCCGAAATCGAACAGCTGGCCAAGGCCATCGAGCGGGCGGGCGCCACGCTCATCAACACCGGCATCGGCTGGCACGAGGCGCGCATCCCGACCATCGCCACCAAGGTGCCGCGCGCGGCGTTCAGCAAGGTCACCGCCAAGCTGCGGGGTGCGGTGAGCATTCCGCTGATCACCACCAACCGCATCAACACCCCGGAAGTGGCCGAAGCGGTGCTGGCCGAGGGCGATGCCGACATGGTCTCGATGGCCCGGCCGTTCCTGGCCGACCCGGACTTCGTCAACAAGGCGGCTGAAGGGCGCAGTGACCAGATCAATACCTGCATTGGCTGCAACCAGGCCTGCCTGGACCATACCTTCGGCGGCAAGCTGACCAGCTGCCTGGTCAACCCGCGCGCCTGTCACGAGACCGAACTCAATTACTTGCCAGTGCGCACGGTGAAGCGCATTGCGGTAGTCGGTGCCGGCCCGGCCGGCCTGGCGGCGGCCACAGTGGCTGCCGAGCGTGGCCACGCGGTAACCCTGTTCGACAGTGCGAGCGAGATCGGCGGGCAGTTCAACGTGGCCAAACGGGTGCCGGGCAAGGAGGAATTCTTCGAGACCCTGCGTTACTTCGGCAACAAGGTGAAGAGCACCGGCGTCGACCTGCGCCTGAACACCCGTGTGGACGTACAGGCCTTGTTGGCAGGTGCTTTCGACGAGATCATCCTGGCCACCGGCATCGCGCCGCGCACCCCGGCGATTCCGGGTGTGGAACACGCCAAGGTGCTCAGCTACCTGGACGTGCTGCTGCAGCGCAAAGCGGTCGGTGAAGCGGTTGCAGTGATCGGCGCGGGCGGGATCGGCTTCGATGTCTGCGAATACCTGGTGCATCAAGGCGTGGCCAGCAGCCAGGACCGCGAGGCGTTCTGGAAGGAGTGGGGCATCGATACCGATCTTGAAGCGCGTGGCGGTGTGGCGGGCATCAAGGCCGCACCGCATGCGCCGGCCCGGCAGGTGTACCTGCTGCAGCGCAAGGCGTCCAAGGTCGGGGACGGCCTGGGCAAGACCACCGGCTGGATCCACCGCACCGGGTTGAAGAACAAGCAGGTGCAGATGCTCAACAGCGTCGAATATCTGGGGATCGATGATGCAGGCTTGCACATCCGCGTAGGCGACGGCGAGCCGCACGTGCTGGCGGTGGACAATGTGGTGATCTGCGCCGGGCAGGAGCCGCTGCGTGAGCTGCACGACGGCCTGGTGGCGGCGGGGCAGTCGGTGCACCTGATCGGCGGTGCCGATGTGGCGGCGGAGCTGGATGCCAAGCGGGCGATCAACCAGGGCTCGCGGTTGGCTGCCGAGCTTTGAAATAGAAGACCCGGGCCGCTCTGCGGCCCCGGGTTTTCACTGATAGACTGATGCCCTCGCATCAGGCACCGATCCATGTCCAGCTGTTTCCTCGACCTTCCCCATGCCCCACTTCAGCCATTGCGCCTGCCATGGCTGGAAAGCGCCAACATTGAAGTTGCCATCCTGCGCCTGGACCTGATCGACCCACTCATCAGTGGCAACAAGTGGTTCAAGCTGCGCCACCACCTGCTGCAGGCCCATGAAGCACGCGCGCCGGGGCTGATCAGCCTGGGGGGCAACCACTCCAACCACCTGCATGCCCTGGCCGCCGCCGGCAAGCGCTTCGGTTTCGCTACCGCAGGCCTGTTGCGTGGCCATGCCCAGGACACCCCCACCGTGCGTGATTTGCATGCGCTGGGCATGGAGCTGCACTGGCTCGGCCATGGCGGCTACCGTGCCCGTCACCAGCCTGGTTTCTGGGCGCCTTGGCAGGCGCGGTACCCCGGCTGGCACTGCATCCCCGAAGGCGGGGGTGGGCTGAAGGGGGCACTGGGCTGCGCGCTGATCGTCGAGCAGGCCAGGTTGCAACTCGCCGCGCTGGGTTGGCCGGATTTTCACGCCTGGTGGCTGGCCGCCGGTACCGGTACGACCTTGGCTGGCCTGGTGCTGGCCGAAGCGGGGCGGCACGCGGTGCATGGCGCCCTGGCCGTGCCATTGGGTCATGGTGTGCCGCAAGCGGTGGCGGAACTGGCCGGTACGCGCGGTTACCAACTCCATGAAGCCTGCCGCAGCGGTTTTGCCAGGGTCGATGATGAGGTGCTGGCGTTCATCGATGAAACCGAGCACCACACAGGCATTCCCCTGGAGGCGCTTTACACCGGCAAGGCCCTGCTGGCCCTGCGTGAGCAGGCCCAGGCCGGGCTGTTCGCTGCTGGCACCCGGCTGATCTTCCTTCACACCGGCGGGCTGCAGGGCCGCCGCGGTTATTTGTAGGGCAGCATGCGCAGCAGCGTGTTGTCACGTTGCACGTAGTGGTGGTAGAGCCCTGCCAGCGCATGCAGGCCGATCAGCCAGTAACCCCAGGTGGCCACCCGCTCATGCCAGCCCTTGATGAACTTCGCGAGGTCCGGGTCCGCGCCGATCAGGTGCGGCAGTTCCAGGCCATAGAAGGGCACCGGCTTGTCGGCGGCACTGAGGATCAGCCAGCCGGCCAGCGGCAACCCGATCATCAGCAGGTACAGCGCCAGGTGCATCAGGTGCGCGAGGCCGGTCTGCCAGGCCGGTGGCTTGGGCAGGATGGGTGGGGTGGGGCGGCTCAGGCGCACCGCCAGGCGCAGCCAGACCAGCACGAATACCGTCAGGCCGAGCATGAAGTGCAGGTCTTTCATCAGGTTGCGTTCGGCGCTGTCCTTGGGGAACAGGCCACGAAATTCGATGCAGGCGTACACGGCCGCCAGCAACACCAGCATCAGCCAGTGCAGGGCGATGGAAAGGCGCGCGTAATGGGGCGCGGGGGTGGTTGAAACCATGGTGGGTCCTCGTCATCAGGTCGATGGTAGCGCTCTTGGCGGCGCTCACGGCTAACTCTAACGGCTTGTTGAGCAGATGCATTGCGCTAGGTCGGTATCGGCCACTGATCGGCGACCAGAAACACTCGCTCCGCTTCGTGCCAGGCGCCGTCATCTTCGGCTTCCAGCCTGACCAGCATCTGCGCCGGTGCTTGTGGCTCCAGCGCTTGCAACCACGTGGCGAACTGCGGTGGCGCCCAGCACACATCCGCTTCAACCCGTGCCGGTGCCAGCCAGGCGTGACGGGGCAGCGGCTGCCAGCGTTCGCCGGCGGCCATCGGCCAATCCCGCCGCCGGACCCAGCGCCCGCGCAGGTGCAGCGGATTTGCCCCTATGGGCGGGTCGGCGTGCCCCGGCGACGGGTAGAACAGGTAACCCCCCAACCACACGTGTGCCTGAAGCTCATGAATGCCAAGCCCGGCCAGCGCCTCGCGGCTCTGCGCATCACTCGACATGGGCAACTGATGCCCAGCCAAGTGCGCAAGCTTGGTGCCCAGCCGGTCATGGCAACCCGGCCCGAGCCATTGGCCGGGGTCATGGCCTTGACCGTTGACTGGCCCCAGGTACAGCTTGATGGCAAGCTCCAGGTGATGGGTGCCGTCGGCATCGCGCAGCAGGATGTCCAACTCGCCCAGCGTTCGCCCGCCCGTGCGGATTGCCAGGTTGGCCGACAGCAGCTCGACACCGGGCGCCTGGCCCAGGGCGAACTGCCACAGACCTTCGTAGTACAGCCCCAGGCGTCGGCTGGTGAGGGTTGCCAGCCGCTCACGCAGCGGTCGGTCATCGTTATCAAGGTGCAGCAACCAAGCCTTCAACCGTTGCGGATCCGCCGCCCAGGCGCTCCCCGCCAGCGGATGGCGCTGGGGGCAGGGCGGTGTGCTGAGCAGCGGTGGCGACAGCAGGGTCCAGGCCAGGTCGCGCACGGCAGGGCGGCGCAACTGGCGGGGCAGGTCGTGGAGTTCGGCAAAAGGCATCATGCTGCGAGCATAGCCGGTTTGCCGCTGCCCGGTCGTTTCGCCATAATCGGCGCATAGTCACCCGCCGCAGAGCCTCGCAGGAGCCCCATGGAGCAATTTCGCAATATCGGTATCATCGGCCGCCTTGGCAGCTCGCAGGTGCTCGACACCATTCGCCGACTGAAAAAATTCCTCCTCGAG
Organism: Pseudomonas sp. P39-UII1; assembly: GCF_039672635.1. Taxonomy (NCBI): domain Bacteria; kingdom Pseudomonadati; phylum Pseudomonadota; class Gammaproteobacteria; order Pseudomonadales; family Pseudomonadaceae; genus Pseudomonas; species Pseudomonas sp. P39-UII1. Next base: position 90,530 of record NZ_JBDFPP010000007.1, read on the forward strand.
CGCCACCTGCACGTGATCCTCGAGGACACCATCGCCGAAGTCCTGCCTGGCCACGGCTTGCAGACCTCCACCCGCAAGCTGCTGGGCGAAGTCTGCGACCTGGTCATCGTCGTCGGCGGTGACGGCAGCCTGCTCGGCGCCGCCCGCGCCCTGGCCCGGCACAACATCCCGGTGCTGGGGATCAACCGCGGCAACCTGGGCTTCCTCACCGATATCCGCCCCGACGAGCTGGAAGAGAAGGTCGCCGAAGTGCTCGACGGCCACTACCTGGTGGAAAACCGCTTCCTGCTGCAGGCTGAGGTGCGTCGCCATCACGAGGCCATCGGCCAGGGTGATGCGCTCAACGATGTGGTGCTGCACCCGGGCAAGTCGACGCGGATGATCGAGTTCGAGATCTACATCGATGGTCAGTTCGTCTGCAGCCAGAAGGCCGACGGCCTGATCGTCGCCACCCCGACCGGTTCGACCGCCTACGCGCTGTCGGCCGGTGGCCCGATCATGCACCCCAAGCTCGACGCCATCGTCATCGTGCCGATGTACCCGCATACCTTGTCGGGCCGGCCGATCGTGGTGGACGGCAACAGTGAGCTGAAGATCGTGGTGTCCAAGGACCTGCAGATCTACCCGCAAGTGTCCTGTGACGGCCAGAACCACTTCACCTGCGCGCCCGGCGACACCATTACCGTGAGCAAAAAACCGCAAAAACTGCGCCTGATCCACCCGCTGGACCACAATTACTACGAGGTCTGCCGCACCAAGCTCGGCTGGGGCAGCCGCCTGGGAGGCAGGGACGACTGATGCTCGATCCGGCGCGAAGTTTCGACATCATCGGTGACGTGCACGGCTGTGCACTGACCCTGGAACGCCTGCTCGACGCCCTCGGTTACACGCGTATCGGCGGCGTCTGGCGCCACCCTCGGCGCCAAGCCCTGTTCCTCGGCGACATCGTCGACCGCGGCCCGCGCATCCGTGAGGCGCTGCACATCGTCCACGACATGGTCGAGGCCGGCCAGGCGTTCTGCATCATGGGCAACCACGAGTACAACGCGCTCGGTTGGGTAACCCCGGCGCTGCCCGGCAGTGGCAAGGCCTACGTGCGCGAGCACACGCCGCGCCATGCCCGCCTGATCGACGAAACCCTGACCCAGTTCGCCCACCACCCTGGCGACTGGCACGATTTCCTGCAGTGGTTCTACGACATGCCACTGTTTGTAGACGCCGGGCGGTTCCGCCTGGTGCACGCTTGCTGGGACCCGCGGCTGATCGACCCGCTGCGCCAGCAATACCCGGACGGCCGCATCGATGAACATTTCATCCAGGCATCGGCCGTGCCCGGCAGCTTTGCCTCCACGGTCTGCAACCGCCTGTTGCGCGGCACCGACATGCGCCTGCCGGACGGCCTGACGCTGACCGGTGGCGATGGCCTGACCCGCGCCTTCTTCCGCACCAAGTTTTGGGAAGAAGACCCGAAAACCTACGGCGACATCGTGTTCCAGCCCGACGCGCTGCCTGACGAGGTGGCCCGCACGCCGCTCAGCCACACCGAAAAGAACGCCTTGCTACGCTACGCCGAGGATGAGCCACTGCTGTTCGTTGGCCATTACTGGCGCAGCGGCCGCCCGGCGCCAATCCGCGGCAACCTGGCCTGCCTGGACTACAGCGCGGTGCTGTACGGCAAGCTGGTGGCCTATCGGCTGGATGATGAAACCCGGATAGACCCGCACAAGTTCGTGTGGGTCGACGTCGACCGACCGCAGGGCAATCAATGAATATCGTCGAAGTGATGCGCTTGCCGCTTGCGGTCGACCTCAGTGGCTTCGTGCACCTGCTGCAGCGCCTGCAGGTGCCGCACCGGGTCAGCGAGGAGGGCGAAGTCCAGGTACTGTGGGCCCCGGAAACCATGGCCGCGGATGTCCTCCAACTCTACCAGCGCTACCCCGACGGCAACGCCGACATCGAAGCGGTCAGCGACCCTGTGGCAGAGGGCTTGCCCGCGAAAGGGCCGACGCTGGGTGAGCAGGCCCGCGCCTGCAAGGTTACCGCCGCCATCCTGTTCCTCTGTTTGATCGTCGCCGGCCTCACCCGCCTGGGCGACAACCTCACCACCATCAGCTGGTTCACCTTCCTCGACTACCGCGTGCAGGGCGAATACCTGCACTTCACCCCGCTGGCCCAGGGCCTTGCCGAAGGCCAGTGGTGGCGCCTGGTGTCGCCCATGCTGCTGCACTTCGGCGTGCTGCACCTGGCCATGAACGGCATGTGGTACTGGGAGCTGGGCAAGCGCATCGAACTGCGCCAGGGCCCGTGGCTGCTGGCCGGCCTGACCCTGCTGTTCAGCCTGGTGTCCAACCTCGCCCAGCACTACACCAGCGGCCCGAGCCTGTTCGGCGGCTTGTCCGGTGTGCTGTACGGCCTGCTCGGCCATGTGTGGCTGTACCAGTGGCTGGCGCCCAACCCGCACTTCAACCTGCCCAAGGGTGTGCTGGTGATGATGCTCATCTGGCTGGTCATCTGCCTGACCGGCGTGGTCGGCCAGCTCGGTTTCGGCCAGATCGCCAATGCCGCCCATGTCGGCGGGCTGCTCATCGGATGCCTGACGGGCCTCTTGGGTGGAATGGTGGCCCGGCGTAAACTGTCCGCTTGATTTAGGAGACGCTATGTCCACGTTCGCGCAAATGATCGAAAACATCACCCCGGAAATCTACCAAAGCCTGAAAACGGCCGTGGAAATCGGCAAATGGTCCGATGGCCGCAAGCTCACCCCCGAGCAGAAGGAGCTGTCGTTGCAGGCGGTGATCGCCTGGGAGATGCAGAACCTGCCCGAAGACCAGCGCACCGGTTACATGGGCCCGCAGGAATGCGCGTCGAAGTCTGCGCCGATCGCCAACATCCTGTTCAAGTCGGACTCGGTACATTGATCGAACTCGCTCGTGGCTCTTTGAGCAAGATGGCGGTAAGCCTGGAAGCACCGCTGGTGCAGTACAGCTTCCGCCTGGATGACACGCAGGTGCCGGTCAACCCGTTGATCGGCCAGCGCCTGCGCCTTGAGTACCTCGGTGCCATCCACTGCAGCCATTGCGGCAAGCGCACCAAGACCAGCTTCAGCCAGGGCTACTGCTACCCATGCATGACCAAGCTGGCCCAGTGCGACGTGTGCATCATGGCCCCCGAACGCTGCCACTACGAGGCCGGCACCTGCCGCGAGCCGTCGTGGGGGGAGCAGTTCTGCATGACCGACCATGTGGTGTACCTGGCCAACTCGTCGGGCGTCAAGGTCGGCATCACCCGCGCCACCCAGCTGCCCACCCGCTGGCTCGACCAGGGCGCCAGCCAGGCGCTGCCGATCATGCGCGTGGCCACCCGGCAGCAGTCCGGCCTGGTCGAAGACCTGCTGCGCAGCCAGGTGCCAGACCGCACCAACTGGCGTGCGCTGCTCAAGGGCGACGCCGAGGTGCTCGACCTGGTTGCCATTCGCGAACAGATTTTCGACGCCTGCGCCGACGGCCTGCGTGAACTGCAGGCGCGTTTCGGCCTGCAGGCGATCCAGCCGCTGCCCGACGCTGAAGTGGTGCAGATGAAGTACCCGGTCCAGGCCTACCCGACCAAGATCGTCAGCTTCAACCTCGACAAGAACCCGGTGGTTGAAGGCACGCTGCTGGGCATCAAGGGCCAGTACCTGATCTTCGACACCGGCGTGATCAATATTCGCAAGTACACGGCCTACCAGTTGGCCGTGCTCCAGTAAAAAGGACCTGCACATGCGTACCGAACAACCGCAAGTGATCTACCTCAAGGACTACCAGGCGCCCGAGTACCTGATCGACGAAACGCACCTGACCTTCGAGCTGTTCGAGGACCACACGCTGGTTCATGCGCAACTGGTCATGCGCCGCAACCCGGCACGCGGTGCCGGCCTGCCGCCACTGGTGCTCGACGGCCAGCAGCTCGAGCTGCTGCGCGCCTCGCTGGACGACGAAGACCTGCAGGCGAGCGACTATCAGCTCGAAGCCGACAGCCTGACCCTGCACCCCAAGGCCGAGCGCTTCACCCTCGACACCAGCGTCAGGATCCACCCCGAGAGCAACACCGCGCTGGAAGGCCTGTACAAGTCCGGCAAGATGTTCTGCACCCAGTGCGAAGCCGAGGGCTTTCGCAAGATCACCTATTACCTCGACCGCCCGGACGTGATGAGCACCTTCACCACCACGGTGATCGCCGAGCAGCATCGCTACCCGGTGCTGCTGTCCAACGGCAACCCGACCGGCAGCGGGCCGGCCGAAGATGGCCGCCACTGGGCAACCTGGGAAGACCCGTTCAAGAAGCCGGCTTACCTGTTCGCGCTGGTGGCGGGTGACTTGTGGTGCGTGGAAGACAACTTCACGCGCCAGTCCGGCCGCGATGTGATGCTGCGCATCTATGTCGAGCCCGAGAACCTCGACAAGTGCGACCACGCCATGGTCAGCCTGAAAAAGTCCATGCGCTGGGACGAAGAAGTCTACGGCCGTGAGTACGACCTCGACATCTTCATGATCGTCGCGGTCAACGACTTCAACATGGGCGCCATGGAAAACAAAGGCCTCAACATCTTCAACTCCAGCTGCGTGCTGGCCCGCGCCGAAACCGCTACCGACGCCGCTCACCAGCGTGTCGAAGGCGTGGTTGCCCACGAGTACTTCCACAACTGGTCGGGCAACCGCGTGACCTGCCGCGACTGGTTCCAGCTGTCGCTCAAGGAAGGCTTCACGGTGTTCCGCGACGCCGAGTTCAGCGCCGACATGAACTCGCGCACGGTCAAGCGCATCGAGGACGTCGCCTACCTGCGTACCCACCAGTTCGCCGAAGACGCCGGCCCCATGGCCCACCCGGTGCGCCCGGACAGCTTCATCGAGATCTCCAACTTCTACACCCTGACCGTGTACGAAAAGGGTGCCGAGGTGGTGCGCATGGTCCGCACCCTGCTGGGCGCCGAGGGCTTCCGCAAGGGCAGCGACCTGTACTTTGAGCGCCACGATGGCCAGGCGGTGACCACCGACGACTTCATCAAGGCCATGGAAGACGCCAACGGTGTAGACCTGACCCAGTTCAAGCGCTGGTACAGCCAGGCCGGCACGCCGCGCCTGGACGTCAGCGAAACCTACGACGCCGGCGCCCAGACTTACAGCCTGACCTTCCGCCAGCACTGCCCGCAGACCCCGGACAAAGCCGAGAAGCTGCCGTTCGTGATCCCGGTCGAGCTGGGCCTGCTGGATGCCAACGGCAACGACCTGCCGCTGCGCCTGGCCGGTGAGGCCGCTGCTGGCGGCAGCAGCCGCGTACTGTCGGTGACCGAAGCCGAGCAGACCTTCACCTTCGAAGGTGTCCAGGCCAAGCCGCTGCCCTCGCTGCTGCGCGGCTTCAGCGCGCCGGTGAAGCTCAGCTTCCCGTACGACCGCGACCAGCTGATGTTCCTCATGCAGCACGACAGCGACGGCTTCAACCGCTGGGAAGCCGGCCAGCAGCTGTCGGTGCAAGTGCTGCAGGAACTGATCGGCCAGCACCAGCGTGGCGAAGCGCTGCAACTCGATCAGCGCCTGATCACCGCCCTGGGCACCGTTCTGGCCAACGAGTCACTGGACGCCGCCATGGTTGCCGAGATGCTGTCGCTGCCGGGCGAGGCTTACCTCACCGAGATCAGCCAGGTGGCCGATGTCGACGCCATCCACGCCGCCCGCGAGTTCGCCCGCCAGCAGATCGCCGCGCAGCTGTTCGAGGGCCTGTGGGCGCGCTACCAGGCGCACCGCGAGGTGTCGCGCAACACCCCCTACGTCGCCGCGGCAGAGCACTTCGCCCGTCGCAGCCTGCAGAACATTGCCCTGTCGTACCTGATGCAGAGCGGCAAGCCGCAGGTCCTGGAAGCGACCCTGGAGCAGTTCGACCAGTGCGACAACATGACCGAACGCCTGACCGCCCTGGCGGTGCTGGTCAATTCGCCGTTCGAGGCCGAACGCGCCAAGGCCCTGGAAACCTTCGCCGAGCACTTCAAGGATAACCCGCTGGTCATGGACCAGTGGTTCAGCGTGCAGGCGGCCAGCGCCTTGCCGGGCGGGCTGGCGCGGGTCAAGGCACTGATGCAGCACCCGGCCTTCACCCTGAAGAACCCGAACAAGGTGCGGGCGCTGATCGGTGCCTTCGCCGGGCAGAACCTGGTCAACTTCCATGCGGCCGATGGCTCCGGCTATCGCTTCCTGGCGGACCTGGTGATCGAGCTGAATGCGCTGAACCCGCAGATTGCCTCGCGCCAGTTGGCGCCGCTGACCCGCTGGCGCAAGTATGACGACGCGCGCCAGGCGCTGATGAAGGGTGAGCTGGAGCGGATTCTCGCTTCCGGGGCGCTGTCCAGTGATGTGTATGAGGTGGTGAGCAAGAGCCTGGTGTAAGCCTGGCAAATCCCGGGGCCGCTTTGCGGCCCATCGCCGACAGGCCAGCCCCCACAGGTAAAGCGCACAGTTCAAGGGCGGCGCTGTACCTGTAGGAGCTGGCTTGCCGGCGATGGGCCGCAAAGCGGCCCCAGCTTTTTGGCGTTAACAAAACATAACGTCCCATTCGTTGTAATGTTTCAGCCTTCCCCGATACGATCCCACCAAGCCTCTAACACAGGCTTTTCAACGCACAGACCCACCAAGAAGAACACAACAGGGGATGGTCATGAGGGAGCGGGTGATGACGCAGGCCAGGCGTGGTGCCTGGCCGTTGGCGGCCGGCGCGGTGCTGGCGCTGGCATTGGGCATGTGGGCAGACAGCGCGCAAGCCGCTGCAGCCGACGAATACTCGACCGAATCGGCCAAGGCCAGCCAAAGCCTGCTGATCGATGCCACCCATGCCGGCAAACGCCTGGTGGTAGTAGGCGATCGCGGCCACATTCTGTTCTCCGATGACCAGGGCAACACCTGGACCCAGGCCCGGGTGCCCACCCGGCAACTGCTCACGGCGGTGTTCTTCCTCGACGAAAAACGCGGCTGGGCGGTCGGCCACGATGCACAGATCCTCGCCAGCAACGATGGCGGCGCGACCTGGAGCAAGCAGTTCGAAGACCTTTCCCGCGAAGCTCCGCTGCTCGACGTCACCTTCCTCGATGCCCAGCACGGTTTTGCCGTGGGTGCCTATGGCGCTCTGCTGGAAACCCGTGATGGCGGTCAGCACTGGCAGGACATCGCCGAACGCCTGGACAACGCCGACCAGTTGCACCTCAACGGCATTGCCGTGATCAAGGAGGCGGGCCTGTTCATTGTCGGCGAGCAGGGCAGCATGTTCCGCTCCAGCGACAACGGCCAAAGCTGGGCCAAGGTCGAAGGCCCCTACGAGGGCTCGCTGTTCGGCGTGATCGGCACCGCCAAGCCACACACGTTGTTGGCCTATGGCCTGCGCGGCAACCTGTTCCGTTCCACCGACTTCGGTGACAGCTGGCAACCGATCGAGCTCAAGGCGGCGCGCGGCAACCTCGAATTCGGCCTGGCAAGCGCTACGCTTCTCGATGATGGCAGCCTGGCATTGGTCGGCAATGGCGGCAGTGTGCTGCGCAGCGTCGATGACGGGCAGACCTTCAGCGTCTACAACCGTGCCGACCGCATTGCCCTGGCCGGTGTCAGTGGCCTGGCCAATGGTGGCCTGCTGCTGGTGGGGCAGGGTGGTGTGCACCTGGCCACCGCCGAGGGTGCTGACCAGACTGCCGAAGGGGCGCGCCCATGACCAGCCGAGAGAGCATTACCATGCACCCGCATCACCAGGACAAGGCCACGCTGCTGGAACGCCTGATCTTCAACAATCGCCCGGTGGTCATCGCCATCTGCGTGCTGGTGAGCATCTTCCTGTTCTGGCAGGCCACGCAGATCCGCCCCTCGACCAGTTTCGAGAAGATGATCCCGCTGGAGCATCCGTTCATCGAGCAGATGATGGAGCACCGCAACGACCTGGCCAACCTCGGCAACACCGTGCGCATTTCGGTCGAGGCGGTCAACGGCGACATCTTCGACAAGGACTACATGGAGACCTTGCGGCAGGTGCATGACGAGGTGTTCTACATCCCCGGTGTCGACCGCGCTGGCCTCAAGTCGCTGTGGAGCCCCAGCGTGCGCTGGAGCGAGGTTACCGAGGAGGGCTTCTCTGGCGGCGAGGTGATCCCCAACACCTACAACGGCTCGCAGGACAGCCTCGACACCCTGCGCGACAACGTGCTCAAGTCCGGCCAGGTCGGGCGCCTGGTGGGCAACAACTTCAAGTCCAGCATCGTCGATGTTCCACTGCTGGAAAGCTACCCCGACCCGAACGACCCCGGCAAACAGGTCAAACTCGACTACCAGCAGTTCTCGCACCTGCTGGAAGAAAAGATCCGCGACAAGTTCCAGGCACAGAACCCCAATGTGAAGGTGCACATCGTCGGCTTCGCCAAGAAGGTCGGTGACCTGATCGACGGCCTGGTAATGGTGGCGATGTTCTTCGGCGTGGCGCTGGTCATCACCTGGATCCTCTTGTACTGGTTCACCTGGTGCATCCGCAGCACCATCGCCGTGCTCATCACCACCCTGGTGGCGGTGGTCTGGCAGCTGGGCCTGATGCACGCGGTAGGCTTCGGGCTGGACCCGTACTCAATGCTGGTGCCGTTCCTGATCTTCGCCATCGGTATTTCCCACGGGGTGCAGAAGATCAACGGTATCGCCCTGCAGTCGAGCGACGCCGACAACGCCCTGACCGCTGCCCGGCGTACCTTCCGTCAGCTGTTCCTGCCAGGGATGATCGCCATCCTGGCCGATGCGGTGGGGTTCATCACCCTGCTGATCATCGACATCGGTGTGATTCGCGAACTGGCCATCGGGGCCTCGATCGGCGTGGCGGTGATCGTCTTCACCAACCTGATTCTGCTACCGGTGGCGATTTCCTACGTTGGGATCAGCAAAAAGGCCATCGAGCGCAGCAAGAAGGACGCAACCCGCGAGCACCCGTTCTGGCGCCTGCTGTCCAACTTCGCCAGCGCCAAGGTGGCGCCCGTTTCCATTGCCCTGGCGCTGATCGCCTTCGCCGGTGGCCTGTGGTACAGCCAGAACCTGAAGATCGGCGACCTTGACCAGGGCGCGCCGGAGCTGCGCCCGGACTCGCGCTACAACCAGGACAACAACTTCATCATCAGCAACTATTCCACCAGCTCGGACGTGCTGGTGATCATGGTCAAGACGCCGGCAGAGAGCTGCTCGATCCACTCGACCATGGCGCCGATCGACGAGCTGATGTGGACCATGCAGAACACCCCGGGCGTGCAGTCGGCGATCTCTCTGGTGACCGTGTCCAAGCAGGTGATCAAGGGCATGAACGAGGGGAGCCTGAAATGGGAAACCCTGTCGCGCAACCCGGACATCCTCAACAACTCCATCGCCCGTGCCGACGGGCTGTACAACGCCGACTGCTCGCTGGCGCCGGTGCTGGTGTTCCTCAACGACCACAAGGCCGAAACCCTGGAGCGCGTCACCAGCGCCGCCAAGGCGTTTGCCGACAGCCACAACAAGGAGGGCCTGCAGTTTTTGCTGGCGGCGGGTAACGCCGGGATCGAGGCGGCCACCAACGAGGTGATCAAGTCGGCCGAACTGACCATCCTGGTGCTGGTGTACTTGTGCGTGGCGGTGATGTGCATGATCACCTTCCGCTCGTTTGCCGCCACCCTGTGTATCGTCCTGCCGCTGGTGCTGACGTCGGTGCTGGGCAACGCGCTGATGGCGTTCATGGGCATCGGCGTCAAGGTCGCCACCTTGCCGGTGGTGGCGCTGGGCGTGGGCATCGGCGTGGATTACGGCATCTACATCTACAGCCGGCTGGAAAGCTTCCTGCGCGCCGGCCTGCCGTTGCAGGAGGCCTACTACCAGACCCTGCGTTCGACCGGTAAAGCAGTGCTGTTCACCGGCCTGTGCCTGGCGATCGGTGTGTGCACCTGGATTTTCTCGGCAATCAAGTTCCAGGCCGACATGGGCCTGATGCTGACTTTCATGCTGTTGTGGAACATGTTCGGGGCGCTGTGGTTGCTGCCAGCGCTGGCGCGGTTCCTGATCAAACCCGAGAAGATGGTGGGCAAGGAGGGTGGGTCGATTTTTGCCCATTGATGGGTTGGGGCCGCTTTGCGGCCCATCGCTGGCAAGCCAGCTCCTACAGGTACGGCGCAAGCATTGGGATTTGTAGGCGCTGGCTTGCCGGCGATGGGCTGCAAAGCAGCCCCAGGGCTATAATGCCGGCTCATTTCCAATTGGTACCCCCATGTCCCCCCTCGCCACTGCCCTCGCATCCTGCGACATGCTGCTGATCGATGGCCTGCACGCCTTCGATTTCACCTTTGACGAAACCGGCCTCACGGTCGAATGCATGGACGGCCGCCAGCTGCGCCGCTGGGCATTCACCACCGACCAGGTTGCCGCCGCCACCGCAGCAGGTGATGAATGGCAACTGGACGATGCCCAGGGCCAGCATCGTCTAGTCTGTATGAGTGCCTTTCGCGCCCCGGATGAAGAGAACGATGAACCGGACCTGGACGAGCCTGCTGACCGCTAGCCTCATGACGCTAACCCTCGATACCCAGGCTGCCACCCTTTTGGTGGGCAGCTACACCGATGGCGCGAGCCAAGGCATCTACCGCTACACGTTCGACAGCAAGGCCGGCCGTATCAACCCTGCGCCGCAGCAGGTGGTCAAGAACGTCAGCCCGTCGTGGCTGGTGCTCTCGGCCGATCAGCGGCAGTTGTTCGTGGTCAACGAAACGCCGCAGGGCCATGCCAGCAGTTTCAGCGTGAGCAGCAAAGGCGAGATCACCCCGCTCAATCAGGTGGCCACCCGCGGCGACGAGCCGACCCACGCCAGCCTGAGCCGCGACCAGCGTTACCTGTTCGTCGCCAACTACGCCGTCGCCCCCGACCCGGGCGGCAGCCTGGTGGTGCTTCCGGTGGGCAAGGACGGCAAGCTCAAGGATGCGGTGCAGCAAGTGCGGCACAAGCCCAGTGGCGTCAACCCCGAGCGCCAGGGCGGTGCGCATGTGCATTCAGTGGTGCTGTCGCCCGATGGCAGCCACCTGTATGCCAGCGATCTGGGCGCCGACAAGGTGTTCATCTACCGCTACGACGGCGCCAGCGTCGACCGCCCCCTCAGCGCGGCGATACCAGCGTCCGTCGAGCTGCCGCCGGGCAGCGGCCCGCGTCACCTGTTGTTCGATGCCAAGGGGCGGCATGCCTACCTGACGCTGGAAATGAGCGCCGAAGTAGTCATGTTCGATGTCAAGGACGATGCGTTGCACGAACGCCAGCGCCTGCCGCTGACCGAGCAGAACGACGCCGCAGCCAAGGCGGCGGGCGCACTGCACTTGTCGGCGGACGGGCGCTTCCTGTATGTCAGCAACCGTGGCACGGCCAACGAGATCGTGGTGTTCAGCGTGGGCAAGGACGACGGCCAGCTGACGTTCCTGCAGCGGCGTTCGGTGGAGGGTGACCATCCACGGGAGTTCGCCCTCGACCCCAGCGACAACTTCCTGCTGGTGGCCAACCAGAAGAGCAACCAGATCGTGGTCATGCGCCGTGACCCGCGCACGGGCAAGCTGGGTGAAACCGTGCAGACCTTGCCGCAGGACGCGCCTTCGGACCTGAAGTTTATCGAGTGACTATCGATAGCCGTGATAATCCCTACCACCGCAATGAATTTCTGTGGCTGACCTCAGCGGCGTAAGTTTGACCCAAGGCCCACTCGGGCCACCGTCAAACCACCGCAGTCGAGGTCAGCCCACATGAACTTCAATCTCTTCCCGGTCATCGCCGCATCCGCCATTTCCGCCTCGGTCGTGCTGCCGACGCATGCCCATGCCGACACCGGCAGCAAGGCATCCGCGACCCACAGCTATACCGAGCAGTACCTGCGCCAGAGTGCTCATTTTCATGCCGCGTTGAGTGGCAAGAACAGCCACTGATCCAGATGGGAGCACTGAACCTGTGGGATCGCCGCACCGCCGCTCTTACAGGTTCCGGGCCACAGTTACCGCGCCGAAGTTGATAGCTATTTTGCCATGACGGCTTTGAACAGCTCAGACGCCAGCCACCCCTCCAGCCAGCTCCGCACTCGCGGATAAGCCGCCTCGGCGAACCACTGCGGTTCGACCCCGGCAAACTGGCGCATCAGGGGCAGCAGCGCGGCGTCGGCCAGGCTCGGGTGATCGGCCAGCAGGTACGGCCGGCCCTCAAGCAGCTGTTCGAGCTCCGCCAGCCAGGTTTCTGCCTGCTGGCGGTAATGCTCGCGCGAATAGTCAGGGTAACGCTCGGCATATTTGTACAGGTTGACCTGCGCCTTGAACTCGCTGTCGTTGCGGGCAATCAACTGCTCGGCCTGTTGCGCGGCAGCGGGGTCCGCCTGCAGGCGCCAGTCCTGTGGGTCGTTGCGCGTCAGGGCCCAGCGCATGATGTCCAGGCTTTCTTCCAGCACACCGTTACCGGTATCCAGCACCGGTACCGTGCCCTTGGGCGACAAGGCCAGCAACTCGGCCGGCTTGTGCTTCATCGCCACCTCGCACACCTGCACTTCGCACCCGGCATAACGCAGGGCCAGGCGCGCGCGCATGGCCCAAGGGCAACGGCGGAACGAGTAAAGGATCACCCGCACACCTCCACATCACTCAGGCCATTGCCCTGGCGCCGTACCTGGATCTGCACCGGAATGCGCTCGTGCATCTCCTGCACGTGGGAAATCACCGCCACCTTGCGGCCCTGCGCCTGAAGCCCGTCGAGCGCATCCATGGCCAGCTGCAGCGACTCGGGGTCGAGGCTGCCGAAGCCTTCATCGATGAACAGCGACTCGATGCGCAGGGTGCTCGAGGCCATCGAGGCCAAGCCCAGGGCCAGGGCCAGCGACACCAGGAAGGTTTCACCGCCCGACAGCGAGTGCACCGAGCGCAGTTCGTCGCCCATTTCGGTGTCCAGCACCAGCAGCCCCAACGCGCTGCCACCGCGCTTGAGGCGGTAACGCCGCGCCAGTTGGCGCAGCTGGGCGTTGGCGTGGTGCAGCAGCAGGTCGAGGTTGTAGCCCTGGGCGATCTTGCGGAACACGTCGCCGGAGGCCGAGCCGATCAGCGTGCTCAGGCGCGCCCAGCGCTGCCACTGCTCGCGGGCCTGTTCGATTTCGGCGGCCAGGGCCTGGTGCGCCTGCTGGCGGCGTTGGTCATCGGCCTGTTGCGCGCGCAGTTCGGCGCACTGTTGTTCCTGAACGTTGAGGTGCTGCTGGAGTTCGGCCAGGGTCTGCTCCAGGTTGTCGGCGGGCAGCTCGCCTTGTGCCTGGGCGTTATGCTGCTGAAGACGCTGTTCACGCTCCTGCAGCAGCACGCGGCCTTGCTCGATGGCTTTCTCTGCGTGCTGCAGCTGCTGGCGCAGGGCGCCAAGTTGCGCATCGTCGATGGCCAGCAGGCGGTCGAGGCCGCTGTCATCCAGCTCGGGGTGCTCGCCGCGCCACTGAGCGATCGCGCCCTGCAACTGCTGACACTCCTGCTCCAGTGCCTGCTGCCGTTGGACATTGGCGTCAAGCTCGGCGGCCAGTTTCACGCCCTGGGTGCGCAAGTCCTGCAGGCGCTGCGTGGTGTCGGCGTCGGCCGCACGGGCTTGCTCCAGTTGTGCCTCCAGGTGGTGTTGCCAGGCTTCTGCACTGGCATGTTCGCCTAGCAGTTCGGCGAGTTTTGCCTGCGCCTGCTGACGCTGCTCGTCCAGGCTGGCCAGTGTCTGCTGCCACTGCTGCTGCGCCTGCAGGCGTGTCTGCTGCTGGTCGCGCAGCTTGTCCAGCTGTACCTGGCGGGCTTGCTGTTCTTCCTGCTCGTCCTTGCGCTGCTCCAGCTGTTGCAACCGCTGGGCGATCTGCTGATCGAGGCCGAGAAAAGCATTGGCCGGGTCGTCGCTCAAAGCCTTCAGGACATCATCCGGCAGCACACTGGCCAGGTCATTCAGGCCTTGCTGCAACTGCTGTTCGTCGTTGGCCAGCGCCTGGTGCTGGTGGTCCAGGTGGCGCTGGGCCTGCTGCTGCGCTTCTTGCGCTGCCTGCAGTTGCTGGTTGAGGCGGGCAGCATCCTTTTGCAAGGCGAGCAGGGCGCTCTGGCGTTTCTCGTCCTTGCCGATTTCATCGTCCAGGCGCTGCAGCTGGTTGGCCAGCCAGGCTGTGCGGGCCTTGTCGTCCTGGGGGGCGAGGGCGGGCCACAGGCTGTGTGCCTGCACCTGCGCAACCAATGGCTGCAGTTGCTCGCCCAGTTGCACCTGTTGCTGCTGGTAGTCCTTGAGCTGGGCGTTGACCACGCCAAGCTGGGTGCGCAGCTCCACCAGCTTGCCGTTGAGGGTTTCGACCTGCTTCTGCGCGGTGTCCTCTTCGGCCTGGTCATGCCGGCCCAGGCTTTGCAGCAGCGCCTCAGGCTGGTGGAATGGGTGTTCGGCGCTGCCACACACCGGGCAGGGCTCGCCGTCGCGCAACTGGCCGCGCAGCTCTTCGACACTGGTGTGGCGCGCCAGGCGCTGGCGCTCCAGTAGCTGGCGGGTGAGGGTGAGCGCCTGCTCGGCGGCCTCAAGCTCGGCCTTGGCTGCAGTGCCTTCGCTGATCAGTTGCTGGCGTTGCTGCATGGCCTGCTGCTGGCGCTCACGGATGGCTTCAAGGTGCTGACGCACTTCCAGCTCGCGGCCATGCAGGCGCGACAGTGCTTCGACGGCGCGCTGCTGTTTGCGATTGTCCTGAAGCATGCCGCCGAGCAGGTCGATCTGTTCGGCCAGCGCCTGCGGCTCGGCCTTGGCTTCACGGAACAGCAGCTCGTAATGCTCGCGCTGGGCCTGCAGCTGCGCATTGGCCTGGCTGGCCTGGGCCTGCAGGCCCGGCAGCTCTTCGCGGCCCTTGCTCAGCCGCCCGCCGATCAGCATCACTTGCTTGAGTTGCGGCAGGTAGGCCTGCCAGGCGTTGGCCAACCCGGCGAGGTGTTGGCTACCGGCCAGTGCCTCATCGATCTGCGCCAGTTGTTGCACGCTGCGCTGTTGGTTTTCTTCCAGCTGCTGCAGTTGCTGCTGCCCTTCGGCGACGTGCTGGTCGGCCTGCTGGCTGGCCGTGCGTTGCGCTGTCAGCTCATTGTCCAGCCGTGCCAGGCTGTCCTGCGCGGCAAACGCCTGGCGTAGGCGAGGGGTATTTTCGCTGTGCCGGGCCTGGTTGTCGGCGAGTGACTGGCGGGCTGCGACCAGCGCCTGTTGCAGTGCTGCTGTACGCGTCTGCAGCTCACCCTGCTGGCGCTGTTGCTCGGCGGTCTGCGCAGCCAGGGGCGCCAGTTGCGCGGTAAGGACCTGCTGGCGGTGAAACTGATGACGCTGGGGCGCCAGGCGCTCCAGGCGTTGCAGGTCGAGGCGTTGCTCGGCCAGCGCTTGCCAGCCGTGCTCGGCAGCCTGCAGGGCCGCGCCGGCTTCGCTGTGCTGGGCCTGCAGTTGCCGTTGTTCGTCGAGCCAGGTGCGCTGCTGCTCCAATTGGCGCAGGCGCGCCTGGTCGGCCTTGAACTGTTGCTGCGCCTGCTCCAGGCGCTGGTCGAGTTCGGCGCGGGCCTCGGCGACCATCGGCAGCAGGTGGCTGGCACGGTCTTTCAGGGCGTTGTGCGCTTCGCCGGTTTCCCGCGCTTTGCTGAAGGCGCGCTGGCCTAAGCGGGTGTAAATGGCGGTGTTGGTGAGCTTTTCCAGTAGCTCGCTGCGTTCTCTGTCGTCGGCCTTGAGGAAGGCACTGAACTCGCTCTGCGCCAGCATGACCGCGCGGGTAAACTGCTCGAAATTCAGGCCCAGGCGGGCTTCGATCAGCTGTTTGTATTCGTTCTTGCCGCTGCCCAGCACCTGCTCGCTGTCCAGGTCGTAGAGGCTTTGGCGGCTGAGCTGCAGCTTGCCGTTGGCTTTGTCGCGGGCACGGTTGGCTTCCCAGCGCGCGCGGTAGCGGTGGCCGTCGATGCCGATGAAGTCGACCTCGGCAAAGCCACTGCCGGTACCGCGGCGCAGCAGGTTGCGCGGGTCGGATGTGGGGATGTCGCCATCGGCGTCCGGCACCTTGGCTTCGCGGCCGATGGCGTTGAGCCGCGGCACGGTGCCGAACAGGGCCAGGCACAGCGCATCGAGCAGGGTGCTCTTGCCGGCACCGGTCGGCCCGGTGATGGCGAACAGCCCGGCACTGGCCAGGGGTTCGGTGGTGAAGTCGATGTCGACCGGGCCGGCCAGGGATGCCAGGTTCTTCAGGCGAATGGCGAGAATTTTCATGGCTGCTCCTCTTCCAGCTGAACGTCCTGCAGCAACAGGGCGAAGTCGGCCAGGGCCTGCTCGTCGACGGGGTTGCCGTAGGCCTGTTCCCAGGCGCGGCTGAACAGGTCCTGCGGGGTCATCTGCGACAGTTCGACGAACGCCAGCTCGCTTTCTTCGTCGTTACCACGGCCAGCATATTCGGCGCCGATGCGGATCAGCCGCACCGCTTTGCCGTCCAAGGCGCTTTCGATTTGCTGGCGCAGGTCGGGCTGCGGCTCGTCCAACAGCACGCGCACTTCGAGCCAGGGCTGGCGGTTGGGGTCTTCGAGCAGGTCGATTACCGGCAGCTCGGCAAGTTGCTCCAGCAGCTCGCCCAACGGCGCCGGGCCGATGCGCTGCAGGGCCACGGCGCGCGGCACCGGGCGCGCTTCGACGCTGACCAGCTCGGCGCCGTCCAGCTCGACTTCCAGCACCTGATGCGGGTAGTTGATTTCGGCGAACGACAGCGGGATCGGCGAGCCGCTGTAACGGATGCGGGTTTCGCGGTTGACCTTTTGCGGCTTGTGCAGGTGGCCCAGGGCCACGTAGCTGATGGCCTTGTCGAACAGCTTGGCCGGCAGCGCTTCGGCATTACCGATGATCAGGCTGCGCTCGGAGTCTTCGGACACCGAACCACCGGCCATGTGCGCGTGGCTGATGGCGACCAGGGCCTGGTCCTTCTTGCGCTTGTTCTGCGCGGCGGCGATCAGTTGCTGGTGCACCTGGGTGATGCCCTGCAGGTAGTCGTCCCCCAGCTGCGGGCCGGTTACCTCGGCCGGGCGCAGGAAGGGCAGGGCCAGGCACCAGGCCGCAACCTTGCCGCGGCCGTTGGTCAGCGGTATCAGCAGGCGCTCGGCGTCCAGCTGGCCCTCATCCAGCCAATGCACGCGCCCTAGCGCATGGGTGCGCAGGCGGCGCATCAGCGCCGCGGGCAGCTCGATGCGCGAGCCAGAGTCGTGGTTGCCGGCAATCATCACGATGTCCAGTTTCGGCTGTTGCTCGTGGGCCTTCACGATGAAGTCGTAGAGCCGCTCCTGGGCTTTGACCGGCGGGTTGACCGTGTCGAAGATATCGCCAGCGATCAGCAACGCGTCGGGCTGGCGAAGCTGCAGCTGGCCGAGCAGCCACTCAAGGAAGCAGGCATGTTCGAAGTCGCGTTCCTGGCCGTGCAGGCTTTGGCCCAGGTGCCAGTCGGAGGTGTGAAACAGACGCATGGATGACCTGTTGGTGTCGAGTCGGCAAGCCGGGGCTTGGCGTGGATGATGGGTGTTGCGCAGCCGGGTATGTTAACCCAAGCCAGGGCGCTAGGGCAGGTAAGCGCATGCGCCGGTAATTGGCATTACTGGGCTCGAACGGCGTTGGGTACGTTGTTGTTGGGTCTTGCAAATGTGCCTTCGCATTGAATCCACTTTGTGAGCTGATTCACATTCGACCTGGCTGCAAGACTTGCTCCCTGACCAACTGTGACCTACCCTTCCGAACCGGCCACAATCATGGCTATTAGACATCCACGGACGATATTTACGGAGCTCCCCATGGAAGGTATCCCACAAACCCAATCCACCTATGGCAACCTCAAGCCGAAATGGCAGGAGCGTTTTGCCTTCTTCGATCAGCACGGCGCGCCGACCTCCGAGTCTTACAAGGCCGCTTTCCGTGCCTTGCCTTTTCGCAAGAAGCTGCTGATCAACAATAACTTCATCGGCTTTTTCTTCGGCCCGATCTACTGGTTCGTGCTGGGCCTGTGGAAGAAGAACCTGGTCATGCTGGCGATCATGATTGCGCTTGGGTTGCTGCTGGGCGTTGTCGAGGCGGTGACGGGGAGCGAAATTCCACGGCCGGTGGATAACGGGCTCAGTATGGCGTTTGCGTTTCTCTACAGCTTTTTGAGCAATCGGGCTTATTACCTGAAGCAGACCAAAGGGCTCAATGGTTGGAACCCGTTTGAGGGGCAGCGGTTTATTTGAGCGTTTGATGAGGGCGGGCAGGGCCAGGCGGGCGGCGCATCGCGAAGCGCTTGCCTTGGGTTTTTTAGTGCCCTTGAGATCGAGCGCCGCCCGCGCGGCGCATCGCGGGCAAGCCCGCTCCTACATTTGTTGCAACGCGCCGTTCCAGCCAGGCCATGGTTGTTCGCCTTGGTGAATGGCTGAAGACAGGTGGGGCGGCGGCAGCGCCAGCCGAAAAATCGCGTCTTAAAAACAAGGCTGACAACTATGGCCTATCAGGCCATGGCACGTTGCAACAAATGTAGGAGCGGGCTTGCCCGCGATGCGCCGCGCGGGCGGCGCTCGATCTCACAGGCGCTTAAAGCCCCAAGCCATGCCCATCCCAACCCCAACCCCAAACCCCGACCCCCAAACCCTCACTTCGGATAAAGCGGCGGCAAGCTCCCCGGCTCACCCGAAGGCAACAACACCTGCTCCGCCGGTGGAATCGTGCCAATCGCCCGCCACAAATCCTCCCCCTGCCAATACTGCCCACTCTCGCTGTAAAGCGCCCCGTTCAACCCATCCAGCGCATCCGACAGCGGCACGAACCGGGCCGCCATCTCCGCCAGGGTCTCCGGCTGTTGCCGCGCCCAAGCGTCGAGCGCCTGGCGGGTGGCCTGTGGGTCGTTGGCCTGGCAGGCACGCTTGAGGTCGTCCAGCAGGGTGCGTGGGCTTGGGCCAGCCTGCGCGGCACGCAGCACGGCCGGTTGCGAGCGGGCGCGCCACCACAGGGCGAAGCCGAGCAGGGTGGTCAGGGCGAACACCAGCGTGGCGAGTTGCCAAGGCCAGAGCAGGCTGCTGCCGGTGCTGGTATCACCCACCGGGCTTTCGGCGCTCAAGGCCGGGTTGTCCTGCACGTCCAGGGTGCGTGCAGGCAGGCTTGAGTGCTCCAGGTGGTCTTCGCGGGTGTTCCACCAGGTCACTTCCAGTGCCGGCAGCGCCAGTTCGCCGCTGTGGGTCGGCACCAGCGCTTCGCGCTCCTCGCGGTTGGCGGTCATGCCGCGTTCGTTTATTTCGTTGCGCAGCAGCGGCTGGTCCGGGTAGCGGCGCAGGCCGACGATTTCAGTCGCCGGCAATTGCGGCAGTTGGGTACTCGACAGCCCCTCGGCGCGCAGGGTGATGCTGCGGGTCAGGGAGTCGCCAATCTGTGTCTGCTGGCTGCCAGGGTCGGGGTTCCAGTGTTCCTCCAGGCTCAGGCCCCGTGCGGGTAACCACGGCGCATTGGCAGGCCAGGCGGCGGGGATCGGGCGGACGGTCAGGCGCAGCGGCAGCGAGCTGACCTGCACCTGGCGGCCTGCCCGCGCGCTGGCGGCGGGCTGCTGGGCATTGTCGGCGGCGGTGGCGGTAAACGTGAGCGGTGGAATGTCCAGGTCGCCACTCTGTTGCGGGTAAAGTGCGTAACGGGTCTCGATCACGCCGTGACGTACGCCGTTGATTTCCTTTTCATAAGTGCGCGACTCACCCAGCGGCTCGACCTTGGCGTTTTCCAGCTGCAGCGGGCTGAGGCTGCTGTCGTCGTACAGCGATACCGAATGGTAGATGCGCAGGGTCAGCACGGCCTGGGCCTGAACGTACACCTCGTTGCTGTCCAGCGTGGCCTCGACGAACACCTGGGACGCCGTCTCCGGGCGGCTGGCGTCGGCCTGTAGCACCTGGAGGTCGATGGCCTGGCTGTGTGACTGGCCCAGTTGCAGTTCAGGGATACGCAGGCTGCCGCTGCGCCGAGGCAGCAGGGTGATGATCCAGCGGGTGCTGGCGCGGGTCTCGCCGTCGAGGGTGTGCAGGCTGTTCAGCTGGCGCGTGCCGCGTACTTCGAAGTCGCCATCGAGGGCGCGCAGGTCGGGCTTGCCGAATTGCGTCACATCCTGGCTTTCCAGGGTCAGCTCGAGGGTTTCGCCGGCCTCCAGGCGAGTGCGGTCGACGCTGGCCTGTAGGGTCGGGTCGGCCTGGGCGAGGAGGGCCCATAACAGGCAGAGCAGAAAGACGCCGAGGCGACTCATCGTGGGGTTTCCTGATGCAATTGCTGTTCATACCAGAATTTACGGCGCAGCAGCTCTGCCGGGTTGTCCGGGATCTCCCGCAGCCATTGTTCAAGCGCCTGGCGTTGTTCGGCGTCCAGGCTGGTCGAGACGGGCCTTTGTGGGGGCTGGGTGACGCCGTCGTCGTCACCGCCCTGGTTACCGGGGTTGGCCTGGGTATTGGTGTTGCTGCCTTCGCCGGGTTGTTCGGCGTTGGCCTGTTCTTCGCTGCCAGGTGTGCCTTGCGCCGGGCTGCTGGCCGAACTGCTGTTGCCTTCGGTCTCGCTGCCGGGCGAGCCTTGGGCATCGTCCTTGGCCGGTTGTTCCTCGGCCTGGGCTTCGCGTTGCTGCAACAGTTGCTGGATCAGCGCCTGGTTGTCCAGCGCCGGCTTGAAATCGGGCTGGCGCTCCAGGGCTTGTTCATAGGCGTCCAGCGCGGCCTCCAGCTCGCCGCTGCGGGCCAGGGCGTTGCCTCGATTGTAGTGGGCTGCAGGCGTATTGCCCTGGGCGAAGGCCTTGGCGGCCGCGGCGTAGTCGCCAGCCTGATACAGGGCCATGCCGCGCCATTGCGGGTCCTGGAAGTGGCGGGCGGCATCCGCGGGCCGTTTTTGATCCAGCAGGCGTTGGCCCTGCTGGTCGGGGCGCAACCACAGGTCGTTGAACTCGAAGGCCTGGCTCGGTTGTGGCAGGGCAAGCAGCAGCGGCAGGCAGAACAGCCAGCCGCGGCGGCCGGCACAGGCCGCCAACAGCAGCAAGGGAATCAGCAACCAATAGCCTTGGTCGGCCCAGCTGTCGAGCTGCACGTTCTGCCCGTCGTTGCGCAGGATGCGCGGGTTGTCGAACAGGCCGAGGCCGCGCAGGTCGAGGTCGTCGATGCGCGCATGGCGGTAACGCCCACCCGTGCCGTTGATGAAGGCCTTGAGCCCGGGGCTGTCCAGGTGCGGCACCAGGATGCCGCCCTGGTCGTCCTTGAGGAACTCGCCATTGGCCTGGCGCACCGGCGCCCCGTCCCGGGTGCCAATGCCCAGCATCAGCAGGCTGGGGCCTTGGCGGCCAAGGGCCTGGACGATGCCCTGGCGTTCCGGCGCACTCAGCGTCGAGCCAATCAGCAGCAAACGGCCCTGGCCCAGGCCGCTTTGCGCCAGCAAGGCCAGGCCTTTCTGTACGGCAAGGTCGGCGCGCTGGCCGGGTTGCGGCATGATCGACGGGTCGATCGCCTCGAGCAGGTTGCGCGTGGTGCCCAGGTCATCCGACAGCGGCACCAGGGTGTGTGCACTACCCGCGTAGACGATCAGTGCGGTCTGGCTGTCGCGGCGGTGTTCGAGCAGGTCGAGGACTTTGCGCCGGGCCTGCTGCAGGCGGTTGGGCGGGGTGTCCTCGGCAAGCATCTGCGGGGTCAGTTCGAGCAGGATCACCAGCGGGTCGGCCGGGCGCTGGCGGGTTTCTTCCAGGCGCTGCCAGCTTGGCCCGAGCAGGGCCAGCACGACCAACAGCCAGGCGAGGCCCAGGGCGACCCAGGGCAGTTTACTGTTGCTGCCGCTGCCGCCACCCAGCAGCACCGGGTGGAAGGCTTTCGGCAGGATCATCTGCCAGCGCCCGGCGCGCTTGCGTCGGTGCCACAGCTTGAACAGCAGCCAGCCAAGCAGCGGCACGACCAGCAGCCACAGGGGGCGTAACCATTGCGGCCACAGGTCGATCATCGCCGCTTCCTCAGGCGCAGCCGTTTCAGGCGCTCACGCCATTCCGGGTGGGGCTGCAGGAAGCGCGGTTTGCGCATCACCCGTTGCAGCAGGTTGTCTGGCCATTGCACCGCTACCACCAGCAGCACGCTGAGCAGCAAGGCCAGGGCCAATGGCCAGGCATACAAGGCCTTGGCCGTACGCGCCTGGGTCGGTTGCTGGGCGACGGGCTCCAGCTCGTCGAGGGTATCGCCGATGGCGTCCAGTTCAGCCCCGTCATGGGCGCGGAAATAGGCCCCGCGGGTCAGCTCGGCGATTTCCTTGAGCGAGGCTTCGTCGAGGTCCAGGCTCGGGTTCAGGCCCAGCAGCCCGGGCGTGCCGCTGGCCTCGGGGTTGGCACCGATGCCAATGGTGTAGATGCGCACGCCTTCCTGGGCGGCCAGGCGGGCGGCGGTCGAGGGGTGGATCTGCCCCCCATTGTTGGCGCCATCGGTGATCAGCACCAGCACCCGGCTTTGCGCGGGGCGCTGGCGCAAGCGCTTGACCGCCAGGCCGATGGCGTCGCCGATGGCGGTGTTCTTGCCGGCGATGCCGATCTGCGCCTCGTCGAGGAAGGTGCGCACGGTGCGCCGGTCGAAGGTCAGCGGTGCCTGCAGGTAGGCCTGGCTGCCGAACAGGATCAGGCCGACGCGGTCGCCCTCGCGGTCCTGCAGGAAGTCGCCCATCAACGCCTTGACCAGGTCGAGGCGGCTGATTTCGTCGTTTTTCCACTGCATGTCGGGGAAGTCCATGGAGCCGGACACATCCACCGCCACCAGCAGGTCGCGGCCACTGGCGGCTACCGGTACCGGGTCGCCCAGCCATTGCGGGCGGGCGGCGGCGAGCAGCAGCAACAGCCAGATCACCACAAAGGGCGCCTGCTGGCGCCAGGTCGGCAGGTTCAGGCGCGCACGCCGGCCGGCCAGGCCCTCCAGCTCGTCGAGGAAGCCTACCTTGAGCACCGGCTCGCCGCTGTCGGCGGCGGGCAGCACCAGGCGTGCCAGCCACGGCAGCGGCAGCATCACGAAGATCCACGGCCAGGCCAGCTCAAACATGTTTGCGGATCCAGGTTTCGACGGCCTGGCTGAGCCCGACGATGGCTTTGTCGTCGAGTTTGCACTCAGGCTTGTAGGCACCTTCGACCAGCACCATCCAGCGGGTCAGGCCGGCGGCCGGGCAGCGGTTGTCGAGAAACGCCAGCCACTGGCGGCCGTTGAGGGTATGGCTATTGGCGCCGGGGTAGTGGTTGCGGCACAGGCGTTTGAGCAAGGCGTTTATCTGCTGCAACCAGGCGCCGGCCGGCGCGCCGTCGTAGGGGCGCGGCAGGCGTGCGAGTTCGGCCAGGGCCTCTAGGCGTACTGGGTCGAGCGGCTGCTCGGCACGTACCACCCGGCGCTTGCCCGGGCGCCAGCGCCGCAGCCGCCACAGGCCCCAGGCCAGCAGCGGCAGCAGGGCGAGCAGCAGCCACCAGCCCGGTGCCGGTGGCCACAGGCCGATCGCTGGCGGGGCGATCAGCGGTTGCAGCTGATCCAGCGGATTCATTTGCTGCTCCCAGGGCGCTGGGCGTTCAGGTATTCGCGCAGCTGTTCGATCATTTCGCTTTGGGTGCTCAGCGGCATTAGCACCACGCGCAGCTTTTGCGCCATCAGGTCCCAACGCTCGATACGCGCTTCGGCCTGCTGACGGTAAGCCCGGCGCAGGTTGGCGTCCAGCGTGTCGAGCTCCAGCTGCGCGCCGCGCTGGGCGAAGCGCAGCAGGCCGGCAGCGGGCAGCGCATGGTCGAGCGGGTCGGAGACCGGCATCAGCAGCAGGTCGCAATGGCGCGAGAGCATGGCCAAGTGCTGTTCGGCCTGGGGGCTGAGCGAGCGTTCGTCGCAAATGACGATGGCCAGGCTGCCGGGGCGCAGCACTTCACGGGCGCGGCGCAGGGCCAGACCGAGGCTGTCGGCCTGGGGCACCGCTTCGGTGTGCAGCGCCTGATTGACCTTGGCCAAGCGGTTGAGCAACTGCAGCAGGCTCTGCTTGCTGCGGCGCGGCTTGATTTCGTGGTGTTCGTTGTCGCCAAACACCAGCCCGCCGATGCGGTCGTTGTGGCCCAGCGCCGCCCAGCCGAACAGCGCGGCGGCCTGCGCCGCGAGTACCGACTTGAACATCAGCCCCGAGCCGAAAAACAGGCGCTGGCTTTGCTCGACGAGGATGAAGATCGGCCGTTCACGCTCTTCATGGAACAGCTTGGTATGCGGCTCCTGGGTGCGGGCGGTGACGCGCCAGTCGATGTTGCGCACATCGTCGCCGGCCTGGTAGACGCGCACCTGGTCGAAGTCCACACCGCGGCCGCGCAGCTTGGAATGGTGCAGGCCGACCAGCGGGCTGCGCTGGCCGGGCCGGGAGAATAGCTGGATTTCGCGCACGCGGTGGCGCATGTCGATCAGCTCGGCGAGGCCGATGCGGATGCCGGGTTCGGCCTGCAGCGCAGTGGGCATGGGCTCAGGCAACGGCGACGACGTCGAGGATGCGCTGAACCACGCGGTCCTGGTCGACCCCCGCCGCCTCCGCTTCGAACGATAGGATGATGCGGTGGCGCAACACGTCGAACAGCACTGCCTGGATATCCTCGGGGCTGACGAAGTCGCGCCCGGCCAGCCAGGCATGGGCCCGGGCGCAGCGGTCCAGGGCAATGGAGCCTCGTGGGCTGGCACCGTAGGCGATCCAGTCGGCCAGTTCGGTATCGAACTTGGCCGGGGTGCGGGTGGCCATGACCAGTTGCACCAGGTATTCCTCTACGGCGTCGGCCATGTACAGGCCGAGAATTTCCTTGCGCGCGGCAAAGATCGCTTGCTGGCTGACCCGCCGCTCGGGCTTGACCTCACCGCCCAGGGCTTCGCCGCGGGCTTGGGCAAGAATACGCCGCTCCACGGCGGCATCGGGGAAGCCGATTTTCACGTGCATGAGAAAGCGGTCGAGCTGGGCTTCGGGCAGCGGGTAGGTGCCTTCCTGCTCGATCGGGTTCTGCGTGGCCATGACCAGAAACAGGGGCGACAGGTCATAGGTGCTGCGGCCCACACTGACCTGGCGCTCGGCCATGGCCTCGAGCAGGGCAGACTGCACCTTGGCGGGCGCGCGGTTGATTTCGTCGGCCAGCACCAGGTT
Source organism: Pseudomonas sp. P39-UII1 (assembly GCF_039672635.1). NCBI lineage: Bacteria > Pseudomonadati > Pseudomonadota > Gammaproteobacteria > Pseudomonadales > Pseudomonadaceae > Pseudomonas > Pseudomonas sp. P39-UII1. The sequence continues at coordinate 115,708 of NZ_JBDFPP010000007.1, forward strand.
GTGGAAGATCGGCCCCTGCTGGAACACGAAGCTGCCGGTTTCCGGGCGATAGATTTCAGTGCCGGTGATGTCGGCCGGCAGCAGGTCGGGGGTGAACTGGATGCGATGGAACTGCGCTTCCACCCCCTCGGCAAGCTCTTTGATGGCCTTGGTCTTGGCCAGGCCCGGCGCGCCCTCGACCAGCATGTGGCCGTCAGCCAGAAGCACGATCAGCAGACGCTCGACCAGCTTCTCCTGGCCTAGGATCTGGGAGGAAAGAAAAGTGCGTAGCGCGATCAGCGCTTCACGGTGTTCCATCGGCGACGGTTCCTGGAAGAGCGCCAGGGCGTGCGTTGTGGGCAACCGACCTGGCAGGGGGGGATACTTTAATCTATCCGCGGTGCCGCGTCGAAATCTGCGCTTGGGTGCAACGCCGTTGCAGATCTCGCGCGATGCTCATAGGGTCAGTTTTTCGAACTGGAATGTTTGCGACCCTGGTCGCACAGGGCAAACACTACAACCAGCACCCCGGCTATCGCCAGGATCAACGCCACGCCATCGGTGGAGTGCGTCGCCGAACCCGCCACCGGCGACTGCCGTACCAATCTCGCGCCCGGTACCAAAGCCCGACGAGCGTGTCTGGGTCGGGAACTGGCGGCTGAGGAACGAGCCCTGCGGGGCGAACATCATCGGCGCAAGGATGCCGGTGCCGATGGCGATGGCCACGTAGATCAGCATCGGCTCACCGGTGCTCAGCAATTGCAGGAATGGGTAGGCGAACAGCACCGACAATGCGCCGCCGAGCATCAGCACGGTCTTGCTGCTCCAGCGGTCGCACAGCCAGCCGAAAAACGGCACGGCGAAAATCGCTACCAGGCTGGCGATGGTCACCGACAGCGACGTGACATGCGCTTCGACGCCCTTGAACTGGGTCAGGTAGGCCAGCGAGAACGTCTTGAAGATGTAGCTCAGGGCGTTGTAGCCGATGGCCACGAAGAACACCACGGCCAGGCCCTTCAGGTCATTGCGCAGCAACAGCTTCAGCGGCGACACCTGCGGTTTGTCACCCGGTGCCATCCACCGCGGCGCCTGCTTCGCGGCTGAAGCCGCTCCCACAGGGTATGCGGCGCGCTCGCGGGCCTTGTTCTCTGCGCGACAGCGCAGCCCGAACGGCTGGGTAATCTCCCACAGGGCTGAGCAGCGCCGCAGTCATTGTGGGAGCCGGCTTGCCGGCGATGAGGCCGGAACTGACCACCTCAAAGTTCGTTGACGAAGGTGCCGGTGCCTTTGAGGATGTTCTCCAGGGTCAGCGCAACTTCTTCCAGGTCAGTCCCCGCCGAAGTCAGCACGATCTCCAGCGCCTCATCCCCCTTCAACGCATCGCGGTCGCCCGCCGCCACTTCTATCAGCAAACGCTGGGCACTGAGGGTTACCTTCAACCCATCCAGTGTCGACGGCTCATCGTCCAGGGTCAGGTCGACGGTGTCTTCATCCGGGTAGCGGGTCAGCAAGAACATCTGCCCCTTGTCGCTGTGGCAGCACAGGGTCGCCATGTTGTCTTCCTCGTCATCGCAAGGGGTGGCGAACAGCAGGGCAGTGGTGATTTGCATGGAAGCGACTCGGGTCAATGGAAACGAAAGTGAATTCTGACAGCCTTGCGTGCATCCATAAACGTAAAGTTACCCCCCCTTGACCGAAATTGTCGCAGCGCTGCAAGCGGCGATGACCGATCAGTCGTTAAGCTTCCGCGAGCCCTGAACATATGCGTCCGGCTTGCCACGGGTTGGCTATCGTTGATCCGTAACCGTCGGACGCACGCGACGCTTCAATTATTACAAAGCCCAAGCGGAGTACCACAGATGGCGTTCTTCACCGCAGCCAGCAAAGCCGACTTTCAGCATCAACTGCAAGCGGCCCTGGCGCAGCACATCAGCGAGCAGTCACTGCCACAAGTGGCGCTGTTCGCCGAGCAGTTCTTCGGCATCATTTCCATGGACGAACTCACCCAGCGCAGGCTGTCGGACCTGGCCGGCTGCACCCTTTCTGCCTGGCGCATCATCGAGCGTTTCGACTCCGAGCAACCGCAAGTGCGGGTGTACAACCCCGATTACGAACGCAACGGCTGGCAATCGACCCACACCGTGGTCGAAGTGCTGCACCACGACCTGCCATTCCTGGTCGATTCGGTACGTACCGAACTCAACCGCCGTGGCTACAGCATCCATACCCTGCAGACCACGGTGCTCAGCGTGCGCCGTGACGCCAAGGGCGAGCTGCTCGAGCTGCTGCCCAAGGGCAGCCAGGGCGAGGGTGTACGCCATGAATCGCTGATGTACCTGGAAATCGACCGCTGCGCCAATGCCGCAGAGCTGAACGTGCTTACCCGCGAAATCGAGCAGGTACTGGCCGAAGTGCGCGTGGCGGTGGCCGACTTCGAGCCGATGAAGGCCAAGCTGCGTGAAGTCGTGGCAGAGGTGGAGCAAACCGCGTACGCCCCGGCGCAGCATGAAAAGGGTGAGGTCAAAGCGTTCCTCGAATGGCTGCTGGACAACCATTTCACCTTCCTCGGCTACGAGGAATTCACCGTGCAGGCCGACAGTGCCGGCGGCCAGATGGTCTACGACGAGCAGTCGTTCCTCGGCCTGCCGCGCCGCCTGCGCGTGGGCCTGACGGCCGAAGAGCTGCGTATCGAAGACTACGCCGTGGCTTACCTGGCCGAGCCGCTGCTGCTGTCTTTCGCCAAGGCCGCGCTGCCTAGCCGCGTGCACCGCCCGGCCTACCCGGACTACGTGTCGATCCGCCAGCTGGACGCCGACGGCAAGGTGGTCAAGGAGCACCGCTTCATGGGGCTGTACACCTCCTCGGTGTACGGCGAGAGCGTGCATGCCATCCCCTACATCCGGGTCAAGGTTGCCGAAGTGGAGCGCCGCTCGGGCTTCGACCCCAAGGCGCACCTGGGCAAGGAGCTGGCGCAGGTGCTTGAAGTGCTGCCGCGCGACGACCTGTTCCAGACCCCGATCGACGAGCTGTTCAGCACCGTGATGTCGATCGTGCAGATCCAGGAACGCAACAAGATCCGCGTGTTCCTGCGCAAGGACCCCTACGGGCGCTTCTGCTACTGCCTGGCCTATGTGCCGCGGGAAATCTACTCCACCGAAGTACGGCAGAAGATCCAGCAGGTGCTGATGGAGCGCCTCAAGGCCAGCGACTGCGAGTTCTGGACCTTCTTCTCCGAGTCGGTGCTGGCCCGTGTGCAACTGATTCTGCGGGTGGACCCGAAGAACCGCATCGACATCGACCCGCAGCAGCTGGAAAACGAAGTGATCCAGGCCTGCCGCTCGTGGCATGACGACTACTCGGCACTGGTGGTCGAGAACTTCGGCGAAGCCCAGGGCACCAACATCCTCGCCGATTTCCCCAAAGGCTTCCCGGCCGGCTACCGCGAGCGCTTTGCCGCGCACTCGGCGGTGGTCGACCTGCAGCATGTGCTGGCGCTGTCCGAGAGCAAGCCGCTGGCGATGAGCTTCTACCAGCCGCTGACGCGCCTGGGCGACCGCCTGCTGCACTGCAAGCTGTACCACGCCGACACCCCGCTGGCGCTGTCGGACGTGCTGCCGATCCTCGAGAACCTCGGCCTGCGCGTGCTCGGCGAATTCCCCTATCGCCTGCGCCACGCCAGTGGCCGTGAGTACTGGATCCACGACTTTGCCTTCACCTACAGCGAAGGCTTGAGCCTGGACATCCAGCAGCTCAACGACGTGCTCCAGGACGCGTTCATCCATATCGTCCAGGGCGATGCCGAAAACGACGCCTTCAACCGCCTGGTACTCACCGCCGGCCTGCCATGGCGCGACGTGGCGCTGCTGCGCGCCTATGCCCGCTACCTCAAGCAGATCCGCCTGGGCTTCGACCTCGGTTACATCGCCAGCACCCTGAACAACCACACCGACATCGCCCGCGAGCTGACGCGGCTGTTCAAGACCCGCTTCTACCTGGCGCGCAAGCTCACCCTTGATGACCTTGACGACAAGCAGCAGCGCCTTGAGCAGGCCATCCTCACCGCCCTGGACGACGTGCAGGTGCTCAACGAAGACCGCATCCTGCGCCGCTACCTGGACCTGATCAAGGCCACCCTGCGCACCAACTTCTACCAGCCGGATGCCAACGGCCAGAGCAAGCCGTACTTCAGCTTCAAGTTCAACCCCAAGCTCATCCCCGAACTGCCCAAGCCGGTGCCGAAGTTCGAGATTTTCGTCTATTCGCCTCGGGTCGAGGGCGTGCACCTGCGCTTTGGCAACGTCGCCCGCGGCGGGCTGCGCTGGTCGGACCGGGAAGAAGACTACCGCACCGAGGTGCTCGGCCTGGTCAAGGCCCAGCAGGTGAAGAACTCGGTGATCGTGCCGGTCGGCGCCAAGGGCGGCTTCCTGCCCCGGCGCCTGCCGTTGGGCGGCACGCGCGATGAAATCGCGGCTGAAGGCGTGGCCTGCTACCGCATCTTCATCTCGGGCCTGCTCGACATCACCGACAACCTCAAGGACGGCGGCGTGCTGCCACCGGCCAACGTGGTGCGCCACGATGACGATGACCCGTACCTGGTCGTGGCGGCCGACAAAGGCACCGCAACCTTCTCCGACATTGCCAACGGCATCGCCATCGACTACGGCTTCTGGCTGGGCGACGCCTTCGCCTCGGGCGGCTCGGCCGGTTACGACCACAAGAAGATGGGCATCACTGCCCGCGGCGCCTGGGTGGGCGTGCAGCGCCACTTCCGTGAGCGCGGCATCAACGTGCAGCAGGACCCGATCACCGTGATCGGCGTCGGCGACATGGCCGGCGACGTGTTCGGCAACGGCCTGCTGATGTCCGACAAGCTGCAGCTGGTGGCAGCGTTCAACCACCTGCACATCTTCATCGACCCGAACCCGGACCCAGCCACCAGCTTCGTTGAGCGCCAACGGCTGTTCGACTTGCCGCGTTCGGCCTGGAGCGACTACAACACCAGCATCATGTCCGAAGGCGGCGGGATCTTCCCGCGCAGTGCCAAGAGCATCGCCATCAGCCCGCAGATGAAAGCACGCTTCGCCATCGAAGCCGACCGCCTGACCCCGACCGAGCTGCTGCATGCGCTGCTGAAGGCGCCGGTAGACCTGCTGTGGAACGGCGGTATCGGCACCTATGTCAAGGCCAGCACTGAAAGCCACGCCGATGTCGGCGACAAGGCCAACGACGCGCTGCGGGTCAACGGCAACGAGCTGCGCTGCAAGGTGGTGGGTGAGGGCGGCAACCTCGGCATGACCCAGCTCGGCCGCGTCGAATTCGGCCTGCATGGCGGCGCCACCAACACCGACTTCATCGACAACGCTGGCGGCGTGGACTGCTCCGACCACGAGGTCAACATCAAGATCCTGCTCAACGAAGTGGTGCAGGGTGGCGACATGACCGAGAAGCAGCGCAACCAGCTGCTCGGCAGCATGACCGATGAAGTTGCTGGCCTGGTGCTCGGCAACAACTACAAGCAAACCCAGGCGCTGTCGCTGGCGGCCCGTCGCGCCCGCGAACGCATCGCCGAATACAAGCGCCTGATGGCCGACCTGGAAGGCCGCGGCAAGCTGGACCGGGCCATCGAGTTCCTGCCGTCCGAGGAGCAACTGGCCGAGCGCCTGGCTGCCGGCCAGGGCCTGACCCGTGCCGAGCTATCGGTGCTGATCTCGTACAGCAAGATCGACCTCAAGGAGCAGTTGCTCAAGTCGCTGGTGCCGGACGACGACTACCTGACCCGCGACATGGAAACCGCCTTCCCGCCGTCGTTGGTCAGCAAGTTCGCCGAAGCCATGCGTCGCCACCGTCTGAAGCGCGAAATCGTCAGCACCCAGATCGCCAACGACCTGGTCAACAACATGGGCATCACCTTCGTGCAGCGGCTCAAAGAGTCCACTGGCATGAGCCCGGCCAACGTCGCCGGGGCCTATGTGATCGTGCGCGATATCTTCCACCTGCCGCACTGGTTCCGCCAGATCGAGGCGCTCGACTACCAGGTGCCGGCGGAAATCCAGCTGACGCTGATGGACGAGTTGATGCGCCTGGGCCGCCGCGCTACGCGCTGGTTCCTGCGCAGCCGGCGCAACGAGCAGGATGCCGGGCGTGACACTGCGCACTTCGGGCCGAAGATCGCGCAACTGGGCCTGAAGCTCGACGAGCTGCTGGAAGGCCCGACCCGCGAGCGCTGGATGGTCCGCTACCAGAGTTTCGTCGACGCCGGTGTGCCGGAGTTGCTGGCGCGTATGGTGGCGGGTACCAGCCACTTGTACACGCTGCTGCCGATCATCGAGGCGGCCGACGTTACCGGGCATGATCCTGCCCAGGTGGCCAAGGCGTTCTTTGCCGTCGGCAGCTCGCTGGACCTTACCTGGTACCTGCAGGAAATCAGCAACCTGCCGGTGGAAAACAACTGGCAGGCCCTGGCCCGCGAGGCGTTCCGCGACGACATCGACCTGCAGCAGCGGGCGATCACCATTTCCGTGTTGCAGATGGCCGATGCGCCGGAAGACATGGACGCCCGGGTGGCGCTGTGGGTAGAGCAGCACCGGGTGATGGTCGAGCGCTGGCGCGCGATGCTGGACGACTTGCGCAATGCCACGGGGACTGACTATGCGATGTACGCGGTGGCCAACCGCGAGCTGGTCGACCTGGCGATGAGTGGGCAGGCGGCGGTGGTGCCTTCCTGATCCTTCAGGTGAAATGAAAAAGCCCCGGCAGTGATGCCGGGGCTTTTTTGTGTGTCAGTGACGGCCTCTTCGCGGGGCAAGCCCGCTCCCACAGGTTCCACACCGTCCTTAAGCTCACAGGTTTCCCACCGCCCTCAAGCTCGCTGGGGCATCTGTGGGAGCGGGCTTGCCCCGCGAAAGGGCCGGAACAGGCTTACTTGAACCGCCGCTCCACCCCTTTCTCCACCAGGATCTTCGCCGAAATCTCTTCCACCGAAAAATGCGTGGAATTGATGTTGGGAATGTTCTCCCGGCGGAACAGGCTCTCCACCTCACGTACCTCGAACTCGCACTGGGCAAAGCTCGAATAGCGGCTGTTGGGCTTGCGCTCATGGCGGATGGCGGTGAGGCGGTCGGGGTCGATGGTCAGGCCGAACAGCTTGTTGTGGTGCTTTTTCAGCACCGCTGGCAACTGCAGGCGCTCCATGTCGTCTTCGGTCAGCGGGTAGTTGGCGGCGCGGATGCCGAACTGCATCGCCATGTACAGGCAGGTTGGGGTCTTGCCACAACGCGACACGCCGACCAGGATCAGGTCGGCCTTGTCGTAGTAATGGGTGCGCGCACCATCGTCATTGTCGAGGGCGAAATTGACCGCCTCGATGCGTTCCATGTAGTTGGAATTGCCGCCGATCGAGTGGGATTTGCCTACGGAATACGACGAATGGGCAGTCAATTCCTGCTCGAGCGGGGATAAAAACGTCGAAAAGATGTCGATCATGAAGCCGTTCGACGTGGCCAGGATCTCTCGGATGTCCTGGTTGACGATGGTGTCGAAGATGATCGGGCGCATCCCGTCACGCTCGGCCGCAGCGTTTATCTGCTGCACCATGGTCCGCGCCTTGTCCGGCGTATCGATGTACGGGCGGGTGAATTTGTTGAACGGAATGCTATCGAATTGCGCGAGCAGGCTTTGGCCCAGGGTTTCGGCAGTGATGCCGGTGCCATCGGAGATGAAGAACGCGGTTCGTTTCATTTGCGATCTGGGCCTTAAGCTGATGACGTTTCTTGGATATGATAAGTTCGGTTTGCCGAATGCGGCTGTCGGCATTCTCACTTATTTTCCAGGTACAGGCCACAAGCGCCCGGCCAAGTCACAAAGACAGGCGGGCGCCCTTGAGCTTTTCCAATACAGTTAGTGGAGAGATCACCTTGGTAGAGTACGTAGTTTCCCTCGATAAGCTCGGCGTCCATGATGTGGAGCATGTGGGGGGCAAGAACGCATCCCTGGGCGAGATGATCAGTAACCTCGCCGGTGCCGGCGTGTCGGTGCCGGGCGGCTTTGCCACTACGGCTCAGGCGTACCGTGATTTTCTCGAGCAGAGCGGGCTGAACGACCGCATTCACGCCGCGCTCGACGCGCTGGACGTCGATGACATCAATGCCCTGACCAAGACCGGCGCGCAAATCCGCCAGTGGGTGATGGAAGCCGAATTCCCGGCGCGCCTTGATTCGGAAATCCGTACGGCCTTCGCCGAAATGGCCGCCGGCAACGACAACATGGCCGTCGCCGTGCGTTCCTCGGCCACCGCCGAAGATTTGCCAGACGCTTCGTTCGCCGGCCAGCAGGAAACCTTCCTCAACATCCGTGGCGTCGACAACGTGATCCGCGCGGCCAAGGAAGTGTTCGCCTCGCTGTTCAACGACCGTGCCATCGCCTACCGCGTGCACCAGGGCTTCGACCATAAGCTGGTGGCCCTGTCTGCCGGCGTGCAGCGCATGGTCCGCTCGGAAACCGGCACTGCCGGCGTGATGTTCACCCTCGACACCGAGTCGGGCTTCCGCGACGTGGTGTTCATCACCGGCGCCTACGGCCTGGGCGAAACCGTGGTGCAGGGTGCGGTCAACCCTGACGAATTCTACGTACACAAGAACACCCTGCAGGCCGGCCGGCCGGCCATCCTGCGCCGTAACCTGGGCAGCAAGGCGATCAAGATGATCTACGGCGACGAGGCCAAGGCCGGTCGTTCGGTCAAGACCGTCGAAGTCGACCGTGCCGAGCGTGCGCGCTTCTGCCTGACCGACGCCGAGGTCAGCGAGCTGGCCAAGCAGGCCATGATCATCGAGCAGCACTACCAGCGCCCAATGGACATCGAGTGGGCCAAGGACGGTGACGACGGCAAGCTGTACATCGTCCAGGCGCGCCCCGAGACCGTGAAGAGCCGCGCCAGCGCCAATGTCATGGAGCGCTATCTGCTCAAGGAGAAGGGCACCGTTCTGGTTGAAGGCCGTGCCATTGGCCAGCGCATCGGCGCCGGCAAGGTCCGTGTGATCAAGGACGTGTCCGAGATGGACAAGGTGCAGCCAGGCGACGTGCTGGTTTCGGACATGACCGACCCGGACTGGGAACCGGTCATGAAGCGCGCCAGCGCCATTGTCACCAACCGCGGCGGCCGTACCTGCCACGCGGCCATCATCGCCCGTGAGCTGGGTATCCCGGCCGTGGTCGGTTGCGGCAACGCCACCCAACTGCTCAAGGATGGCCAGGGCGTGACCGTCTCCTGCGCCGAGGGCGACACCGGCTTCATCTTCGAAGGCGAGCTGGGCTTCGACGTCAAGCAGAACTCGGTCGATGCCATGCCGGACCTGCCGTTCAAGATCATGATGAACGTCGGCAACCCGGACCGCGCCTTCGACTTCGCCCAGTTGCCCAACGCCGGTGTCGGCCTGGCGCGCCTGGAGTTCATCATCAACCGCATGATCGGCGTGCACCCCAAGGCACTGCTGAACTACGCCGGCCTGCCGCCGGAGCTCAAAGAGAGCGTCGACAAGCGCATCGCCGGCTACAACGACCCGGTCGGCTTCTACGTCGAGAAGCTGGTCGAGGGCATCAGCACCCTGGCGGCGGCCTTCTACCCGAAAAAGGTCATCGTGCGCCTGTCGGACTTCAAGTCCAACGAATACGCCAACCTGATCGGCGGCAAGCTGTACGAGCCGGAAGAAGAAAACCCGATGCTGGGCTTCCGCGGTGCATCGCGCTACATCAGCGAGTCGTTCCGTGACTGCTTCGAACTCGAATGCCGTGCGCTCAAGCGTGTACGCAACGAGATGGGCCTGACCAACGTCGAGATCATGGTGCCGTTCGTGCGTACCCTGGGCGAAGCCAGCCAGGTCATCGACCTGTTGGCCGAAAACGGCCTGGCCCGCGGTGACAACGGCCTGCGCGTGATCATGATGTGCGAACTGCCGTCCAACGCCATTCTGGCCGAAGAGTTCCTCGAGTATTTCGACGGCTTCTCCATCGGCTCCAATGACTTGACCCAGCTGACCCTGGGCCTGGACCGCGATTCGGGGATCATCGCCCACCTGTTCGATGAACGTAACCCGGCCGTGAAGAAGCTGCTGGCCAACGCCATTGCTGCGTGCAACAAGGCTGGCAAGTACATCGGCATCTGCGGCCAGGGCCCGTCGGACCACCCGGACCTGGCCAAGTGGCTGATGGAGCAGGGCATCGAGAGCGTGTCGCTGAACCCGGACTCGGTACTCGAAACCTGGTTCTTCCTGGCCGAGGGCCAGGGCGCAGCCTGATGCGGTAAAACGCGGGGGTGCGTCTGGCGCGCCCCCGCCTGGTTTTTTCCAGGGCGAGCTCCAGCAATGGATCCCGCCCTTTTTTGTGCAACAAGCAACCCTATGCATAGCAGCAGCAGTTTATTTCCCGTGGCTTTGCTCAGTGCCGAGCGCCGTGGCGACCTCAGCGAAGACGTGTACCGAATCAAGGCTGGCAACAGCCCTGACCCGAGCGTTGAATTGGCCGTGACGCGCCTGGGGCTGGCCGACCATGGCAGTGCCCAGGGCGTGCCGGTCATTCTTTTGCACGGCAGTTTCTCCAACCGGCGTTTCTGGTATTCGCCCAAAGGCATCGGCCTGGGCGCCTACCTGGCACGGGTGGGCTTCGATGTGTGGATCCCGGAGATGCGCGGCCACGGCCTGTCGCCGCGCAACCTTCAGTGGCGGCACAACCGGGTGGCCGACTATGCCCGCGATGACCTGCCGCTGATCGCAGCGTTCGTGCAGGAGCAGTCTGGCAAGGCGCCGCACTGGATTGGCCATTCCCTGGGCGGTACCACCCTGGCAGCCGCGCTGGGGGGCGGGTTTCTGCCTGCGGCGCAGGTCGCCAGCGCCGCGTTCTTTGGCACGCAGATCAGCCGAGTGTACTGGCCGCTCAAGGTGCCACCTGTGACCTGGGGGGCAAAGCTGCTGCTCAAACGTTGGGGGCAGATTTCCGGGCCGCGTTTCAAACGCGGGCCCGAGGATGAGCCGATGGGTCTGGCCCTGGAAAGCATGCGCTGGCATGGCCTGTTCGGGCGCTTCGGTGACAAGGACAACGACTGGTGGGCGGGGCTGGCCGAGGTGGATGTGCCGGTGCTGGCGGTGGCGGGGGCGGGCGACTTCCAGGACCCGGTCTGGGCCTGTCGCAAGCTGTTCGATCAACTGGGCGGCGAGCGCAAGCAGTTTCTCAGGCTGGGCCGCGAAGAAGGCTTCGACGCGTTTGGCCATGTCGACATGCTGGTGAGCAAGGCGGCGCAGGAACAGGTGTGGCCGCTGGTGGAGCGCTGGTTGCGTGACCCGATGGTACCGGTGCATGCGTCAACGGTGGGTGCGGAGCCTGTGCCGGCCAGCTGATCCTGGGATCGCTTTACGGGCTTGCCCGCGAACAGGCCGCAATAGACGAAACGCAGATGACCACCCAGTCCCGGATGACTGCGACAGCCTCCCCGGTGTAGCCTTGGCGGATACCCGCTTTCGTTGTGACTGACAGGAGCTTCCCATGCAGCATTACGTAACGCCCGACCTGTGCGACGCCTACCCGGAACTGGTCCAGGTGCTGGAACCGATGTTCAGCAACTTCGGTGGCCGCGATTCGTTCGGTGGCCAGATCGTCACCCTCAAGTGCTTTGAAGACAACTCGCTGGTCAAGGAGCAGGTAGAACTCGACGGCAAGGGCAAGGTGCTGGTGGTCGATGGTGGCGGCTCCCTGCGCTGTGCGTTGCTGGGCGACATGCTGGCCGAGAAGGCCGCCAGGAACGGCTGGGAAGGCCTGGTGATCTACGGCTGTGTACGTGACGTGGATATCCTGATCCAGACCGGCGTCGGCGTGCAGGCGCTGGCCAGTCACCCGAAAAAGAGCAACAAGCGTGGCGTTGGCGAACTCGACGTACCGGTGACCTTCGCCGGCGTCACCTTCCGCCCGGGCGAGTATGTGTATGCCGACAACAATGGCGTGATCGTCTCGCCAAGCCCGCTGAAAATGCCGGAGTGATGCGCCGCACGCGCTGATGGAGCTTTGATGTTCGAGGAAGACAACGCGCAGTGGGGGCTGGTGCATGCCCTGGTGCTCGATGGTAAAGGCGGCGCGCGCTCGATCGCCCGGACCGCGCTGGACGACCTGCAACTGCAGCCACAGGAAAGCCTGTGGCTGCACTGGGATCGCAGCCATCCACAAACCCGTACCTGGTTGCTGCAGGCAAGCGGCCTGAGCGCGTTCGCCTGCGACCTGCTGCTGGAGGAGAACACGCGTCCGCGCCTGCTGCCGCTGGCCGATGAGCAGCTGTTGCTGTTTTTGCGCGGGGTCAACCTCAACCCGGGTGCCGAACCTGAAGACATGGTATCGGTAAGAATCTTCGCCCAGGCGCGGCGGGTGATTTCCCTGCGCTTGCGGCCACTGCGCGCCAGTGACGAAATGCTCCAGCTGCTGGACGAGGGCAGGGGGCCGAAATCGGCGTCCGAACTGTTGCTGCTGATGGGCGAATTGCTGACGGAAAAGGTTCAAGGGTTGGTCAGCGACCTGTCGGAGCTGGTCGATCTGGAGGAAGAAAAGGTCGAAGCCGACGAACGGTACACGCCGGAGCAGGGGAGCCTGCAGCAAATTCGCCGGCGCGCCGCTGGTTTGCGGCGTTTTCTCGCCCCGCAGCGAGAAATCTACGCTCAGCTGTCGCGCAGCAAATGGAGCTGGTTCGCCGACGCCGACGCCGATTACTGGAACGAGCTCAACAACAGCCTGATCCGTTATCTGGAAGAGCTGGAACTGGCCCGCGAGCGCGCGGCGCTGGTGCTGGAAAGCGAGGACCGGCGGCGCAGCGAGCGCATGAACCGGACCATGTACCGCTTCGGCATCATCACCTGCATCTTCCTGCCCATGAGCTTTGTCACCGGCCTGCTGGGGATCAACGTCGGCGGCATTCCGGGGGCGGATAACCCCTATGGCTTCCTGTTTGCCTGCATCGTCGTGCTGGGGCTGGCGGTAGGGCAGTGGTGGATGTTCCGCAAGCTGCGCTGGGTGTGAAAATGTCGAGTCATATTGAAACATTCGTGCCAGTGGGATGTGTGACCCATCGAACGGTGCCCTCGTCTCTGACTGACACTGCGCGAGGTGCACATGCACGATCCGTTTGAAGAATCCCTGCGTGACCTGCTCCAGGCGTCGCCGTCCGGTGAGGACAGAGACGACGCTGCGTGCCTGGGGCGCGTGCTGAAAACCGCTAACCGCCAGGTTGGCGCGGGTGATCTGTTCAGCCTGCTTGGCCGCTGGAGCCAGGCGCTGCTGATCGCTGTGAACAACGGCTCGGCGCATGTTGCGCCGGTGCGCCGCCATTCTGCCCGTAACGCTGCCCCTGGCAGCAAAGCTGATAAGGCCGATTGAATATGGAACTCGATCTCTGGACCCAGAGCCTGGTCACTGCCATGACCGCCCTATGGACCAAGGTAGCGAACTTCATCCCCAACCTGTTCGGCGCGCTGGTCGTGGTGCTGCTCGGTTTCGTGGTGGCCAAGCTGCTCGATACATTGCTGTCCAAACTGTTGGCCAAGTTCGGCCTGGACCGCCTGATGGCCGGTACAGGGCTGACCAAGATGCTCAGCCGGGGCGGCATCCAGGTGCCGATCTCGACCCTGATCGGCAAGATCGTCTACTGGTTCGTGCTGCTGATTTTCCTCGTGTCTGCCGCTGAATCGCTCGGCCTTGAGCGGGTTTCGGCTACCCTCGACATGCTCGCCCTGTACCTGCCCAAGGTGTTTGGCGCAGCCTTGGTGCTGCTGGCCGGCGTATTGTTGGCCCAGGTGGCAAACGGCCTGGTGCGGGGCGCCGCCGAGGGCATCGGCCTGGAGTATTCCGCAGGGCTCGGGCGCATTACCCAGGGGCTGGTGATCATCATCAGCATCTCGGTTGCCATCAGCCAGCTGGAGGTGAAAACCGACCTGCTGAACCATGTCATCGTCATTGGGTTGATAACCGTTGGTCTGGCCGTTGCGCTTGCGATGGGCCTGGGCAGCCGCGAACTTGCCGGGCAGATTCTGGCTGGCATTTACGTTCGCGAACTCTTTCAGGTGGGCCAGCAGGTGCGGATTGGAGAGGTCGAAGGGCAGATCGAGGAAATTGGCACGGTCAAGACGACGCTGTTGACCGATGATGGCGAATTAGTGTCGCTGTCTAACCGCGTGCTGCTTGAGCAACGTGTCAATAGCCGCTAACCGCACAAAAGCTGTTAATGTATGCCGCCGCAAAAATCAGCCTGCGTGGCTGTGCGGCGACATTGACCTGACTGTCGGCCAGATCCGTTTTGAATAAAGTTCATTCGCCGCCCATGCGTTACGACCCCCGCGAGCTCACCGACGAGGAGTTGGTGGCGCGTTCGCATGAGGAGCTGTACCACGTTACCCGCGCCTATGAGGAACTCATGCGGCGCTACCAGCGGACCCTGTTCAACGTTTGTGCGCGTTATCTAGGGAACGACCGGGATGCGGACGATGTCTGTCAGGAAGTGATGCTGAAGGTGCTGTACGGTCTGAAGAACTTCGAGGGCAAATCCAAGTTCAAGACCTGGCTCTACAGCATCACGTACAACGAGTGCATTACCCAGTACCGCAAGGAGCGACGTAAACGTCGGTTGATGGATGCCCTGAGTCTTGACCCTGTTGAAGAGGCGTCTGAAGACAAGGCACCCAAACCCGAAGAGAAAGGCGGGCTGGACAAATGGCTTGTGCATGTCAACCCGATCGACCGTGAAATTTTGGTGCTGCGCTTTGTCGCAGAACTGGAATTCCAGGAGATTGCTGACATCATGCACATGGGTTTGAGCGCAACGAAAATGCGTTACAAGCGTGCGCTAGACAAGCTTCGGGAGAAATTTGCAGGCCTTGAGGAAACTTAATCACCTGCAAATATCTCTAACCAACCGGCGAGTTCTGCTAGACTTGCCGTCGAGTTGTCCCCCGTGTTGTTGGTGGGACTGCTTAACTATCACCAGATGGGGATTTAACGGATGAAATTGAAAAACACCTTGGGCTTGGCCATTGGCTCGCTCGTTGCCGCTACTTCGTTCGGCGTTCTGGCTCAAGGCCAAGGCGCAGTCGAAATCGAAGGTAACGTAACCAAGCAGTACTACGACAGCGAACGTAACTTCAAAAACGACGGCACCAACCCTGGTGTGCGCCTCGGTTACTTCCTGACCGACGACGTCTCCCTGGACCTGGGCTACAACGAGACTCACAACGCTCGTGGCGAAGTCTTCAACAAAGACATCAAAGGTTCCAAGGCCAAGCTCGACGCTACCTACCACTTCGGTACCGTAGGCGATGCTCTGCGTCCGTACGTTTCCGCTGGTTTCGCTCACGAGAGCCTGGGCCAGGCTACCCGTAGCGGCCGTGACCACTCCACCTTCGCCAACGTTGGCGCTGGCGCCAAGTGGTACATCACCGACATGTTCTTCGCCCGTGCTGGCGTTGAAGCCATGTACAACATCGACAACGGCAACACCGAGTGGGGCCCAACCGTTGGTGTGGGTCTGAACTTCGGCGGTAGCGGTGGCAAGGTTGCTCCTGCTCCGGCTCCAGTTGCTGAAGTCTGCTCCGACAGCGACAACGATGGCGTTTGCGACAACGTCGACAAGTGCCCTGACACCCCAGCCAACGTTACCGTTGACGCTGATGGCTGCCCGGCTGTTGCCGAAGTCGTTCGCGTTGAGCTGGACGTCAAGTTCGACTTCGACAAGTCGGTCGTCAAGCCTAACAGCTACGGCGACATCAAAAACCTGGCTGACTTCATGAAGCAGTACCCACAAACCACCACCGTGGTTGAAGGTCACACTGACTCCGTGGGCCCAGACGCTTACAACCAGAAGCTGTCCGAGCGTCGCGCCAATGCTGTCAAGCAGGTCCTGACCCAGCAGTACGGCGTGGAATCCACCCGTGTTGATTCGGTTGGCTACGGCGAAACCCGCCCAGTTGCTGACAACGCCACCGAAGAAGGCCGTGCTGTCAACCGTCGCGTTGAAGCTCAGGTAGAAGCTCAGTCCAAGTAATTGGCCTTAGGCTTCAATGAAAAACCCGGCCTTGGCCGGGTTTTTCTTTGCCCGCGATAAGGGCAGCGCCGGCGCAGCATCAACCGGCCGCAGCCACCAGTGTCTGCATCACCTGCGCCCCAACCACCTCGCCAATCACCAGAATCGCCGGGCTGCGCAAGCCGAACGCCCGCGCATCCTCGAGCATCCCCTGCACATCGCTGCGGCATTCGCGCTGCTCAGGCAGTGATGCATTCTCGATCATCGCCACCGGTATCGTCGGCGCCATGCCACCGTCCAGCAAGCCCTGACGAATCTGCCCCAGCCGCGCCACACCCATGTACACCACCAGGGTGGTGCCGCCCTGCGCCAAGGCTGCCCAATTCAGCTCGCTGTCATCCTGGGTATGTGCTGTCACCAGTGTCACCCCACGGCTAACGCCGCGCGAGGTGAGCGAAATGCCGCACTGCGTCGCGCCCGCCAGCCCTGCGGTAATACCGTTGACCACTTCCACCTCGATGCCATGGCCTTGCAGCCACAGCGCCTCTTCGCCGCCACGCCCGAAGATGCACGGGTCGCCGCCTTTGAGCCGCACCACGCAGCGCCCTTGCCGCGCATGGCGCAGCATCAGGCGCTGAATAAAGGCCTGTGGCGTGGAGCGGCAACCGCCACGCTTGCCCACGGCAATTACGCGTGCCTGCGGGCAGTGTTCCAGCACGGCCGGGTTGACCAGGTCGTCGATCATCACGACCTGCGCCTGCTGCAAGGCGCGTACGGCCTTCAGGGTGAGCAGTTCGGGGTCGCCAGGGCCGGCACCGACCAGCCAGACTTTTGCATTCATCAACGGTTCCTCATCGGCAGGTGTGTTCAGCCCTTGAGCAGGCTGAGCAGCAGTATCAAGTTGAGTAGCAGGGACAGCAGGGCCAAGGTGCGCCATACCTTCAGCGGCTCGCGTTCGAGCAGCGGGCGAGGCTGGCTGTTGAGGGCCTGACGGTCGCCCCGTTCGAGCAGCAACAGCCAGTGTTCGGCCGTTTCGAAGCGTTGCGCCGGGTCTGGGGCCACCGCCTGTTGCAGGTTGTGCTGCAGCCATTCCGGCAAGTCGGGGCGATAGCGCGATGCATTGACCGGCTGGCCGAAGCGCGGGCGTTGGAAGGCCTCGACTTCGCCGTAGGGGTAGTGCCCGGTCAGCAGGTAATAAAGCGTGACACCTGCGGCATAGAGGTCCTGGCGCGGGCTGGGTGGCTGGCCTTCGAAGGCTTCCGGGGCGATGAACGAAGGCGTACCTGGCAGTTCGTGCAGGGAGGCTTGCGACAACCCGGGGCAGTACGCCAGGCCGAAGTCCAGCAGGCGCAGTTGGCCGTCTTCGCCCAGGTGCAGGTTGTCGGGCTTGATGTCGCGGTGCAGCAGGTTGCGCCGGTGCAACACGCCGACGGCCTGCAGCAGCTGGCGCGCCACCTCCAGCCACTGCGGCAGCGGTAGCGGGCCTTGCTCGGCAAGTTGCGCGGCCAGGGTGCGGCCGCTGTGCTCACGCATCACGTAGTAAAGGTGCTGGCGCTGGCTGGCGGCGTGCAGCTCGGGGAAGTGGCGGCCGGCAACCCGGCGCAGGAACCATTCTTCGAGCAACAGCGCCTGCGCAGCACCAGGCTCGTGTTCGCGTTCGGCGGGCAGGGTTTTCAGCAGCCACGGCTGGCCTTGCCCGTCGCGTACACGGTAGAGCAGGGACTGGCGGCTGTGCGCCAGGCGCGTCTCGACCCGCCAGCCATCAATCGCCTGGCCGTCGCGCAGCGCCCCTGGCAGCGGCCATTGCTGCAGTTGCACCAGGGTGTCTCCAAGGTTGCTGGCGCCCAATTGCTCTACCCGCACCAGCAAGGCGCTGGCGTTGTCCTGGCTGCCATTGTGATGGGCGCTGGCAACCAGGGTGTCGGCGGCTATTTGCAAGTCGGGCTGCTCGCGCAGTACGGCCTGGATGTGCTGGTCGCCCAGGCTGGCCCACACCCCGTCGCTGACCAGCAGGTAGCATTCGCCGGGCTGCAGGTCGCCGTCCAGGTAATCCACCAGCAGGTGCTGGTCCAGGCCCAGCGCGCGTTTGAGCACATGTTGCATGCCGGGCTGGTCCCAGACATGGTCTTCGCTCAGGCACTGCAGGCGACCGGCGTGCCAGCGGTAGGCGCGGCAGTCACCGACATGTGCCAAGGTGAAGCGGCGCCCACGCAGCACCAGGGCGCTGAGGGTGGTCAGCAGCGGCTGGCTGCCCTGGGCGCGCAGCCAGCGGTTCTGCGCCAGCAGCAGGCGGTCCAGGGCCTGGGCCACGCCCCAGGTGGCGGGCGTGGCGTAGTAGTCCATGGCCAGCGCCTGCAGGCTGGCCCGTGCTGCCAGGGCTCCGTCGGCACATTGGCTGACGCCGTCGGCAAGGGCGAACAGGTAGCCCTTGCTGGCGGCAAGTTCAGGCGCCGGGGTGACCAGGCGCAGGGCATCCTGGTTCTCTGCGCGCGGCCCGGTGGCGCTGGCCTGGGCGAAGCTCAGTTGCAGGCTCATCGATGTGCCTCAGACCCGCGCCGCGGTAACCGCCGCCGAGCCCCAGGTGGTGCGCCAGCGCTGCTTGACCCCATGCAGGCCGAACCAGGCCAGCACGCCCAGGCTGGCAAACAGCCAAAGGCCCATCTGGTAGTCGCCTGTGTGCTGCTTGATGGTGCCGAGCCCGGCTGCCAGCAGGAAGCCGCCGATGCCGCCAGCCATGCCGATCAGGCCGGTCATCACGCCGATCTCCTGGCGGAAGCGTTGCGGCACCAGCTGGAACACCGCGCCGTTGCCGGCGCCCAGGCCCAGCATGGCGCTGACGAACAGGGCCAGGGCCGCAGCGGCGCTAGGCAGGTTGAAACCGACTGCGGCGATGCAGATGGCCGCCACGCTGTACATCCCGAGCAGGGTGCGGATACCGCCGAAGCGGTCGGCCAAGGCGCCGCCCAGCGGGCGCATCAGGCTACCGGCGAAGACGCAGGCGGCAGTGTAGTAGCCGGCGGTGATCGGGCTCAGGCCGTACTGATCGCTGAAATACCCGGGCAGGGCGCTGGCCAGGCCAATGAAGCCGCCGAAGGTGACGCTGTAGAAGAACATGAACCACCAGCTGTCGCGATCGCCCAGCGCCTTGAGGTAGTCGGCCATGGCCTTGGGTTTGGGCCGTTGGGGTGCGTTGCGCGCGAGCAGGGCGAACAGCACCAGGGTGAGCACCAGCGGAATCACCGCGAAACCGAACACGTTGTTCCAGCCAAAGGCTGCGGCCAGCAGCGGCGCCAGCAGGGCGGCGAACACGGTGCCGGAATTGCCCGCGCCGGCGATGCCCATGGCCTTGCCCTGATGCTGGGGCGGGTACCATTGCGACGCGAGCGGCAGCGACACGGCGAACGACGCACCGGCAACCCCTAGAAACACGCCCAGCAGCAGTGCTTGCTCATAGGTGTGCACGCCCATGTACCAGGCGCTTGCGAGGGCGACGATGACGATGACCTGGCCGATCAACCCAGCGGTCTTCGGCGAAAGCCGGTCCACCAGCAGCCCCATGACGAAGCGCAGCACCGCGCCGGCGAGGATGGGCGTGGCGACCATCAGGCCGCGCTGCTGCGTACTCAATTGCAGGTCGGCGGCGATCTGCACCGCCAGCGGGCCCAGCAGGTACCAGACCATGAAACTCAGGTCGAAATACAGGAACGCGGCGAACAGCGTGGGCACATGCCCGGATTTCCAGAAGCTGGTACTCATCGAACACCTCACTCGGCAATGCAACGGAAACGAAAAGACGCCGCTACCCGGCCCACTGGCGTGGACGGGAGAGCGACGTCTTTGTCGGGGTTTGTGGGCAACCGCCGTTGGCTACCGGTGCGATATCTTCAGCAAGAGCTGGGCCAACATCGCTAGCCAAGCATCTCGTGCATGGCAATGATCTGCTCGGCCACCTGTATCAGCTTCTGTTGCCGGCTCATGGCCTGGCGGCGCATCAGGGTGTAGGCCTGTTCTTCATTGCAGTCCTTCATCTTCATCAGCAAGCCTTTTGCCTGCTCGATGCGCTTGCGCTCGGCCAATTGCTGGTCGCGCGCCAGCAGTTGCGCCCTGAGCGCCTGGTCGCTTTCGAAGCGGGCCATTGCCACGTCGAGGATCGGTTGCAGCCGGGCGGCGTGGATGCCTTCGACGATGTAGGCGCTGACGCCGGCCTGGATCGCCTGGCGCATCACGGCGGGGTCATGCTCGTCGGTGAACAGTACGATGGGCCGCGGCTGGTCGCGGCTGACCATCACTACCTGCTCCATCACATCCCGGTCGGGTGAGTCGGTATCGATCAACACCACGTCCGGGCGCACCGTTTCGACGCAGGCGGGCAGGTCGATGGTCAGGCCTGGCGCTTCGACCACCTCGAAACCGGCTTCGCGCAGCGCCGCCTTGAGCCGGCCAAGCTTGTTCTGGGTATCGTCGATCAGCAGGATGCGCAGCATGGTGGTGACCCTCACAGACCGAGACGGGCATCGGGCGCATCGCCCAAGGCATGCAGGGGGAAGCTTCGGGCATAGCCGTGTGGGTCGCTGCCGTCCCAGCGCTTGCCGTCGATCAGCAGGCTGCTGCGCATGGGCAACGCCGGGCAAGGCACACCCAGTGCTTCGGCGGCCTCGTGGTAAAGCGACAGTTGTTGGACCTGGCGGGCCACGCCGAGGTAATCGGGGTCGTCGCGCAGCAGGCCCCAACGGCGGAACTGGGTCATGAACCACATGCCGTCGGACAGGTACGGCAGGTTGGCGCGGCCCTGATCGAACAGGTGCAAGGCATGCGGGTCCTGCCAGTGGTTGCCCAGGCCGTCCTGATACGCGCCAAGCAGGCGCGGTTCGACGGTTTCGATCGGCGTGTCCAGGTAGGCGCTGCCGCTGAGCAATTGCGCGGTGCTGCGGCGGTTTTCCTGGCTTTGTTCGATGAAGCGGCTGGCGGCGAGGATCGACTTGATCAGCGCGCGCGCGCTGTTGGGATAGTGTTCGGCAAAGGTGCGGGCGCAGGCCAGGACCTTTTCGGGGTGGTCGGGCCAGATCGACTGGCTGGTAGCCAGGGTAAAACCTTGGCCCTGGGCCACGGCAGCGGCAGCCCAGGGTTCGCCCACGCAGAAGCCGTCGATGCGGCCAGCCTGGATGTGCGCGGCCATCTGGGCCGGCGGCACCACCACGCTGTTGACGTCATGCAGCGGGTGGATGCCCTGGCTTGCCAGCCAGTAATACAGCCACATGGCATGGGTGCCGGTGGGGAAGGTCTGGGCGAAGGTCAGCTTTGCACCGTGCTGGTGCACCAGGCGCGCCAGTGCCTCAGGGCTGGTCACCCCCTTGCGCTGCAGGGCAGGCGACAGGTTGATGGCCTGGGCGTTCTGGTTCAGCCCCATGAGCACGGCCATATCGCTGGCCGGCACCCCGCCGATGCCCAGGTGCACGGCGTAGACCAGGCCGTACAGGCAATGCGCGGCATCCAGTTCGCCGCTGGCCAGTTTGTCGCGCAGGCTGGCCCATGAGCCCTGGCGCTTCAGGTTAAGTGTCAGGCCGTGCTGCTGTGCAAAGCCTTGGGTGGCGGCAACCACCACCGAGGCGCAATCGGTCAGGGCCATGAAGCCGATATCGAGGCTGGGCTTTTCTGGCGCGTCGCTGCCGTTTACCCAGGCCAGGGCTGATGTATTCACGTAGATCCTCGCCGGTACGGATTAGGCCGTTATGCAGGCGATGTAGCAACGCATGTGCCAAGGCGCTGTCATGCTGCGCGCGCGCTGGCTATAATCGCACCCTCACTCAACCCTGAGCCTTGCCCGCCCATGTATACCCTGGCCCGCCAGCTGCTGTTCAAGCTTTCCCCGGAAACCTCCCATGACCTTTCCCTGGACCTGATCGGTGCCGGTGGGCGCCTCGGGCTCAATGGCGTGCTGTGCAAGCAGCCGGCGGCGTTGCCAGTGAGCGTGATGGGCTTGAACTTCGCCAACCCGGTTGGCCTGGCCGCTGGCCTGGACAAGAACGGCGCGGCCATCGACGGTTTTGCCCAGCTGGGCTTTGGCTTCGTCGAAATCGGCACCGTGACGCCGCGCCCGCAGCCGGGCAACCCGAAGCCGCGGCTGTTCCGCCTGCCAGAGGCCACGGCGATCATCAACCGCATGGGCTTCAACAACCTGGGTGTCGATCACCTGCTGGAGCGGGTGCGGGCGTCGCGCTATGAGGGTGTGCTGGGCATCAATATCGGCAAGAACTTCGATACCCCAGTCGAGCGTGCGGTCGACGACTACCTGATCTGCCTGAACAAGGTCTACACCGAAGCCAGCTACATCACCGTCAACATCAGCTCGCCCAATACGCCGGGCCTGCGCAGCCTGCAGTTCGGCGATTCGCTCAAGCAACTGCTCGATGCGTTGGCCGAGCGCCGCGAGCAGCTGGCCGGCGAGCATGGCAAGCGGGTACCGTTGGCGATCAAGATCGCGCCGGACATGAGCGATGAAGAGACCGCGCTGGTGGCGGCAACGCTGATGGAATCGGGTATGGATGCGGTGATCGCCACCAACACCACCATGGGCCGTGAAGGCGTCGAGCGCCTGCCGCATGGCGGCGAAGCCGGTGGCTTGTCGGGTGCGCCGGTGCTGGAGAAAAGCACCCATATCGTCAAGGTGCTGGCCGCCGAGCTGGCTGGCAAGATGCCTATCATTGCTGCCGGTGGTATTACCGAGGGCCGTCATGCCGCAGAGAAGATCGCTGCCGGGGCGAGCCTGGTGCAAATCTACTCGGGCTTCATCTACAAAGGGCCGGCACTGATCCGTGAAGCGGTGGATGCCATTGCTGCAATGCCGCGGGCATAACACGCAGGCATAAAAAAGGGCCCCATCTAGGGGCCCCTGGGCCTTAGCCCGCCGCCCGGATGGGGCGTGCATGGTAATTCGAATTCAGTGTCCTCGATCAGCCAACGGCGTGATTTTCGTTGAGTCTATGGATGCCAGCGG
The DNA here is from genome assembly GCF_039672635.1 of Pseudomonas sp. P39-UII1. Classification (NCBI taxonomy): domain Bacteria; kingdom Pseudomonadati; phylum Pseudomonadota; class Gammaproteobacteria; order Pseudomonadales; family Pseudomonadaceae; genus Pseudomonas; species Pseudomonas sp. P39-UII1. The sequence goes on from NZ_JBDFPP010000007.1 coordinate 138,717, forward strand.
TGCCAGTCATACCGTCCCAGTTATCACCGCGACCTTCACGCCAGCCGTTGATCCAGGCTTGGCGAACTGAAGGTAGATTGAAAGGGCAAAGTTCGCGGGATTTGCCGGTGACCCCATATTGGTAGCCACGTGAATATGCTCTTTCCAACGGATCACGCTTAAGTCTTCTCATAGGGTGTTGCCCTCACTTGTTGACTGTAATGTCCCGTCGGCCTCTCCGAGGCCGGGCAGAGTCTTTCTGCCGGTTTGCGCCCGCTGCCGGCGTGGCGGGCTGAAGGTGCCGCCTCGTTGCGAAGCGGCCTGAGACCAGTTCTAACGAATGCGGGTGACGGTGTGAATGATCGATTTGTCATAAGCACGTAACCTTTCCAAGGGTGAGGGGATAAGTAAATAAATGCGACTCAACCTTATTTGGGGTTGGGCCCGCTATGATCGGGGTTTGCGGAACATTGACGTCATTTCGCCAGCGTTGCAGCGTGGTGTCAGAAATATTCAGCAATGCGACGAAGGGTCACATCTACCCCGTTATCGTTAGAAATTATTCGTACTGCCTGATGATCTAAGCTGTTTCTGCCACCGGCGAGAGCAGTTCGATCAGGCGGCCCGGCCAGCCCGCTGCAGCATGATGCGCAGGGGAGGCCACTCGGACGCTTGCTGGAAGGGCGTTCGGGCAAACATCGGCGGGTCGATGCGTCGCCTCGTCACTCAAATAGCCAAAGGCTCTGGAATTTACATGTCGGACCGTTTCGAACTCTATCTCACCTGCCCCAAAGGCCTGGAAGGCCTGCTTGCCGAAGAGGCCAAGGGCCTCGGCCTTGACGAAGTGCGTGAGCACACCTCGGCCATCCGCGGCGCCGCCGACATGGAAACCGCCTACCGCCTGTGCCTCTGGTCGCGCCTGGCCAACCGCGTGCTGCTGGTGCTCAAGCGCTTCAACATGAAGAACGCTGATGACCTGTACGACGGCGTCAACGCAGTCGACTGGGCTGACCACCTGGCCGCCGACGGCACGCTGGCCGTCGAATTCAGCGGCCATGGTTCGGGTATCGACAACACCCACTTTGGTGCGCTCAAGGTCAAGGATGCGATCGTCGACAAGCTGCGCAACCGTGAGGGCCTGCGCCCATCGGTGGAGAAAATCGACCCGGACGTGCGCGTGCACCTGCGCCTGGATCGTGGCGAGGCCATCCTTTCGCTCGACCTCTCCGGCCACAGCCTGCACCAGCGCGGCTACCGCCTGCAGCAAGGTGCTGCGCCGCTCAAGGAAAACCTGGCAGCGGCCGTGCTGATCCGCGCCGGCTGGCCACGCATCGCCGCCGAGGGCGGCGCCCTGGCCGACCCGATGTGCGGTGTGGGTACCTTCCTGGTCGAAGCGGCCATGATCGCAGCCGACATGGCGCCCAACCTCAAGCGTGAGCGCTGGGGCTTCAGTGCCTGGCTGGGCCATGTGCCGGCCACCTGGCGCAAGGTTCACGAAGAGGCCCAGGCCCGCGCGCAAGCGGGCCTGGCCAAGCCACCCCTGTGGATACGTGGCTACGAGGCCGACCCGCGGCTGATCCAGCCGGGCCGCAACAACGTCGAGCGTGCAGGCCTGAGCGACTGGATCAAGATCTACCAGGGTGAGGTGGCCAGCTTCGAGCCGCGCCCGGACCAGAACCAGAAAGGCCTGGTCATCAGCAACCCGCCGTATGGCGAGCGCCTGGGTGATGAAGCCAGCTTGCTGTACCTCTACCAGAACCTCGGCGAGCGCCTGCGCCAGGCGTGCATGGGCTGGGAAGCGGCGGTGTTTACCGGTGCCCCCGAGCTGGGCAAGCGCATGGGCATCCGCAGCCACAAACAGTACGCGTTCTGGAACGGTGCGCTGCCGTGCAAGCTGCTGCTGTTCAAGGTGCAGCCTGACCAGTTCGTCACCGGCGAACGCCGCGAGGCCCAGGCCGACAACGCTGATACCGCTCGCCAGGCGCCGGTGGCCAATGAGCCGGCACGCCTGTCGGAAGGCGCGCAGATGTTCGCCAACCGCCTGCAGAAAAACCTCAAGCAACTGGGCAAATGGGCGCGCAAGGAGCAGGTCGACTGCTACCGCGTGTACGATGCCGACATGCCTGAGTACGCCGTGGCGGTCGACCTGTATCAGGATTGGGTACACGTGCAGGAATACGCCGCGCCGCGCTCCATCGACCCGGAAAAGGCCCAGTCGCGCCTGCTCGATGCCTTGGCAGCGATCCCCCAGGCACTGGGCATCGACCCGCAGCGCGTGGTGCTCAAGCGCCGTGAGCGTCAGAGCGGCACCCGCCAGTATGAGCGCCAGGCTACCGAAGGGCGCTTCCAGGAGGTGAACGAAGGCGGCGTCAAGCTGCTGGTGAACCTGACCGACTACCTCGATACCGGGTTGTTCCTCGACCACCGCCCGATGCGCATGCGCATCCAGCGCGAGGCTGCCGGCAAGCGCTTCCTCAACCTGTTCTGCTATACCGCCACGGCCAGCGTGCATGCCGCCAAGGGCGGTGCACGCAGCACCACCAGCGTCGACCTGTCGAAGACTTACCTGGACTGGGCGCGGCGCAACTTGTCGCTGAACGGTTTCTCGGAGCGCAACCGCCTGGAACAAGGTGATGTGATGGCCTGGCTGGAGGCCAACCGCGACAGCTATGACTTGATCTTCATCGACCCGCCAACCTTCTCCAACTCCAAGCGGATGGAAGGCGTGTTCGACGTTCAGCGTGACCATGTGCAACTGCTCGACCTGGCCATGGCACGCCTGGCGCCCGGCGGCGTGTTGTATTTCTCCAACAACTTCCGCAAGTTCCAGCTCGACGAGCACCTGGATGCGCGGTACGTGGTGGAAGAAATCACTGCCCAGACCCTGGACCCGGACTTCGCTCGTAACAACCGCATCCACCGCGCCTGGCGCCTGCAATTGCGTTAATTGAGACGAGCTACATTGCGTGGCTAATGGCCAATAGCTATAACTCTGCTCAGGGCCAGAATTTTCGCAGGACGCTGACGTGATGAGAGTTGTCTATGTCGAAGTATGGCGTGCGTGCGAAGGTACTGGGCGTGTGCAGCGAGGCAATGGCTGCCTGGGCCTTGGCGTTGGTGGCGCTGGTAGCCGGCGGCTTGCTGTCGGTTGCCTTGGCGCTGGCCACGCAGGCGTTCTACAAGCAGCAGCTGCGCCAGCGCTTCGAGCTGCTGGCCAGCGAGCGTTATAGCCGCATTGCCGAGCGTTTCGAGGATCAGGAGCAGCGCCTTGACGCGTTGCGGCGCTTCTTCGATTTCTCCCACGAAGTCACCCCTCACGAATTCGACGGCTACGCGCGGCCCTTGCTGCGCCGCACCTTGGCCTACTCCTGGGCACCCCGGGTCGAGGCCGCGCAGCGGGCCGAGTTCGAGCGTCGGGCCAGTGACGCACTGGGGCAGGCGTATGGCATCCGCGACCTCGATAGCCAAGGCAACTGGCAGCCGGCACCGCCCCGCGATCACTACTACCCGGTGCTGTACACCCAGGCCACCCTCCAGCAAGGCCAACCCTATGGCCTGGACCTGCGCGGGCAGGTGACCCGTCAGCAGACCCTGCTGCGTGCCTTGCAGCCCGGCAGCATGGCGGTGTCTGCGCCGCTGGACATGATCAATGTGGTACCGGGCTACAGCCGCGGGCTGTTGATGGTGGCGCCTGTCTTTGCCGGGACCCAACCCGAGGTGCCTCCCGCAGGCTATGTGATGGCGTTGTTGAACCTGCGCCAGCTGATTACCGAAGGCTTGCCGGCCGCCGCCGAGGACAACCTGGTGGTGCGCATTTTCGACCCCAGTGGGCGCGACGGGCATGAGGTGTTGTTTGACTCCCAGAACTCGCCTGCGCCATTGGCTTTGGCCAGCACGCAGTCGCTGCACTTGGCCGATCACTTCTTTGAGCTCGATATCCGCCCAAGCCAGGTGTTCATGCAGGGCAATCGTTCTACGGCAGCGCTGGCGGTGGGCTTGCTCGGTGGCCTGTTGAGCCTGCTGCTCAGTGCCTTGCTCTATAACCTGTTCAGCCAGCGGCAGCGGGCGCTGACGCTGGTCGAACAGCGTACGGCAGAACTGCGGGTCAGCGAGCAGTCGCTGCGCGAGACCCATAATCAGCTGCGCAGCGTGCTCGATGCCGCCACCCAGGTCGCTATCATCGCCACCAGCCTGAAGGGCGTGGTCAGCACCTTCAATGCCGGTGCCGAGCGCATGCTGGGCTATTCAGCCAGTGAAGCGATCGGCCATTTGCAGCTCGAAGACCTGGTCTTGCCAGAGGAGCTCAGCCAGCGCGCCCACGCCTTAAGCCAGCGCTATGGTCGGCACATTGCCGGGGGGCAGGCGATGTTCGCCGAAACCATCCAGGAGGGTGGCGCGCAGCCCGGGGAGTGGACCCTGGTGCGCAAAGACGGCAGCCAATTGCTGGCCAACATGCTGGTGACCGCGGTGCTGGACGAGCAGGGGCTGTGGGTCGGCCATCTGGCGATCTGCATCGACGTCACCGAGCGGCGTCGGGTACACGAGGCGCTGGCGCTGCGGGACCGGCTGCTGGAAAAGCTCAGTGCAGAGGTGCCCGGCGGCATCTATCAGTATCGCCTCGACCCGGATGGGCACTCGTGTTTCCCGTACGCCAGCCAGGGGCTGTTCGATATTTACGAGGTCGACTTGCAGCTGCTGCGCGAGGACGCCTCGGTGGTATTCGAGCGTATTCACCCCGATGACCTGGAGCGCGTCCGGCGCTCGGTGCGTGACTCCGCCGAACACCTGTCACCCTGGCGTGAAGAATACCGGGTCTGTTTGCCCCGGGCCGGCTTGCGCTGGGTGCGCGGCGAGGCTACGCCGGAGGTGGGGGAAGAGGGCTGCACCCTGTGGCATGGCTACCTCACTGATATCTCCGACCTCAAGGGCGTGGAGGAGGATTTGCGGGCGCTGTCGGTGACCGATGCCCTCACCGGTATCCATAACCGGCGTTATTTCCAGGAGCGCCTCAAGGTCGAACTGGACCGCGCACAGCGTGATGAGCTGGATCTTGCAGTGATCATGCTCGATATCGACCACTTCAAACGGATCAACGACCAGTTTGGCCATGCGGTCGGGGACCATGTGTTGCGCAGCTTGTGCCAGCGCATTGGCCAGCGCTTGCGGCGCACGGATGTGTTCTGCCGATTGGGCGGGGAGGAGTTCATGGTGCTGTGCCCGGGCAGCGATGCCGAACAGGCACGGCTGCTGGCCATGGAGCTGTGGCAGGGCGTGCGCAATATGCCAGTCGAGGGGGTAGGCATGGTGACCGCGAGCTTTGGCGTGGCAGGCTGGCGGCCAGGGGAGGGGGCTGATGCACTGTTGTTGCGGGCAGATGCCGGGGTGTATGCGGCGAAGCAGGCGGGCAGGGACCGGGTCGAAGGCGAGCTGAACTGATGCCTGAAAGGCCAGGCCTGCCGCACCCGCTACAGGAGCGGCATGGCCGCTCCTGTACAAGCCTCAAGGGTTGATAGCGGCTGTGCTATTGCCAGCCTTGGGCTGGCGATACAGGTCCAGCAGCACCTGGTCCAGCACCTGCGAGGCGCCCCATGGCTTCGGATCGTTGAGGATCGCCGACACCGCCCAGGTATTGCCATTGCTGTCACGGCTGAAGCCGGCAATGGCACGTACGGTGTTCAGGGTACCGGTCTTGATGTGCCCTTCGCCGGTCATCGCCGTACGCTTGAGGCGCTTGCGCATGGTGCCGTCCATGCCCACCAGTGGCATCGAGCTGATGAATTCGGCCGCGTAGGGGCTGTTCCACGCCGCCTGCAGCAGTGCTGCCATCTCGCGGGTGCTTACCCGTTCGGCACGTGACAGGCCCGAACCATTCTCCATCACCAGGTGCGGCGCGGTGATGCCTTTTTTCGCCAGCCACTGGCGCACCACGCGCTGGGCAGCACGGGCATCGTCGCCATCGGCATCGGTGCGGAACTGCGCGCCAAGGCTCAGGAAAAGTTGCTGAGCCATGGTGTTGTTGCTGTATTTGTTGATGTCGCGGATCACTTCCACCAGGTCTGGCGAGAACGCGCGAGCCAGCAGGCGGGCGCTCTTGGGCACGTTCTCGATGCGGTCACGGCCCTGGATGCTGCCACCCAGTTCGCCCCAGATCGCGCGTACGGCGCCGGCGGCGTAGGTTGGGTGGTCGAGCAGCGACAGGTAAGTTTGCGAGTTGCAGCCATCGCCAAGCTGCCCGCTCACCACCACGTTGATACCGTCTGGCTGGGGCACCGGGTTGTAGCGTACGTCGCCGCTGCATTGCTTGGAGGCGACGGCCTTGACCTGGTTGTCGATGCGGATGTTGGCAATCGGCGGCTCGACCGCGATAGTCACCTTGCCGCCATCGTTGCGGGCGACGAAACGCAGGGCCTTGAGGTTGACCAGCAAGGAATCGGGCTTGACCAGGAACGGCTTGTTGACGTCGCCGCCGTCATCGTTGAACTGCGGCAGGTTGGGCTGCACGAAGTGGCTGCGGTCCAGCACCAGGTCGCCGGTGATGGTGCGTACGCCGTTGGCGCGCAGGTCACGCATCAGCAGCCACAGTTTCTCCATATTCAACTTCGGGTCGCCACCGCCCTTGAGGTACAGGTTACCGTTGAGCACGCCATTGCTCAGGGTGCCATCGGTGTAGAACTCGGTTTTCCATTGGAAGGTCGGGCCGAGCAGCTCCAGCGCCGCATAGGTGGTGACCAGCTTCATGGTCGAGGCCGGGTTGACCGACACATCGGCGTTGAACACGGTAGCGGTGCCAGGGCCGTTGAGCGGCAGCATCACTAACGACAGCGCCGTGTCCTGCAGTTTGTTGGCTTTGAGCGCCTGCTGCACCTTGGGTGGCAGTGTGGTGTTAACGGCAGCGGCCTGGCTGGACAGTGCGAATGGCAGAAGCAGGCCGGCGAGAACGAGGGGACGGAGCGTTTTGATCATATGAAATTGATACCCTGCGCACGAGGGAAAAGGACATTGGGGCTGTAAGAGATGGTGACCCCACGACGAAATATAGTGCGCATTATGCCCCAAGCGCAGCGCTCATGCGCCACGTTCGACGGAAAAGCGCCGTTGCACCGCGGAAACTGTTAAAGTGCCGCGCGTAATTACTCAAGAGGATTGTTTCATGGCTACCAACCGTTCCCGTCGTCTGCGCAAGAAGCTGTGCGTTGATGAATTCCAGGAGCTGGGTTTCGAACTGAACCTGGGTTTCAAGGAAGACCTGTCTGACGAAGCCATCGATGCCTTCCTCGACGCTTTCCTGGCAGAAGCCATGGATGCCAACGGCCTGGACTACGTCGGTGGTGATGATTTCGGCCTGGTCTGCAAAGCCGAGCGTGGTTCGGTCACCGAAGAGCAGCGCGCCGCTGTCGAAGCCTGGCTCAAGGGCCGTAGCGAACTGACCACCATCGAAGTCAGCCCGCTGCTGGACGCCTGGTATCCGGAAAAACCGGTCAACCCGGCTTCCTGATGCAGGCTTGAAGCGGCCGCCTGATCGGGCGCCGCTTCATCAAGCTGTGGCCAGCAGCCTGGCCAGGGCTTTCTCGACGCGGCGCATGTGCCGCGCTAGTACCTGCCGCCGCAGCTTCAGCTGTGATACCGGCATAGCGCTTTCTTCCAGGGCCTCGCAGGCCGCCATCATGTCACGTGCATCCAGCATTCGTGCTGCGCTGAGGATCTTGTGTGCCTGCTCGCTGATTGCCGTTGCCTCGGTCTCGGGGTCCAGGGCCAGCAGCTCGGCGAAGTCCTCTTGCAGGCTCAGGTGCACGGCGGCCAGAAACCGTTCGCGATCTTTGCGGTTGCCGCTAACGATGCTGTCTAGCCCGCTCAGGTTGAACGATTGGCCCGTGTGGACCTGTTGCCCGGGAACGATGCCGGCGAGGCGCTGGCTGAGGGCCCGCAGGCTGATCGGCTTGAGCAGGCAGTCGTCCATGCCGACACTGAGGCATTTCTGCCTGACCTCGGGTTGGGCGTTGGCGGTATAACCCAGGATGACGCAGCGCCGTTGCCCGGCTTGGCGCTCCTCAGCGCGCACTGCGGCGGCGAGCTGATAACCATTCATGTGCGGCATGTTGCAATCGAGTACCACCACGTCGAAAGCGCCCTCGCGCCATTTTTCCAGGCCCACGGGGCCGCTGCTGGCACTGGAGTGGCTTAGACCCAGGTAGCCCAGTTGTTGCGACATCAGTAACAAGTTGGCCGGGTGGTCGTCGATCACCAGCACTCTCAGCCGTGGGTCGGGGGGCTCGATCTCGGCGGTGTCCAGCCCTTGTGCAGACGTTGCGCCTACGCGCTGCAGCGGCATCATCAAGCGCACCTGGGTGCCGAAGTCGGGCAGGCTCTTGATGCTCAGGGTTCCACCCATCATTTCACACAGGCTGCGGCAGATGGCCAGGCCCAGCCCGGTGCCCGCGCGGGCGCCCTGGCTATGGGGGTTGGCCTGGACGAAAGGGTTGAACAGGCGCTGCAGGTCATCGTCGTGAATGCCGATGCCACTGTCCCGTACTTCCACCTCCAGGCACGGCGCCGTATCGAGGCTATCGTCAGTCAGGCCAAGGCTGATGCGCACCTGGCCGTGATCGGTGAACTTGATGGCATTGCTGACCAAGTTGGACAAGATCTGCTTGAAGCGCAGCGGATCGAGCAGAGCATGGCATCGGGCACTGGGGTGGATGGTCACTTCAAAGGCCAGGCCTTTCTGCCGCGCCTGGCCATCGAATACGCGACCCACCGATTCCACCAGCGCCGCCAGGTCGACCGGCTCCGGCGCGAGCGACAGGTGCCCGGATTCGATGCGCACGATGTCCAGGATATCCCCGATCAGGCCCAGCAGGTCTTTGGCCGAGTGGTGGGCGACTTCCAGGGAGGTGCTGTCTATCTGCCCTTCGTGGGCGCGTTTGACGGCCAGTTCGAGCATGCCGATGACTGCGTTCATCGGCGTGCGGATCTCGTGGCTGATGGTCGCCAGAAAGGTGCTCTTGGCGCGGTTGGCATCATCAGCCAACTGCTTGGCCTCGCGCAGTTCCTGGACAAGCTTGCGGCGCTCGCTGATGTCGATCCAGCCACCGATGATACCTTGCACTTCACCCAGCGAGTCGCGGTAAGGCAGGATCCAGTGGTAGATGGTGAGCTCGCAATCCTTGACCTTCAGGGGGCGATCGATGATCAGGGGTACGCCGGCTGCCATCACCTGCAGGTAGTCGGCTTGAATCTGACGGGTATTTTCGGCACCCGCGAACAGGCTGTCTTCCAAGCGCTTGCCGATTACCTCATCAAGGGTTGCCTGCACCGCCTCAAGGTAACTGGCATTGCAACTTTGCAGGCGCCCGGCCCGGTCTCGGACGTACATGGGGTGCGGGGTGCCATTGAGCAGCGCACCCATGAACTCCAGCTGGTCATTCAAGGCCCGTTCGGCACGCTGGCGCTGTTTGATCTGGCGCCGTAGGCGGGCGTTCCAGACCAGTGCCAGCAATAGCAGCAGCCCGGTCCCGAGCAGCACTTGCAGTACGATGCGTCGAAACTCTTGCAAACTGCTGTCGTCATGCTGGCTATAGCCTCGCCAGCGGTTATTGATAACCCCCAGTTCTTCCGGCGAAATGCTTACCAGTGCCTTGTCGAGGATGGAGGCCAACACGGCGTCTTTCTCGGTAGTGGCCATGGCGAAGCTGGCGGGCTCGGTGCCCACCGTGCTGCGCAGGACCAGATTGGCGTCGCCGGCCAGGGCGTGATGGGCATCGATCAGCGTGGTGATCACTGCATCGACTGCGCCACTGCTCAGCAGAGCCATGGAATAGAAGGGGCTTTCCGTTTCTATCCAGCCTGTTTCCGGGTAGCGGCTACCCAGCAGTTCGGCCATGGCACTGTAGCGGGTGATGGCGATACGGCGCCCGCGCAGTTTATCCAGTGAGCTGTACTCGGTATTTTCGGCGCGGGTTACCAGCACGTAGGTGCTTTCGAGGTAAGGGCGGCTGAGCTGCAGCCGTTCGCCGTTCATCTTGTCGACGGCAAGGGCGGCGATCATGTTCACGCGCCCGTCTTCAAGGCGGGCGATCATTTCGGCGATGCCGTTGGCCCGCTGTACATCGAAGCGCAGGCCGGTGCGCAAGCGAATCAGGTCCAGCAGGTCTGCGGTTATTCCTCGAAATTGGCCATTGGCGTCGAAATACGACAGTGGCGCTGCGGTCTCGTCGATGGCCACCTGCATGACTGGATGGTGGCGCAACCACTGCTTTTCCTCTGCTGTCAGCGGAAGTTGTCGGTTGCTCAGAAGGATGTCGCCACCCGCGCTCCAGCGTTTGGAAATGCTGGCACGCACGCCACTGGGCTGGTGGTCGAGCGTGGTGTTGACCAACTCCATGAGGTAGGTGTCCTGTGCCCGCATGGCGAAACTGAAGCCGATGCTTGCGTGCTTGCCGAAGCTTGCCATGCGCAGGCGTGGCAGGTGGCCGCGATTGAGCTGGTAGTGGGTCGAGAGGGTGTCGCCGATAAACACGTCGGCCTGGCCGAACGCCACGGCATTGAGGGCCTGGGTGGAGGAGCCAAATGCCAGGAGTTGCGCGTTGGGGTAGACGTTGCTGACATCTTGACTGGGCAGGTAGTGGTAAAGCATCCCCAGGCGCATGCCGTCCAGGCCGTGGTCAAGTGCACGGTTTTCATCCTCACGGGTGACCAGCACGGGCTGGTCGACGGCGTAGGGGTGCGACAGCGCCAGGCCTTGGGTCGCAGCCTCGTAACCGTTGGCGCTGCCGAGCAGGTCGATCTCACCGTTTTTCAGCGCCTCCACGGCAGCCTGCCGGTTGGGGTAGCGCAGCACGCGAACCGGCAGTTGCAGTGCCTTGCCGATCAAGCTCGCGTATTCGGCGGTGAGGCCTTGATAGTCGCGCCCGCCGCTGCTGATGTCGAAGGGGGCATAGTCCGGCGCCGATGTGCCCAGCATCAGGTATTTGCGGCCCATCAGCCATTCCCGCTGTTCTGCGGTCAGTTTCAGCTTTATCGGCGTGGGCATCGAGCGGGCGAGCAGGGAGTAGGGCACTGCCTCCTGCTCGGAAGCCTGCACGCTACCCCCGGCCAATGCCAGCAGGAAGGCCAGGCAGGCAATCAATTGAGCCATGCGCACGCCTCAGACCAGTGCGTTGCGCTTGGCCATATCGATAAGGTCGACCAACGTGTCGACCTGAAGTTTTTGCATCAATCGTTTTTTGTACGTGCTGACGGTCTTGTTGCTCAGGAACATACCTTGAGCAATTTCCTTGTTATTGCGACCCTGGGCGAAAAGTTGCAGGACCATCAATTCACGATCATTCACCTGTCGGAAAAGCCTGAGGTCGGCGTCCGCTGTTTCGTGGCTGGTGTGAATAACCTGACTGGGGAAGTAGTTGTATCCGGAGAGCACCGCCTTGATGGCACTGAGCAATTCCCCCAGGTCTTCCTGTTTGCACACATAGCCCGCCGCGCCTGATTGCATGCAGCGCACTGCAAACAGCGCCGGCGACTGCGCGGTGAGGATCAGCACTTTCAGTGGCAGCGCCATGGCCTGGAGGCGAGAGAGCACCTCGAGGCCGTCCAGCTTGGGGATGCTGATGTCCAGAATCACAAGGTCCGGGAGGGTTTCACGGACCATCTGCATGGCGTCCACGCCATTGTCCGACTCGCCGACGACTTTGTAATTCTGGTTCTCGAGCAACATTCGGACAGCCAGGCGAATGACCGGATGGTCATCGACAATGAATACGGTGTGCATGTTCAACTTTCCTGGGCAAGTGCAGTCAAGCGCACCTTAACCCAGTTGCAACTCACGCGGGTTGCGAGGAGTGGCGATTAAACGTATATGGGAAATGCCCTACAGAAGAAATCTATTAGAGCTACGAAGTGTAAGCGCCTGAAATGAAATTGCCGCAGTTTGTGTGATTTTGTAAGTGCGTTTAACTTAAGTGTTCAAGTGTGGGCGCCCTGTGTAGGAAACTTCCTTCAATAAACACTGCCGCGTGGTGGGGGAGGCGCGGCAGGGTGCTATTTCATGTCGGGCTTGAGCGCCCGGTCATTTCCCGTGCCATCTCGCTGGCGTAGCTGTCGGTCATGCCGGCGATGAAGTCGATCATGCGCAGGAAGGCTGTATGCAGGGAATCGTGCGGGTGTGGGGCGTTGTTGCCGATCAGGTCGAGTACCCGGCGGCTTTTGAAGGAGGGGGTGCGCCCGCCATGCTGTTCGAGCGCGGCGCCACAGAACGTATTGAGGAGAATCTCGAGCGTGGTGTAGGCACCGATCTCATGCAGGGTCTTGCGTTTGTCCTGGAAGATCTTGTGGCGGGCCATGTCTTTGGCCTGGAGCACGCAGCGTTTGGCCGGGCCGTGCATGTGCTCGACCAGGTCGCCCGTCAACTGCCCGGCCAGCAACGCTTGCTGCTGCTCGACGAAGGCGCGGGCGGCGGCGTTGGTCAGGTGTTCGATGGCTTTGCCTCGCAAGATCGCCAGCTTGCGCCGTCGGGAGTCTGCGGGGCCGAGCTGGCGATAGGTTTCGGGCAGGTCATCGCCCACCAGGTCCAGCAGTAACGCCTCGACCTCGGCGTAATGCAGCAACTCCATTTCCAGGCCGTCTTCCAGGTCGATCAGGCCGTAGCAGATGTCATCGGCCGCCTCCATCAGGTACACCAGCGGGTGGCGTGCCCAGCGCTGTTCTTCCAGCAATGGCAGCTCAAGCTTGTGGGCGATCTGTTCGAGTAACGGCAGTTCGCTCTGGTAGCAACCGAACTTGTGTTTTTTGTAGCCCAGCGCGTCGGCATGCCGTGCTGTCCACGGGTATTTGAGGTAGGTGCCGAGGGTGGCGTAGGTCAGCCGGGTGCCGCCATCGAACTGGTGGTACTCAAGCTGTGTGAGCACGCGAAACCCTTGGGCATTGCCTTCGAAGTTGAGGAAGTCGCCGCGTTCTTCATCACTCATGTCATCCAGCCAGCCGCGCCCTGCAGCCTGCTGAAACCAGTGGCGGATGGCATCTTCGCCGGAGTGGCCGAACGGCGGGTTGCCGATGTCGTGGGCCAGGCAGGCCGACTGCACGATCATGCCCAGGTCACTGGGTTCGCACCAGTCGGGCAGGCTGTCGCGCAACGTTTCGCCAACCCGCATACCCAGCGAGCGGCCCACGCAACTGACCTCGAGGGAGTGGGTCAGGCGGGTGTGGATATGATCGTTGCTGGAGACAGGGTGAACCTGGGTCTTGCGCCCCAGGCGGCGAAATGCCCCTGAGAATATGATCCGGTCGTGGTCTTTGTGGAAAGGGCTGCGCCCGAGTTCCTCGGGGCTATACAGGGCTTTGCCCAGGCGTTCGCGGGTGAGCAGGGTGTGCCAGTCCAAGGCTCGGTCTCCTGTCGGTCGAAGGACGTAGCTTCACGTGTCGTCGAGCGCCGTGCAAGTGGCAAATCAGCACCGCCCCTGTAAGCGCGGTGCGGGCCTTCAAGGGCGACGGCTACCTTGCAGGTAAAGTTTTACCAGCGGCAGCAGGCTGGCACCCAGGCGTACCAGGCGCGACAGGTTGCCGCTGCGCACACCCTTGCCGGTCAGGAAACCCATCGCCACCACGGCGCCAATCCCCCAGAGCGGCGCATGCTTGATGCCCAGCCCGTCGTGCAACGAACCGCCAACGCCACGCAGGCGCTGTAGCGGTTCGAGCATCTGCCCCGATTCGACGCGGATCTGCTGGCGGTGCATCTCCATTCGCAGGCGCAGCAGCGCCTTGCGCAGCTCACGCGGGTTACGTGTATTCGGCAGTTCAGGCAGGCTCATGGCAACAGGCGCTCCCGGTCCTTGGCAAGTTCTTCGAGGGTGGAACCGAACGGCGACGACTCGTCGAACACTGCGGCCTTGAGCCGCAGCCCGCAGTACAGTGCGGCCAGGCCATAGAATATGCACAGGCCAATGATGCCGGCCAGGCGATAGCTGTCCCACAGCAGTACCAGCAGCAGCCCCGACAAGGCCGTCAGCAGCAACAGCGCAAACACCAGTGCAAGGCCTGCGAACAGCAGCAGGCTCAAAGTGCGCCCTTTCTGCTCCTGCAACTCGATGCCGAACAGTTCGATATGGCTGTGCAACAGCCCCAATATCGCAGCACCCAGGCGCCTGCCCGAGGCGCCGGTGCCGATGGCGTCATTCTCCATGTAAGCCTCTCAGCGCCGATTGGCCAGCAGGCCGATCAACAGGCCGACACCTGCCGCGATCCCGATGGCGTGCCAAGGGTTTTCCTGTACGTACTGTTCGGCGCTGCCCAGGGCAGCTTGACCCCGTTCGCGGACCGATTCCTGCGTCAGTTGCAAGCTTTCGCGGGCCTGGGTCAGGCGGTCGTGAATCTGCTCACGCAGCTCATCGGCTTGGTCACCCGCCAGGTTGGCGGTATCGGCCAGGAGTTTCTCGGTGTCACGGACCAAGGCCTGGAAGTCAGCCATCAATATCTCTTGTGCAGTCTTTGCCGATTTGCTGGCCATGGTGCTCTCCCTGTGTAGGTGTGTAGGTAGTTCGAGTTACCCGACGTGCGGAAGGTTCACTGCGGTTGCTGGTATGGGGCTTGCTAACAAGCATGCCACAACGCGGGGCGTAGACCGCAGCGATGCGCCGATGCAGGGCGCCGACGCCGGCGACTACCGATAAACCTTAACCCAATCCACGACAAACCCAAGAAAAAACCACGCAGGCTTCGCCCGGTTGCTCGCAACGGGCGGTAGGTTGGCACCGATTCGGTGCAGGGATGCAGGTTCTTGAACTGTCATGGTGCCTTTTATGAAGGTCTGCCAATTCAATGCAAAACATGCACAGCGCGATGGACTCCCTGGTCCACGGTTCCAATACCCTGTTCATCCTCATGGGCGCCATTCTGGTCCTGGCGATGCACGCCGGCTTCGCATTTCTCGAAGTTGGGACTGTGCGGCACAAGAACCAGGTCAACGCCTTGTCGAAGATCCTCAGTGATTTCGCCATCTCGGCCCTGGTGTACTTTTTCATCGGCTACTGGATAGCCTACGGTGTGAGCTTTCTGCAGCCGGCCGCTCAGCTGGCTGCCGACCACGGCTATGCACTGGTCAAGTGCTTTTTCCTGCTGACCTTCGCTGCGGCGATCCCGGCGATCATCTCGGGTGGCATTGCCGAACGTGCACGGTTCGTGCCTCAGCTGTGTGCAACAGCGTTGATCGTGGCGTTCATCTACCCCTTCTTCGAAGGCATGGTGTGGAACGGAAACTTCGGTGTCCAGGATTGGCTGAATGTCCAGTTCGGCGCACCGTTCCATGACTTTGCTGGCTCTGTGGTGGTGCATGCCATGGGCGGCTGGCTGGCACTGGCGGCAGTGCTGCTGCTGGGCGCCCGGCGTGGGCGCTATCGGGACGGCCGGCTGGTGGCCTTCGCACCGTCGAGCATTCCATTTCTGGCGCTTGGGTCGTGGATTCTGATCATCGGCTGGTTCGGCTTCAACGTGATGAGCGCCCAGACCTTGCAAGGTGTCAGCGGGCTGGTGGCGATCAATTCGCTGATGGCCATGGTCGGCGGCACCCTGGCGGCCTTGCTGGCCGGGCGCAATGACCCGGGCTTCCTGCACAACGGCCCCTTGGCGGGCCTGGTGGCGATCTGCGCCGGCTCCGACCTGATGCACCCGATTGGCGCGCTGGCTACCGGCCTGGTGGCCGGGGTGTTGTTCGTGTGGAGTTTCACCGCTGCACAGAACCGCTGGAAAATCGATGACGTGCTCGGCGTCTGGCCGCTGCACGGCCTGTGCGGCGTATGGGGCGGGATTGCGTGCGGCATCTTTGGCCAGGCAGCCCTTGGCGGTATGGGCGGCGTCAGCTTGGCCAGCCAGTTGATCGGTAGCCTGGCCGGTGTGCTGGTCGCGCTGCTCGGTGGGTTTGCGGTGTATGGCGTGATCCGCAAGGTGCTTGGGCTGCGCTTGACCCACGAGCAGGAGTTCCAGGGGGCCGACTTGTCGCTGCACCGTATCGGTGCCACCAGCCAGGATTGAGCGAGGCCAGGTGCGCAGGGGGCGGTAGCGACCTAGAATAGGTGTCTCATCCATGCCAAACCGGGTCCCGCTCCATGTTGCCTGAATGCCAACTCTTCGGCACCGTCGGGTGCCACCTGTGCGAAGTGGCCGAAGCCGTCCTGATGCCTTTTGTCGACCACGGCTTGTTGGTCGAACTGATCGATATCGCCGACAGCGAAGCGCTGTTCGAACGCTACGGCCTGATCATTCCGGTACTGCGCCGCTGTGATACCTCTGCGGAATTGCATTGGCCGTTCGATGGCGAGCAGGTGGTGGCGTTTCTGGCCCAGTGAGGGCGGCCTGTGGAAACGATACCTGCCTGCATGTACGGCATGGCGAGTTGATGATGCTGCGCCGGCGACATTGTTGCCGCCCATCATCAACCCCGTCGAGAACCATGCCATGCGCCTCACGCCACATTTCACGCTTGAAGAAATGACCGCCTCACAAGTCGCCGCCAGAGAAGGGTTGGACAATACGCCCTCGGCAGAGGCCGCCAGCAACCTGCTGCTGTTATGTCAGGCACTCGAACAGGTGCGAGCCCTTTTTGGCCAACCTGTACTCATCAGCAGTGGCTACCGTTGCGCTGCCTTGAACGCACGTGTCGGTGGGGCATCGCGCAGCCAGCACGTGAGCGGGCTGGCTGCGGACTTCACGTTATCTGACTACAGCCCCCGGGAAGTCGCCCGCCGCATCAGTGAAAGTGATGTGGTTTTCGACCAGTTGATCCTCGAGTTTGACAGCTGGGTTCACTTGTCGGTGACAACGGGCACACCGAGGCGCGAGCTGCTGACCATTCGCAAGGGCACCGGCTATTTGCCCGGCTTGCGAGGATGAACAGCATTGACGCAAAGGCAGGCATGTTCGTATGCTGTATATAAATACAGTATCGAGGTAAGCCCATGCTCAACGTCGAGCAATTGAAATACACCGTTAACCGAATGCCGGTCGAACGGGTGTACGACGCCGTGCTGGAACTGCGCCTCAAAGGCCTGGTTACCGATGACCGTACGCCGTTCGGCAAAGTGCATTTCAATACCTGTTTCGCCGAGATCGAAGCACTGTTCCAGCGGGCCGGCTACCACCGTGGGCTGGATGTGGTGGGTTACCAGGGGTTGCTCTATGCACTCTATGACCCCGGCCGCTGGGAGCCTGTACAGGTGCTGCGCTGGCTGAAAGAGCGGAGCGAGGCTGCGGTGCAGGCTGGTTGAGCTGTCGGCCATGGGGGATAATACCCGGCCCTGCCTGTTCCGAGCCTTGCCATGACCACGCCTTTCGACCCCGCCCGCCAGCAAGCCAGTACGGTCTGCCTGCCACCCGGCAACTGGCCAACGGTACTCGATTGCCTGTGCGACCATTTCAAGGCCATCGAGCGTGCGCAGTGGCTTGACCGCTTTGCCCGTGGTCGAGTGCTCGACGCGCAGGGGCAGGCGATTGCCGCCGACCTGCCTTATCGCCGTGGCATGCGCCTGCACTATTTTCGTGAAGTGCCCAACGAGCGACCAATCCCGGTGCAGGAAGCCATCCTGCATGCGGATGAGCACCTGGTGGTGGCCGACAAACCTCATTTCCTGCCGGTGACGCCGACCGGCGAGTATGTCGAGCAAACGTTGCTGCGCCGCTTGATCCGTCGTCTGGACAACCCTCACCTGGTGCCGCTGCACCGCATCGACCGGCATACCGCGGGGTTGGTGCTGTTTTCCGCCAACCCGCAGACCCGCAGCGCCTATCAACGGCTGTTTCCCGAGCGGCGCATCGACAAACGCTACCAGGCCATTGCCGCTGCCTTGACGCAGCGTGAATTCCCGTTGGTACACAAAAGCCGCCTGGTGCACGGCGAGCCGTTTTTCCGCATGCATGAGGTGGAAGGGGCGCACAACAGCGAAACCCTGGCCGAGGTGCTGGAGAAGAACGGTGAGCAGTGGCGCTATGGGCTGTCGCCAGTCACCGGAAAGACCCATCAGCTGCGGGTACATATGGCAGCGTTGGGGGCTGGGATCTGTAATGACCCGTTCTACCCTGAGTTGCTCAAGGTAGAAGATGATTATCAGCGGCCATTGAAGCTGCTGGCGCACAGCTTGCGGTTTGCCGACCCGTTGACGGGGGAAGAGCGCTACTTTGAAAGCCGGTTGACGCTGGATTGGTAAGGGCCGCTTTGCGGCCCATTCGCGGGTCAAGCCCGCTCCCACAGGTTCTGCCGAATCCTCGGAATTCGCAGACTGGTTGCGGGAGCGGGCTTGCCCTTAGCGGTTGAACCGCTCCACCAGCGAATACTGGCCACCGGCGGTAGTGGTCAGCGCTTCGCTGAGCAACGCCGAGTGCTGCGCCTGTTCGGCGGTCTGGTCGGCCAGTTGGGCGATGGTGCTGATGTTGCGGCTGATCTCGTCGGCCACCGCTGTCTGCTCTTCGGTGGCCGCGGCAATCTGGGTCGCCATGTCAGTAATATTGCCCACGGCTTCGCTGATACCGACCAGCGCCTGGTCGGCCTGCATCACACGCTCGACACCTTCCTGAGCCTGGCGGTGGCCGGTTTCCATGGTCAGCACGGCGTTGTTGGCAGTCTGCTGCAGCTTGGCAATCAGGCCATGGATTTGCCCGGTGGACTCCGCGGTGCGTTGGGCCAGCTGGCGCACTTCGTCGGCGACCACCGCGAAACCGCGGCCCATCTCGCCGGCACGAGCCGCTTCGATGGCGGCGTTGAGTGCCAGCAGGTTGGTCTGGTCGGCGATGCCCTTGATCACATCGACCACGCCACCGATCTCGTCACTGTCCTTGGCCAGTTGCGTCACGGTCTCGCCGGTTTCGCCCACCGCAGCCGACAGGCGTGCAATGGCATCGCGGGTTTCCCCGGCGATCTGTCGGCCCTGGCTGGTCAGGCGATTAGCTTCCTGGGTGGCATCGGCGGTGCGCTGAACGTGGTTGGCCACTTCCTGAGTGGTAGCGGCCATCTGGTTGACGGCAGCGGCGACCTGTTCGGTCTCGACCCGCTGGCGCTCCAACCCCGTAGAGCTCTTGTGGGCCAGTGCGTCGGACTGGCGCGCCTGTTCGCTGAGGTGCTCGGCGCTGTCCTGCAGGCGGGTCAGGCAAGTCTTCATGCGCGCGTCCTGGCTGAGCATGGCCATCTCCAGCCGCGCCTGCACACCGCGGCTGTCGGTGAACATCTGCGCGATCAACGGGTCGGAGGTGGTCTGTTCGGCCAGGCGCAACAAACGCTTGAGGCCGCGTTGCTGCCAGCTCAGGCCGAGCAGCCCCAGCGGCACCGACAGGCCGGCGGCCAGGGCAAAGCCCCAGGAGTGGCCGAGCCAGTTGCCGATCAGGAAGCCCACCTGGCTGATCAGGATGAACGGCAGCCAGTCCTGCAGCACCGGCAGCCATGTGTCCCGGCGCGGCACAGCGCTCTTGCCCTGGTTGAGGCGCTGGTACAGGGCTTCGGCGCGGCGGATCTGCTCGGCGGTCGGCTTGACCCGCACCGATTCGAAGCCGGTGACCTGGTTGTTGTCGAAGATCGGCGTCACGTAGGCGTTGACCCAGTAATGGTCGCCCGACTTGCAGCGGTTCTTGACGATGCCCATCCAAGGCTGGCCTTGCTTGAGGGTTTGCCACATATGGGCGAACACCGCCGACGGCACATCAGGGTGGCGTACCAGGTTGTGCGGCGCGCCGATCAGCTCCTCGCGCGAGAAACCGCTGATCTCGACGAATGCATCGTTGCAGTAGGTGATCACGCCTTTGGCGTTGGTGGTCGAGATCAACCGTTGTTGGGCTGGGAAAGTCCGTTCCCGTTGAGTGATCGGCTGGTTGTTACGCATGGGCTGAGTAATCCGCAAGGCTTTCGACAGGTATCGGCAAGCCCTTGCTTTAATTGAATGGATATTTAAGTTTGTTGATCTGACGCAACTGCACGCCGTTGCAGTTGCGCTAGCGCAACTGGCCCGTTCGCGAAAGATGGCGTCACTATTACCGTTGTTTTGCTGAAATAGTGACGTATAAGTCGGATGATGACTGATTGGCTGGCCAAGGGCCAGCCCCCCAGGGCAGGAAGGGGCGCGTAGCGCCCCGGTGTGTGTCAGGCCGAAGGTGCGATCATCTGCCGCAACACATAATGCAGAATGCCGCCCGACTTGAAGTATTCCACTTCATTGACCGTGTCGATGCGGCACAGCACTTCGATGTCTTGCACTTGACCGTCCTCTCGGGTGATCCGCAGCGGCAGGGTCATGCCGGGCTTCAGTTCAACGCCAGCCAGCCCCTTGATGTCAATGCGCTCCTTGCCGGTCAAGCCCAGTTGCTTGCGATCCTGGCCCGCCTTGAACTGCAAGGGCAGCACGCCCATGCCCACCAGGTTGGAGCGGTGGATACGTTCGAAGCTCTCCGCCAGCACCGCCTTGACCCCTAGCAGGTTGGTGCCTTTGGCTGCCCAGTCGCGGCTGGAGCCGGTGCCGTATTCCTGCCCGGCTATCACCACCAGCGGCGTACCATCGGCTTGGTAACGCATGGCCGCGTCATAGATCGACAGTTTTTCGCCCGTGGGCGCGTAGAGCGTATTGCCGCCTTCTTCGCCGCCCAGCATCTCGTTGCGGATGCGGATGTTGGCGAAGGTGCCGCGCATCATCACTTCATGGTTGCCCCGCCGAGAACCGTAAGAGTTGAAGTCCCGCGGCTCTACGCCTTTCTCACGCAGGTAGCGGCCAGCTGGGCTGTCGGCCTTGATGTTGCCAGCAGGGGAAATGTGGTCGGTGGTGACCGAGTCGCCGAGCAGGGCGAGAATATGTGCGCCCTGAATGTTCTCGATGACCGGCAGCGGCCCGCCGATGTCGTCGAAGAACGGTGGGTGCTGGATATAGGTGGAGTCTTCCTGCCACACATAGGTGGCTGCCTGCGGCACTTCGATTGCTTGCCACTGGGCGTCACCGGCGAACACTTCGGCATATTCCTTGTGGAACATCGCTGTATCGACCTTGGCCACTGCGTCGGCGATTTCCTGTTGGGTGGGCCAGATATCGCGCAGGTACACCGGTTGCCCATCCTTGCCCGTGCCCAGTGAATCGCGTGTCAGGTCTACCCGCACGCTGCCCGCCAGGGCGTAGGCCACCACCAGCGGTGGCGAGGCCAGCCAGTTGGTCTTGACCAGCGGGTGCACACGGCCTTCGAAGTTGCGGTTGCCCGACAGCACCGAGGCCACTGTCAGGTCGGCACTGCCGATGGCTTTTTCGATGGCTTCGTCCAGCGGGCCCGAGTTGCCGATGCAGGTGGTGCAGCCATAGCCGACCAGGTCGAAGCCAAGTGCGTCCAGGTAAGGGGTAAGCCCGGCGGCGTTGTAGTAGTCGGTCACCACCTTGGAGCCGGGCGCCAGCGAGCTCTTGACCCAAGGCTTGCGCTGCAGGCCCTTTTCCAACGCTTTTTTCGCCACCAGCCCGGCGGCCATCATCACGCTGGGGTTGGAGGTGTTGGTGCAGGAGGTGATCGCGGCAATCACCACGGCGCCATGGCGCAGTGTGTGGGTTTGGCCTTCATGGCTGTAGTCGATTTCACCGGCCTGGTCGGCATTGCCAACCGCCACGCCACCGCCGCCCTCGCTTTCCAGGCGGCCGACTTCTTTTGCCAGCACCTTGGGCTGCTGTTCGACGAAGTGGTTGAACGCCTGGCTGACCTCGCCGAGGGCGACCCTGTCCTGAGGGCGCTTTGGCCCGGCGAGGCTGGCCTCGACCTCGCCCATGTCCAGCGCCAGGGTATCGCTGAACAGCGGCTCCTGCCCTGGCAGGCGCCACAGGCCCTGGGCTTTGCAGTACTGTTCGACCAGTTGTACCGTCTGCTGCGGGCGGCCTGACAGGCGCAAGTAGTCGAGGGTAACCTCATCGACCGGGAAGAAGCCGCAGGTTGCGCCATATTCCGGCGCCATGTTGGCGATGGTGGCACGGTCAGCCAGGGGCAGGTCGGCCAGGCCGTCACCGTAGAACTCGACGAACTTGCCGACCACGCCTTTCTTGCGCAGCATCTGCGTCACGGTCAGCACCAGGTCGGTGGCGGTGATGCCTTCGCGCAGCTTGCCGGTGAGCTTGAAGCCGATCACTTCGGGGATCAGCATCGACACTGGCTGGCCGAGCATGGCGGCTTCCGCTTCGATGCCGCCCACACCCCAGCCGAGTACGCCCAGGCCATTGATCATGGTGGTGTGCGAGTCGGTGCCGACCAATGTGTCGGGGAATGCGTAGGTGCGCCCGTCGGCTTCGCGGGTCCAGACGGTGCGGCCAAGGTATTCGAGGTTGACCTGGTGGCAGATGCCGGTGCCGGGCGGTACCACGCGGAAGTTGTCGAACGCGCTCTGGCCCCAGCGCAGGAAGGCGTAGCGTTCGCCATTGCGCTGCATCTCGATGTCGACGTTCTGGCCAAACGCCTGAGGGGTGGCGTAGCGGTCGACCATCACCGAGTGGTCGATGACCAGGTCCACGGGTGACAGCGGGTTGATCCGCTGTGGATCGCCGCCGGCCTTGGCCATCGCGGCACGCATGGCCGCCAGGTCGACCACGGCGGGTACACCGGTGAAGTCCTGCATCAATACCCGCGCCGGGCGATACTGGATTTCGCGATCGGAGCGGCGTTCCTGCAGCCAGCCGGCGAGGGCGCGCAGGTCGTCGCTGCTGACGGTCTTGCCGTCCTCCCAGCGCAGCAGGTTTTCCAGCAGTACCTTGAGCGACATGGGCAGGCGCTGCAGGTCGCCGAGCTGCCGGGCAGCCTCGGGGAGGCTGTAATAGTGATAGGTGCTATCGTCCACCTTCAAGGTCTTGAGGGTATTCAGGCTATCGAGCGAGGGCATTGCCAACTCCTTATGCACCGGTGCCCGGCATTTGCTGGCGCATGCCGGTGTCACCGCTCTGTTTCGGCCCGCACGGTACGGACCTGGCTGAGTGGTCAGGTTAGACCTGTTTGCCACCCCTGACCCTTTTCTGGACCGGCGGGGCATGTCGCAGGTTCCGAACTTCCTTTATCATCGCCGCCCTGCCGGCGCCTGTGGTGCGCCAGCCGTAGTGGAGTGAGAGATGAATACCCTGTTCATGCATTGCCGGCCCGGTTTCGAGGGCGAGGTCTGCGCCGAGATCAGCGAACACGCGGCCCTGTTGGGTGTTGCTGGCTATGCCAAAGGCAAGCCGCAGAGCGCCTGCGCCGAGTTTGTCTGTGCCGAGGCCGAAGGTGCCGAACGGTTGATGACGCAACTGCGCTTCGCGCAACTGATCTTCCCGCGTCAGTGGGCGCGTGGCTGCTATATCGAATTGCCGGAAAGCGATCGTATCAGCGTGCTGCTCGAGCACCTGGCTGACCAGCCGGTATTTGGCAGCCTGTGGCTGGAAGTGCTCGACAGCAACGATGGCAAAGAGCTGTCGACCTTCTGCCGCAAGTTCGAAGTGCCGCTGCGCAAAGCGATGGAAAAGGCGGGGCGCCTGGTCGACAACCCCAGCTTGCCGCGCTTGCTGCTGACTTTCATCAGCGGCCGTCGGGTGTTCGTTGGCGTTGCCGAGGCCAATAACAGCGCGCTGTGGCCTATGGGTATTCCGCGCCTGAAGTTCCCGCGCGAGGCGCCGAGCCGTTCGACGCTCAAGCTCGAGGAAGCCTGGCATCAGTTCATCCCGCGCGAGCAGTGGGATCAGCGCCTGGGCGATGACATGACAGGTGTCGACCTGGGTGCATCGCCGGGTGGCTGGACTTACCAGCTGGTACGTCGCGGCATGCTGGTGACTGCAATCGACAATGGGCCGATGGCCGAGAGCCTGATGGACACTGGTTTGGTTCAGCACCTGATGGCGGACGGTTTTACCTGGCAGCCGAAGCAGCCGGTGGATTGGATGGTGTGCGATATCGTCGAGAAGCCGGCGCGGTCCACTTCGTTGATCGAGACTTGGCTGGGTGAGGGGTTGTGCCGTGAGGCGGTGGTGAACCTGAAGTTGCCGATGAAGCAGCGTTATGCGGAGGTGCGGCGGTTGCTGGACCGCATGGAGGCGACGTTCAAGGCGCGTAAGGTCAAGGTGTCGATTGCGTGCAAGCAGCTTTATCACGATCGTGAGGAAGTGACTTGCCATTTGCGTAGGCTGGACTTGAAGCCGCGGTAGCAAACGGCGGGGTTTGGTGCCGGCATCGCAGACGGATATGTCCCCCTTTTTAAAAGCCCGAAAGCATCACGAGACGGTTCTGATGTGTTTGAGATCCATTGGCTGTGGCGACGCTCACCCACCTTTCCGCCCTTAGGGCGGGTCACTTTTTGGCAAACGCCCCAAAAAGTAACCAAAAAAGGCTGCGGTATGACTCACCCACATGGGTTACAAATCAGTTCACGCACATAGGTAACAGTCTTTAACTGGCTTTGGCTTTGGCTTTGGCTTTGGCTTTGGCTTTTAAGCGCGCAATGGTCCAGACGACACAGATTGCGACTTCAGGAGGCCGAGCGGAGGTCTTGCGGAGGGAGGTGACGGACAGGATGCCCGGCAAGCGCTTCGGCCCATGGATGGGCCGTGGGCGCGGTCCTCCCGGGAGCAAGGCCGGAGCGAGGGAACCCCGGAGCGCAGCGTAGGGGCCGGATGATGGGAGCGGGCGGTTTTGGTTACTTTGGCCAAGACCAAAGTAACCCGCCGTAAGGGCGGAAAGGTGACCCAGCGCCGCCATCGCAAATGGATATGCTCGCAAAGCCAAAAGCCAAAAGCCAAAAGCCAAAAGCTCATGCGGTGGTTCTGATGACGGGGAGCAGATCCATTGGCTGTGGCGACGCTCACTCACCTTTCCGCCCTTACGGCGGGTCACTTTTTGGCAAACGCCCCAAAAAGTAACCAAAAAAGGCTGGCTCCTATCATACGGCCCCTACGCTGCGCTTCGGGGTTCCCTCGCTCCGGCCTTGCTCCCGGGAGGACCGCGCCCACGGCCCATCCATGGGCCGAAGCGCTTGCCGGGCATCCTGCCCGTCACCTCCCTCCGCAAGACCTCCGCTCGGCCTCCTGAAGTCGCAATCGGTGGTGACTGAGCTAGCGCGCGCTTAGAAGCAAAGCAGAGCAAAAGCAGAGCAAAAGCAAAGCAGAGCAGAGCAAAAGCAAAGCAGAGATAAAGCAAAGCAAGGCAAAGAGCAGCAGAGCAAAAGCACAGCAGGGCGCTTCGCACTCACGCGGGAGGGCAGGTGGGTATTGGTCCGCGCTGCGCTATGCGCCACAATAGGCGATCATTTGCGGAGCCCCCCATGACTGATTTCACCCCCGACGCCATCCTCGATGCCACCGGCCTGAACTGCCCGGAACCAGTGATGATGCTGCACACCCACGTGCGCAACCTCGCCGCCGGCGGCCTGCTCAAGGTTATCGCCACCGACCCCTCCACCCGCCGCGACATCCCCAAGTTCTGCAACTTCCTCGGCCACGAACTCCTCCAGCAGCAGGAAGAGTCCGGCACCTACCTGTACTGGATTCGCAAGAAAGCCGACTGATCCGCGCTGGATCGCACCCCGCGTAGCACCTACACTGCGTTCCCCAGACAGGAGAGCGCCATGCTGATAGTTGCCGACGAGAATATCCCGCTGCTCGATGCCTTCTTCGAAGGCTTCGGCGAGATCCGCCGTTACCCCGGCAGGAGCCTCGACGCCGCCAGCGTCAAAGAGGCCGATGTGCTGCTGGTGCGCTCGGTGACCAAAGTCGACCGGCACCTGCTCGAAGGCAGCAAGGTGCGCTTCGTCGGCACCTGCACCATCGGCACCGATCACCTGGACCTCGACTATTTCGCCCAAGCGGGCATCCACTGGAGCAGCGCACCAGGCTGCAACGCCCGCGGCGTGGTCGATTACGTGCTGGGCAGCTTGCTGACCCTGGCCGACCTGGACGGCGTGGCGCTGGCCCAACGCACCTATGGCGTGGTAGGCGCCGGTGAAGTCGGCGGGCGGCTGGTGCGTGTGCTGCATGGCCTCGGCTGGAAGGTGCTGGTCTGCGACCCCCTGCGCCAGGCCGCCGAAGGCGGTGACTTCGTCAGCCTCGAACGCATCCTCGAACAGTGCGATGTGATCAGCCTGCACACCCCATTGCAGCGTGCCGGCGAGCACCCCACCTGGCACCTGCTGGGCCAGGCGCAACTGGCGCAGCTGCGCCCCGGCGCGTGGCTGATCAACGCCAGCCGCGGGCCGGTGGTGGATAACCGAGCGCTGCGCGAACTGCTGCTGGACCGCGAAGACGTGCACGCGGTGCTTGATGTGTGGGAAGGCGAACCGCAGGTCGACTTGCAGCTGGCTGACTTGTGCACTCTGGCTACCCCGCACATCGCCGGTTACAGCCTGGACGGCCGCCAGCGCGGTACGGCGCAGATCTACCAGGCGCTGTGTCGCTTCCTCGGCGAGGCCGAGCGTGTGCAGTTGCAGGACCTGCTGCCCAAGCCGCCGTTGGCGCAGATCGAGCTGGATGCCAACGCCGACCTGAACTGGGCCTTGGCCACCTTGTGCCGCGCGGTGTACGACCCACGTCGCGACGATGCCGATTTCCGTCGTAGCCTCAGTGACGATGCCGCCGAGCAGCGCGCGGCATTCGACCAGCTGCGCAAGCACTACCCGGCGCGGCGAGAGGTCGAGGGGTTGCGTGTACGCTTGCGCGGCGAGGCGCCGCAGTTGGCGCAGATGGTCAGTGCACTGGGGGGTGTGGTGGTCTGACAGGCCAATAAAAACCCGGCGCCAGCGCCGGGTTGCAGCAATTCTTCTTTCAGCCCTTGGGCACTTTCCTGACCCGGCTGTCCTCAAGGTCTTTGCAGGCCCGCTGGATCATCTGCTCGGTAATCGGGACTTCATGGCCTTGGGCATCGATAATCGAACCGCAGGGCTTGGATTGCGGATTGTTCTGGGGCTTTTGGGTGTCACTGCCGTGTTGCAGGGGCATATACAGTCTCCTCATCAGGTCCAGTTTCAAGGTAAACCTGCGCCGTGACCGGCCCGTGACAAGGGCTCTTGGGTGCCACGACCTCTACAGTCCAACAGAATCGCAGGCAAACCTCCAGAGGCGTTTTAGAACGTTGAGCTATAGCCACCACCAGGGCTGATGAGTGCTAGGCTGCAGGCTCATTGTTGCTGTGGTCTTCGTCATGCCCGAACCGGTTTCCTCTCGACAGCGTCGCGCCTTGTCCCTCTGCTGGCAGTTCCTGCGCCCTTACCGTCGCCAGGCAGGCCTGGCGTTGCTGGCGCTGGTGGCGACAGCGGCTATCACCTTGTCCATGGGGCAGGGCATTCGCCTGTTGGTGGACCAGGGGTTCATGACGCGCTCGGCGCACCAGCTGAACCAGACCATCGGGCTGTTCCTGATGTTGGTGTTGGCGTTGGCCATCGGAACGTTCAGCCGTTTCTACCTGGTTTCATGGATCGGCGAACGGTGTGTGGCCGACATTCGCCGCGCCGTGTTCGATCACCTGATCGGGCTGCATCCGGGGTTCTTCGAAGACAACCGCAGCTCGGAAATACAATCCCGGCTGACCGCCGACACCACATTGCTGCAAGCGGTGATCGGCTCGTCGCTGTCGATGTTCTTGCGCAATGCCCTGATGGTCATCGGTGGCGTGGTACTGCTGTTCATCACCAACCCCAAGCTCACCAGCATCGTCGTGGTGGCGTTGCCGCTGGTGCTCGCGCCAATCCTGCTGTTTGGCCGGCGCGTGCGCAGCCTGTCGCGGCAAAGCCAGGACCGGGTGGCGGATGTGGGCAGCTACGTGGCAGAGACGCTGGGGCAGATCAAGACGGTGCAGGCGTATAACCACCAGGCGCTGGACCGCCAGCTGTTTGCCGGCACGGTCGAGGCGGCGTTCAGCGTGGCACGCCAGCGCATCGCCCAGCGGGCGTGGCTGATCACCCTGGTGATCGTGCTGGTGCTGGGTGCAGTGGGGGTCATGCTGTGGGTGGGTGGCATGGACGTGATTGCCGGGCGTATTTCCGCCGGTGAATTGGCCGCCTTCGTGTTCTACAGCCTTATCGTCGGCAGCGCTTTCGGTACCCTCAGCGAAGTGATCGGGGAGCTGCAGCGTGCGGCGGGCGCGGCTGAGCGCATCGCCGAGCTGCTGGCGGCGCGCAGCAGTATTCTTGAGCCCGAGCAGGCAGTGGCCCTTGATCGACAGCACGCCAGCGGCTGCATAGAACTGCAACAGGTGGAGTTTGCCTACCCTTCACGGCCATCGGTTGCCGCGATCGACAACCTCAGCCTGGTCATCGAGCCAGGCCAGACCGTAGCGCTGGTGGGGCCATCGGGGGCGGGCAAGTCGACCTTGTTCGACTTGCTGCTGCGCTTCTACGACCCTCAACGCGGGCGCATCCTTCTTGATGGGCAGCCAATCACCAGCCTTGAATTGGCCCAGTTGCGCAGCCAGTTCGCCCTGGTTGCGCAGAACCCATCGCTGTTCAGGGGTACGGTGGAGGCCAATATTCGCTACGGCCGCCCCGAGGCCAGTTTTGCAGAGGTCGAGGCGGCAGCACGGGGCGCACACGCCGACGCCTTTATCCGGCAATTACCGCAGGGTTATCAGACGCCGCTGGGCGAGGGCGGTACCGGCCTGTCGGGCGGGCAGCGCCAACGCCTGGCAATTGCCCGGGCGTTGTTGGTGGATGCTCCCATCCTGTTGCTCGACGAGGCGACCAGTGCCCTCGATGCCCAGAGCGAACACCTGATTCAGCAGGCGCTGCCAACCCTGATGGCCGGCCGCACCACGCTGGTCATCGCCCACCGCCTCGCGACCGTGCAGCATGCCGACCGCATCGCGGTGATCGACAAGGGGCAGCTGGTGGCGGTCGGTACCCATCGCCAGCTGATCGAAACAAGCCCGTTGTATGCCCGCCTGGCCTCGCTGCAGTTCACCACATCCTGATGCAACTTGCGTTTGTAACATTTCTGTAGCAATGGCTTGAGACTATCCCCGCATCTGTTGTGTAAGTGCTCGAATTGGCTGCTATCGCCCGATGGCAGCTTTTTTTTGGCCTGCGAACGAGGACAAGGATGTCTGTCGCGGCGCTGCCAACGGCGCGCTGTTTCCTACTTCCTTGTTCCCGAGATCCGCGATGTTGCGTAAATCCCTCCGAGTGCAAATTCTCACCCTGCTTGGCGGCAGCGTTGCAGCGATGCTGCTGATCGCCCTGGTGTGTTTCCAGTTCCTGACGTCCAGCGTGCGCGGTTACGCCGAGCTGGTCGAAGGGCCGCTGCAGGCTTCGCAATCGATCGACGAAGCCAACCTGCAGTTCAAGATCCAGGTGCAGGAATGGAAGAACGTGCTGCTGCGCGGCCGCCAACCGGCCGAGTTGGACAAGTATTGGCAGCAGTTTCAGGCTCGCGAACAACAGGTTCAGCAGTTGCTTGGGCAACTGATCGACAGCAGTGATGACAAGCTCAAGGCACCCTTGCAACAGTTGCGCGACAGTCACCGGCAGTTGGGCGTGGCCTACGCGCAAGGGCGCCAGGCGTTTCTGGCTGCCGGTGCTGACCCGGTTGCCGGCGACCTGGCGGTCAAAGGTGTCGACCGTGCCGCCAGTGAGCAGATGAGCGCGCTGGTCGAGCAACTGCGCGCCGCTGCCCGAGAACGCGCCGCCAGCATCAATGCCAGTGCCGAGCGCACGGTATGGCTGGGTGTGGTGGTGATGCTGGCCTCGGCGCTGCTGGTAGGCTTGCTGAGCCTGTGGCGGGTCAATCGTAACCTGATCGAACCCATCACCCAGCTGACCGAATACGTTGCGCAACTGAGCCAGGGCCGCTTCGGCGCCCGCGTCGACGGCCGTCGTGAAGATGAACTGGGCCGCCTGGCCCGCGCGGCCAATACCCTGCGTGATTTCCTGGCCGAAACCGTTGGCCGCCTCAAGGACAACGCCCAGGAACTTGAAGGCGCCAGTGGCCAGCTGCGCACGATTGCCGGCGACATGGCACGGGGCACCCAGGACCAGTTCCAGCGTACCGACCAGGTGGCCACGGCCATGCACGAGATGTCCGCCACTGCCCAGGAGGTTGCCCGCCACGCTGCCGAGGCCGCGCGTGCCGCAGATGATGCCGACCACAGTGCCCAGGCTGGTGAGCAGGTCATGCAGCAGACCATCGACATCATTGGTGTGGTCAACCGCGAGATTGCCGGTACCGCCGCAGTGATCCGCCACCTTGAAAATGACAGCTCGCGCATCGGCAAGGTGCTGGAAGTGATCCGGGGGATTGCTGAACAGACCAATCTGCTGGCGCTCAACGCGGCCATTGAAGCGGCCCGTGCGGGCGAGGCCGGGCGTGGCTTTGCAGTGGTCGCCGACGAGGTGCGCAGTTTGGCCCAGCGTACCGCCGCGTCGATTGCCGAAATCCACCAGATCATCGAGGCGGTGCAGTCGGGTGCGGTAGAGGCGGTCAAGGCTATTGAAAGCGGCCAGCAGCGCAGCGAGGAGGGCGCCGAGCAGGTGCAGCAGGCCGGGCAGATGCTGCAGCGCATCACCACGGCGGTGGAAGCGATCCGCGACATGAACCGGCAAATCGCCACGGCGGCCGAAGAGCAGACCAGCGTGGCCGAAGATATTTCGCGCAACCTGATCGAGATCACCCGCATCGCCACAGCCAACCAGCAGGCGGTGCAGCACACCGAGCAGGCAGGGCAGCGCTTGCATGGTTTGTCGGGGCAGCTGGGCGAAGTGACGTCGCGGCTGACTGCATAGGCCAATCGCAGGCAACAAAAAGCCCGCACATGGCGGGCTTTTCGAGTGGGATTTGGTCGGAGAGACAGGATTCGAACCTGCGGCCTTCTCGTCCCGAACGAGACGCGCTACCTGGCTGCGCTACACTCCGATGAACGAAATCCTACTGCATCGCATTTTCGAGCGCAAGCCCTTGTTGTTAAACGGGCTTATGCTCAAAAGCCGGTGCCAGATCAGAGCTCTTTGACGGTGCGGATCTGGTCTTTGTTCAGGCGCGTACGCTTGCCATCGAGTTGCTCGAATTCGTAGAAACCGGAGTCCTCGTCGAAGGATGGCGTGTCCACTGCCTGGATCTCACGGCCGTCGTTCAGGGTGATCACGGTCGGCGAAGCACAGCCGGCGAGAGCGCCCAGGCCGAGGGCGAGCAGGAAGGCAGGAAGGGTCCGTTGAATCATCGTGTTTCTCCAGTGCAATGGTGCTAGATGACTTTATGACGCAGGGTGTCTGCGCAAGTTCCTTACAAGTGCAGCATAGCGCCAATGGCGAGGTATTGACCTGGGTCTGTCGAGGGTGCCGCAGGGGCGGCTGTGATATAAATGCGGCCACCCCTTCTCCTGCGATGGACACTCATGAAAGCCAAGGCAGATACCCCCTTCGTGGCGCTGAACATTGCCGTGCTGACGGTCAGCGACACCCGCACATTCGACACCGATACCTCCGGCCAGATGTTCGTTGACCGCCTGACTGCAGCGGGCCACCAGCTGGCTGCCCGTGTGCTGCTCAAGGACGATTTGTACAAGATTCGCGCGCAGGTCGCCACCTGGATCGCCGACGACAGCGTGCAGGTCGTGCTGATTACTGGAGGCACCGGCTTCACCGGCCGTGACAGTACCCCAGAAGCCGTTGTCTGCCTGCTGGACAAGCAGGTAGACGGCTTCGGCGAGCTGTTCCGGCAGATCTCGGTCCCGGATATCGGCACCTCCACGGTCCAGTCGCGCGCCCTTGCCGGCCTCGCCAACGGTACGCTGGTGTGCTGCCTGCCTGGGTCCACCAATGCCGTACGCACCGGCTGGGACGGTATCCTTGCCGAACAGCTCGATGCCCGCCATCGCCCGTGCAATTTCGTTGCGCAGCTGAAGCAGGCAGTGGCCTGCGAAAGCCGTGGCTGAGGCGCCGCAGGCGCGGCCATTGATGCCGGTGGAAGAAGCCCTGGCACAGCTGTTGGCGCTGGCTGAAGCGGCGCCGATCAAAGACATTGAAACCGTGCCGTTGGCCGAGGCCGAGGGCCGTGTGCTGGCGACCGACCTGGTGGCGTCGCTCGACCTGCCGCCCTGGCCGAACAGCGCCATGGACGGCTATGCGTTGCGTCTGGCTGATCACCAGGGCGAACCGCTGCCGGTCAGCCAGCGCATCTTCGCAGGGCACGCACCCGAGCCCCTGCAGCCCGGTACTTGCGCGCGGATCTTCACCGGTGCGCCGTTGCCGGCAGGTGCAGACTGCGTCGAGATGCAGGAAAACACAGAAGTGTTGGCCGATGGCCGGGTACGCTTTCTCGAGCAGCTGAGGCTCGATCAGAATGTTCGCCCCCAAGGCCAGGAAACCCGTAAGGGGGAACAGGTCATGGTGGCAGGCACACGCCTGGGGCCGATCGAGCTGGGCCTGGCTGCGACCCTGGGCCATGCGCAGCTGCACGTGGTGCGGCGGGTGCGGGTGGCGGTGTTGTCCACCGGCGACGAACTGGTCGAACCGGGGCTGCCGCTGGGCCCCGGGCAGATCTACAACAGCAACCGGCGCCTGCTGGCCAGCTGGTTGCAGCGCCTGGGCTGTGAGGTGCGCGACATGGGCATCCTCCCCGATGACCTGGTGCGTACCCGCGAGTGCCTGGCCGGCCTGGGTGATGTCGACCTGATCCTGTCTACAGGCGGGGTTTCCGTAGGTGAAGCCGACTACCTTGGCGCGGCATTGCGCGAAGCCGGTGAGCTGGCCTTGTGGAAGCTGGCGATCAAGCCAGGCAAGCCGTTGACCTTTGGGCACTATCACGGGGTGCCGGTGATCGGCCTGCCAGGCAACCCGGCCTCGACCTTGGTCACTTTCGGCCTGTTGACCCGCCCGTACTTGTTGCGACGCCAGGGTGTGGCAGACGTCACGCCGCTGCGTTTCGATGTGCCTGCCGGGTTCGATTGGCCCAAGGCCGGTACCCGCCGCGAGTACCTGCGCGCGCGCATCGACAACGGCCGCGTGCGCATCTACAAGAACCAGAGCTCCGGCGTGCTGCGCAGCGCTGCGTGGGCCGAGGGCCTGGTGGAGGTGCGCGAAGGCAGCACGCCGCAGCAGGGTGACAGCGTGCCGTTCATACCGCTGAGCGAACTACTTGGTTGAACGCCCCAGCCAGGCGCCGCCGGGCTGTGTGGCGTCGGCCGGCACCGCCTGGGTCAGGCGCATGTGCACGTTCTCCAGTTGCTGGGCCGCCACGCTCCAGTCGTGGCGCTGCCGGGCGAACTGGCGGCCGGCTTCGCTCAGCTGGCACATGCGCCAGGGCTGGTTGAGCAGTTGGGTGATCAGCAGCGCCAATTGGCCGCCGTCGTCGCTGCCCAGGTAATGCTCGCCGTTGTTCACGGCCAGCCCGGACACGCCCTTGCCGGTGGTGATGACCGGCAAACCGGCGGCCATGGCTTCGAGGATCTTCACCTTGGAGCCACCGGCGTAACGCAAGGGGGCAAAGAACAGCGCCGAGCGCCGCTGCAGTTCGCGCAGGTCGGGGCGATAGCCGAGCCATTCGATGCGCGGGTCGTTCCAATGAAGCTTCCAGCTCGCCGGCATGGCATGCCCGGCGATGGCCAGGCGCACTGCCGGGTTGCTCATCCACACTTGCGGCAGGATTTCTTCCAGCGCCCACTCGATGGCTTCCAGGTTGGCACCGTACTCGAAGTTGCCAACGAACAGCAGGCGTTGGCTGTGCATGGCCGGTTTCACGTCCTGGAAGTAATCGCAATCCACACCGTTGACCACCACGTTCACCGGGCGGCCGCTGATCTGGCTGATCAGGTCGGCGTCATGCGCGCTTACCGCCACCACCTCGTTGGGCTGGCTCAACACACGTTGTTCCCACCGACGATAGCGCCAGCGGTCGAACGCGTTCAGCGGCCGCAACCATAGCGGCAGGCGGTCGTGGCAGGCGGCACCCATCACCGACTCCAGGGTATGCTCGCTGAGCATGTAGGGCAGGCCCCGGGCTTGCAGGGCTTTCTCGAAGGGCTGGAAACCATAGCTGTGTTCGATCTGGATGACGTCCCAGGGTTCGTCCAGCAGTTGTTCGAAACGATGCCGCAGGCACGGCGCCAGGCCGTTGATGATTGCGCGCATGGGGTAATCGATGATCGGCGAGGCCAGCAGGTTCAGCGGGCTGTGCAGCGCGCGGCGGGGCAGCACGATCAGGCGCTCGACCAGTGGCTCCAGCGCTTCGCGGGTGGCATCGTTCAGCGGGATCTTTGACTGCACCAGCAAGGTGATCCGGTGGCCGTGCTGCGCAAGGGCGCGCAACAGGTGGTATTGCCGGGTCTTGCTGCCGCTGGTGGTGGGCCAGGGCAGGTAGGGCAGTGTCCAGAGTATGCGCATGAGCCGGAATCCTCGCCAAAAACCGCAGACAACAAACGCGCCCGCTGGTAGCTAGCCATGTGCTGCTGCCGGGACACGCCCTTTCTTTTGAGTAAAGCTCACCTTGTCTCGTTCGCCGGGGTCCGTTGCAGCCGTAGTGCCAGCGCTCAACGACAAAAAAACGCTGACGCAAAGTCAAAAAACTGGCGACACTCAAAAGTTTAAAGAGGAAAAGCCAATTACTTGTCGATGATGCGCCCGAGCAGCAAAGCTTTCAATGCCGTTCGGATTATTCTGGCGTTTTGCTCAGGCAGGTCGCTCGCCCAGACGTTTTATTACCTGAGCCATGCAGCATTCCTGCACTGACTGTGGTCGAGATTTGCAATGATCGATCCCCAGGGAGAAGCGCGATGCGCAAGGCGATAGTGATCCTGCATGGCAAGCAGGCGATGAACGAAGAGGTACGCAAAGCCGTGCTCGCCCAGCGCGAGCGGGGCTGGACCGTGGATGTGCGGGTTACCTGGGAGGCGGGTGATGCGCAGCGGCTGGTCGCCGAGGCGCTGGCGGCCGGTTATACGCATGTGGTCGCCGGGGGCGGCGATGGCACCTTGCGGGACGTGGCCGAAGCCATGGGGCATGCTCGCACCGAGGCCAGCCTGGCATTGCTGCCGCTGGGCACCGCCAACGATTTTGCCAAGGCGGCGGGCGTTTCACTGGAGCCGGCCGAGGCGTTGGCCCTGCTGGACCAGCCGGCTCGGCCGATCGACCTGGGGCGGGTTGGCGACCAGCTGTTCCTGAACATGGCCACCGGTGGCTTTGGCAGCCAGGTCACCGCCAACACCTCCGAGGACTTGAAGAAGGTATTGGGTGCCGCGGCCTACCTGTTTACCGGGCTGTCACGCTTCAGCGAGCTGCAGGCCGCATCGGTGGAGCTGACGGGCCCAGGCTTTCACTGGCAAGGCGACTTGCTGGCGCTGGGTATCGGCAACGGTCGTCAGGCCGGTGGCGGGCAGGTGTTGTGTGGGGAGGCGGTGGTGGATGACGGCTTGCTTGACGTCGCCATATTGCCGGCGCCGCAGGAAGTGGTAGGGGCGCTGCGTGATCTGCTGGCGGGGGAGGGGTTGTTCGTCCGCGCGCGCTTGCCCTGGGTTGAAATCAAAAGCTCCCAAGGCCTGGATATCAACCTGGATGGCGAGCCTTTGCAGGGTGACAGTCTGCGTTTCGAATCCCTACCCGCCGCGCTGCGCCTGCATTTGCCGCCCGATTCAGCGCTGCTCAGTCGTCCAGGCGAATGATTTTCTCGCGCACGGCAAACAGTACCAGGCCTGCAACGTCATGGATCTGCAGGCGCTTCATGATTTGTGAGCGATGGGTTTCAACGGTTTTGATCGACAGGCCCAGGCCAGTGGCAATCTCACGGGTGGATTTGCCGCGCACGATCAGTCGCAGGATTTCCAGCTGCCGAGCAGTCAGGTTGTGGCGGTCTACATTGGGCTGCTTGCCGTGCTGCGCCCGCATCAGCGCCTGGTTGATCACGGTGTGGGCGATGGCCGGGCTCAGGTAGCGCTCACCGCTGCGCAAGGCGGCCAGGGCCTGCTCCAGTTCGGTGGCGGTGGCGTCCTTGAGCAGGTAACCATGGGCACCGCTTTCCAGGGCCCGCATGATCAGGTCAGGGTCGGTGTGCATGGACAGGATCAGCACCTTGCAGGTGTTGCCGGTGGAGCGCAGCTGGGTGAGGGCGTCCAGGCCGCTGGTCGAGCGCATGGAAATATCCAGCAGGACCATATCGGGCGCCAGCTGCTGAGCCTGTTCGAGCAACTGGTCGCCATCTTCGGCTTCGCCCACCACGGTGTAGCCGGGAATGTCGGATACCAGGGCGCGAACGCCGGCTCGGATCAGCGAGTGGTCATCTACCAGCAACAGTCTGCAAGTCATGGGGAAACAGGGGTCCTGGCGCGTTCATGGGTGCGCGGCGGCCACGGGAACAAGACCTCGATCCGCGTGCCCAGGCCGAGCTGGCTGGTGATTTCCAGGCTGCCTTGCAGAGCAGTGGCGCGTTCCTGCATGCCGGCCATGCCGCGTTGGCCGGCTTCGGCCGGATTGGCGGCAGGCATGAAGCCCTGCCCGTCGTCCTGAATCGACAGGGCCAGGCCGACGGGGCTGCGCTGCAGGCGGATGGTCAGGTTACGCGCTTGCGCATGGCGCAGGATGTTGGTGACGGCTTCTTGCGTGATGCGAAAGGCCGCCATGGCCACGGCTTCGGAAATACCCCCCAGCCGTTGATGGCACTCCAGGCTCCAATGCACGTCGGTGTTCTCCAGCGTACGCACCAGGTGCGCACGCAGGCTGGCCTCCAGGCCAAGGCTCGCCAGTTGCCGTGGGTTGAGAATGGCAGACACATCGCGCACCTTGCCCAAAGTGTCTTCAAGCGTGCCGCGCAAAGTGCCGCAGTGTGCCTGCAGGTCGCTCGGTAGCCGCCGTTGCAACCAGCCCACCTGCATCGTGGCGGCAGTGAGCAGTTGGCCAATGTCGTCATGCAGCTCTCGGCTAAGGTGTTGACGCTCGCTTTCCTGAACCTTGAGCATGCGATCGGCCAACTCCGCCGGGTGAAGGTTGATTGACTTGGCGTCATGGCTCAACTGCCAGCCAACCCCGAGCATCGCCGCCAGTTGCAGCAGCAACAGGCTGGCCGGCATCGCCTGCCCGCCGATGAACAAGCAAAGATTGCCAGCCAGGGATGCCACGCACAGCAATGCAGTCGCCCAGCGCAGCAAGCTGGCGCGTGAACGGCAACGCAGAGGGATCTTCAAGCGTGGGAGCATAAATGGGAAGCCACTGAAGTCTTGCTGATGGGGGCCTTGAACATGTCTTGCCAAAGGCTTTGGCGTGGTGTTTTCAACAATCTCCGAGCGTGCGTCGAGGCGATCCATATACCGGTGGCCGATGATTGTTAGTGCGCATGTTAACACTTCAAGATGCGTCGGTCGCGGCTGGGTAATGCTTTGAAACCTAGGGATTTCCGGGCCGATCACGGCGGTTCTATGCCTGCGCTAAATAGCTAATTGCTATCATTGGTTCCGGTCTTGAGACATACCCCGTTCAACTTGCGCGCTGGCAGGCAAGTGCTCGCACCTCAAACTTAACAAGTTCATCCATTTCGGATTGCATGACGCGGTTAGTTGCAGGTTGCTATCCCTCTAGTGCGCCCGGCTTGCTCTGTAGGCTGTGCCCTGGGCGGCGGGTGCAGGGGGGTGAACGCATTCGTCGCCACTGTGCTGACAAGGCGCACACGTTTGCGGCAGTGGCTGGCCCAGCGCGCTTGCCAACTCGGTCAGCAACGCTACTTGCTCCGTCGCATCGAGGGCCAGGCGCCCGGTTTGCAGGTCCAGCAGCTCGACTTGCCAGGCCAACAGGGTGAGGCAGGCCCCCAGGGCGGGCAAGGCTTCATTGGGCAGGTGCTGGTGCTGGCAGGCTGGGGCCAGCAGTTGCTGCAGGGCAGTGGTGTAGTGCGCGACTTCGACCAGCCCCAGGCCGCTGGCACGCCGGGCAAGGGTATCGAGGGTATTGCTCAGGCAGAGGCAGGCGTCGGCGTCATTGGTGATCAGTTGCAGGTGCTGCAGGCATTCCTGAGACTGGGTCAGCAAGACCTGCGCATCCAGCAGAAACTCCTGCAGCGCGCTGCTGTTGGCGGCTGTGCTGTCCATCATGAGGCTCCGGCGTGCACGGCGGGAGCGGGGGATGGCAAAGCCATGTCGGTCGCTAGCAAAAGCCTGACTCCATTCATGCAGTGAGAATGGCGTCACATTAATGGCTAAAGGATATCGCGCAAATCAGGTTACACCCGATTGCTTCTAGGGGTTTCCCTGATGGCGGCCTAGGGTGCGACAGGGTGCCCAAGCACTGGATCCAAGCTGGGATGTCCGCAGTAAAGCATGATGGTAATGTGATATCAATTGCCTGCGCGGCATTTTCATACATGGGTCAAGCTGCGCTGCAAACCGCCGATACAGGGTGGATGATTTCACATTTTTCGACTCAAGCCTGGGGGCTTTCCAATGGCCGGCATTCTCGACACGGTAGACCAACGTACGCAACTGGTAGGTGAGAACCGCCTGGAAATCCTGATGTTTCGCCTGGCTGGCCGCCAGCTGTTCGCGATCAACGTGTTCAAGGTGCAGGAAGTGCTGCAACTGCCCAAGCTGACCTTGATGCCGCAGCGTCACCCGTTCGTCTGTGGCGTGGTCAACTTGCGCGGGCAAACCCTGCCGGTGATCGACCTGTCCCAGGCGATCGGCATGCGCCCGCTGACGCCTGGGCCAGACAGCACGATCATCGTCACCGAGTACAACCGTTCGGTGCAGGCATTTCTGGTGGGCGGGGTTGATCGCATCGTCAACATGAACTGGGAAGCCATCCTGCCACCGCCCTCCAGTGCCGGCCGCCAGCATTACCTGACCGCCATCACCAAGGTGGACGAGCAACTGGTGGAAGTGATCGACGTGGAAAAGGTGTTGGCCGAGATCGTGCCGTACAACGCCAAGGTGTCCAACGACAAGCTTGCCGACCCGGTACTGGCGCGTGCCCGTGGCCGGGAGGTGCTACTGGTGGACGACTCCAGCGTGGCCTTGGCGCAGTTGCGTGACACCCTGTCGCAATTGGGGGTGAAACTGCATGTGGCCAGCGATGGCCTGAAGGCGCTGCGCATGCTCAAGGGTTGGGCCGATGCCGGCGAAGATGTGTGCGAGAAGCTGCTGATGGTATTTACCGATGCAGAAATGCCTGAAATGGATGGTTACCGGCTGACCACGGAAATCCGCAGCGATGCGCGCCTGCGCAAGCTTTACGTGGTGCTGCACACGTCGTTGTCGGGCAGCTTCAATGAGTCGATGGTCAAGAAAGTCGGCTGTGACAATTTCCTCTCCAAGTTCCAACCTGATCGCCTGGTCGATGTGGTCAAGCAGCGCCTGCTGTTGAACACAACCGCTGCGTGATCCCAGCGCCTGCCGGGTATAAGCTGGGCTTTTGCATGGCACGAGGCAGGCAGGGATGTTTCTGAGTGAGTTGTATCGGTACCCGGTGAAGTCGGGGCAGGCGCAATGCCTGCAGGCTTCGGCGGTGGATCATCTGGGGCTGCGGGGTGATCGACGCTGGATGGTGGTCGAGGAAGGCAACGGCCGCTTCCTTACCCAGCGCGCCTGGCCGCAGCTCAGCCAGTTGAAGGCGCGCGATGATGAGGCCGGGGCGCTGCTGCTGGAGGCGCCGGGGCAAGCCGTGTTGAGGGTGGCGCTGCCTGGCGCTGATGAGGGCTTGCGCGGTGTGACCCTCTGGCGTGACACATTCCGTGTGCCGGATGCCGGCGACGAGGCGGCAGCCTGGTTGTCGCAGATGCTCGGCAAGCCGGTGCGTCTGGTCTACTGCCCGGAGCAGCGGGCGCGTTACCTGCCCAGTGGTTATGGTTTGATCAGTGACCGGGCGGCGTTCCCCGATGGGTTCCCGTTGCTGCTGATTGGCCAGGGCTCGCTGGATGAGCTGAACAGGCGCATAGGCCGCCCCATGGAGATGCTGCGTTTTCGCCCCAACCTGGTGGTGCAGGGTGCAGCGCCTTTTGCCGAGGATGGCTGGAAGCGGATTCGTATCGGCACGTTGCAGTTTCGTGTGCTCAAGCCCAGCGTACGGTGCATCTTCACCACGCTTGACCCGGCGACCGGGCAGCGCAGCCCGGACCGTGAACCACTGACCACGTTAAGGACCTTCCGCGAAAAGGAGGGGGATATCCTGTTCGGGCAAAACCTGGCGGTGGAGGGCACTGGCCGGGTTGAAGTGGGGATGGAAGTCGAAGTGCTGGAGTAGCGTTTACCAGCCAATGCTCTTCGCGGGTTTGCCCCGCGAAGAGCATTGGCGGTTTCACATGTCGTCGAAATACCGCTCGTGCCAATCCACCAACGGCTGAGGTGAGTTGAGCTTCTGCCCGTAGATCACCGAATACGACAGCACGTTCTGTACGTACTGGCGGGTTTCGTCGAACGGGATCGATTCCACCCACACATCGAAGCTCAGGTGCTTGGCGCCCTTGAGCCACTGGCGTACGCGCCCGGGGCCGGCGTTGTACGCCGCCGAGGCCAGTACGCGGTTGCCGTTGAACTGGCTGTGCACCTGGCTCAGGTAGGCGGCACCGAGCTGGATGTTCTTGTCTGGGTTGAACACCTGCTGTGGCGATGCCAACGGAATGCTGAACTTGCGCGCGGTTTCCTTGGCCGTGGCCGGCATCAACTGCATCAGGCCGCTGGCGCCGACGCTGGAGCGTGCATCTTCCATGAACGCGCTTTCCTGACGCGTGATGGCGAACACCCAGCTCGAATGCAGCCCACGTACCTTGGCCTCGCGTACCAGGGTGTCGCGGTGGGCCATCGGGAAGCGGATGTCCAGGTCATCCCAGTACTGGGCCTGGCTGATGGTGCGGATGGCCGGGAAGTACCAGCGCAAGTCGTAGGCCAGGCGCGCCTGGGCAACCATTTCATCGCGGTTGAAGTGGCGGCTGACGTGGTACCACTCGCGGCGCCCTTCGACGATCTGGCCGCGGGCGTGGAATTCCAGCGCACGCTGGACGCCCGGGGTGTTGCGCACCTTGTTGACCAGTTGCGGGCTCAGCACCAGCGGCCGGTTGTTCAGCTGATAAGGCGTT
Organism: Pseudomonas sp. P39-UII1; assembly: GCF_039672635.1. Lineage (NCBI taxonomy): Bacteria > Pseudomonadati > Pseudomonadota > Gammaproteobacteria > Pseudomonadales > Pseudomonadaceae > Pseudomonas > Pseudomonas sp. P39-UII1. The sequence continues at coordinate 179,642 of NZ_JBDFPP010000007.1, forward strand.
TGCGCACGGTCGGCAGCGATGAAGCCATAGAAATCACGCTCCCGCGCCACGGTCTTGTACAGCAGGGGTATTTGCGGGTTGTTCGGCTGTGCCAGCTCCAGGCTGCGCGCCTGCCAGTACTTCCAGCGGTTGCTGCTGGCCAGGTCTTGCGGCAAGCGTTTGGTCAGCTCGTAGGCATCTTCCCAGCGGCCCAGGCGTAGCAGCAGGCGCATGCGCCATTCACTGACGGTGTTGTCGCGCAGCTCCGGGTCGTAGCGGGTCATCAGGTCGAGGGCGCGCGGGTCGTAGCGACGCGCCAGGGTCAGGCCGATTTCGCGGGCGATGGCGACTTTCTCATCGCGGGAGAAGTGCATGCGCTGCGCGTAGTCGTCGAGCAGCGCCATGGCACGCTCCGGGTCCTGGCGGGCCAGGCGGCGCAGGCCGAGGCTGACCACGTCGGACATGGCTTCGTTGACCGGGGAGAAACGCGATGGCTGGTTGAGCAGCTCAGGCTTTTGCGCCACATCCACCAGCAGTCGGCCTTGCGGGGCAAGGGTGGTCAGGGAATTGACCAGGTTGTTGGCCAGGGCATAGTTGCGTGCCTGGGCTGCCAGCTTGGCGCGGTTCCAGCGTTTGGCCTCGGTGAGCTGGCCTTCGGCGGCCCACATGGCAAACAGGGTGTCGCAGGCGGCCGGTTGCGACTTGCCCACGTTCCACAGTTTCTCGGCGCTGGCATAGCCTTCGGCACGCTGGCCGTGGCTCAGCTGGTACTGGCCATTGAGGCAGTCCAGCTCGGTGAAGTTGAGCTTGGGGTCATAGTACTTGACGAAGGTGTTCCACTCGCCGCGCTCGGCCAGCCAGCGCAACCAGCGCAGTTTCATCCAGTTGGCCTGGGGCAGGTCGCCGTGCTTGGCCAGGAAGGCTTCGATTTCCTCGTTGCTGGCGCTTTTCAGGCGCGCGGTGAGTTCGTCGTAGGCCAGGTAAGGCGTCAGCGGGTAGTCGCGCAAGGCCTGGGAGTAGCGCAGGTAGGGGCCTTTGTCGCCTTTGGCCAGCGCACGCTTGGCCTCGTCGTAGTATTGGCGTTGCTGAGAAAGGTCGATGGCCTGCGCCGCGCTGGCGGTGGCGGCGGTAAGCAGCAGGCAGGAGGCAATCTGTAACAGGCGGCTGCGCATGATACGTCCGGGCAGTTGAACCATGGGAAAGTGACGGCGAAGCCAGCACTGTTGGGAGCAATTGCCTTAGCTTAGCCGTTTGCCGGCAGCGGGTGAAAGCACTGTGCTTGTATCAAGGCGTTAAGTTCGACCGGATGTCGTAATGCCCGGGCGTTGCGGCCAACTTAATGCCGGAACGAGCCAACTCAGGTAGAATGCGCGCCCGCTTTCTGGAGACAAACATGACCCTGCTCAAATTCAGCGATGTGTCCCTCGCATTCGGCGCGATGCCGCTGCTGGACAAAGTGTCCTGGCAGATCGCTCGTGGCGAGCGGGTGTGCATCATCGGCCGTAACGGCACCGGCAAATCGAGCATGCTGCGCCTGGTCAAGGGCGAGCAGAAGGGCGACGACGGTGATATCTGGCGCGCCCCTGGCCTGAAAATCGGCGAACTGCCGCAGGAGCTGCCGGTCGCCGACGAGCGCACGGTGTTCGACGTGGTTGCCGCGGGCCTGGATGGCGTTGGCGAGTTGCTGGCGCAATTCCACCACCTCAGCCAGAACATCCAGGGCGACGACGACCTGGACAAGCTCATGCACGTTCAGCACGAGCTCGAAGCCCGTGACGGCTGGCGCCTGCAGCAGGTGGTGGAAAGCACCCTGAGCCGCCTGCAACTGCCGGCCGACAAGACCCTGGCCGAGCTGTCCGGTGGCTGGCGCCGCCGTGTGCTGCTGGCCCAGGCACTGGTGTCGGAGCCCGATCTGCTGCTGCTCGACGAGCCCACCAACCACCTGGACATCGGTGCCATTGCGTGGCTCGAAGAGGCCCTGCGCGGCTTCAACGGCGCCGTGCTGTTCATCACCCACGACCGTTCTTTCCTGCAGAACCTGGCCACCCGCATCCTCGAACTGGACCGCGGTGGGCTGATCGACTGGAACGGCGACTACGCCAGCTTCCTGGTGCACAAAGAGGCCGCGCTGGCTGCCGAAGAAACCGCCAACGCGCTGTTCGACAAGCGCCTGGCGCAGGAAGAAGTGTGGATTCGCCAGGGCATCAAGGCCCGCCGCACCCGTAACGAAGGGCGTGTGCGTGCGCTAAAGGCGCTGCGCGTGGAGCGCGGGGAGCGCCGTGAGCGCCAGGGCAAGGCCAACATCCAGATCGAAGCGGCAGACAAGTCCGGCAAGCAGGTCATGGTGCTGGAGAACGTCAGCTTCCGTCACCCTGAAGGGCCGATGCTGGTCAAGGACTTCTCCATGGTCCTGCAGCGCCAGGACCGTATTGGCCTGCTGGGTGCCAACGGCACCGGCAAGACCACGTTGCTCAAGCTGATGCTCGGGGACCTCGAGCCTACCTCGGGCAAGGTCGAGCGTGGCACCAAGCTGGAAGTGGCCTACTTCGACCAGATGCGCCACCAGCTCGATCTGGAAAAGACCGTGATCGACAACCTGGCCGAAGGCCGCGATTTCATCGAGATCGACGGCCAGAACCGTCACGTGCTCAGCTACCTCGGCGATTTCCTGTTCAGCCCGCAGCGTGCCCGCACGCCGGTCAAGGCGCTGTCGGGTGGCGAGCGTGCGCGCCTGTTGCTGGCCAAGCTGTTCAGCAAACCGGCCAACCTGCTGGTACTGGACGAACCGACCAACGACCTCGACGTCGAGACCCTCGAGCTGCTGGAAGAAGTGCTGTCCAACTACAAGGGCACCGTGCTGATGGTCAGCCACGACCGGGCCTTCCTCGACAACGTCGTCACCAGCACCCTGGTGTTCGAAGGCGAGGGCAAGGTACGCGAGTATGTCGGTGGCTATGAGGACTGGATTCGCCAGGGCGGTTCGCCGCGCCTGTTGGGCGTGACCGAGAGCAAGGGCGGCAAGTCCGAGCTCAACACCGCAGTTGTCCAGAAGCAGGAGGTGCAAGCCGAACCTGCGCCAGTGGCAGCGGTGGCCGATGCCTCGAAGAAAAAGCTCAGCTACAAGCTGCAACGCGAGCTGGAGATGCTGCCAGGGCAGATCGACGCGGTCGAACAGCGCATGGCGGTGGCGCAGGAAGAGGTCAACGCACCGGGCTTCTATCAGCGGCCTATCGAGGAAACCTCGGCGGTGCTGGCCAAGCTCGAGCAGATGCAGGGTGAGCTGGATACCCTGGTAGAGCGCTGGGCTGAGCTGGAAGGCTGATCAGTCCTGCCCTCATCGCCGGCAAGCCGGCTCCCACAGGCTGCCACTGTTCTCAAGAGCAGTGCCAACCCCTGTGGGAGCCGGCTTGCCGGCGATGAGGCCGGGCCTGGCTACATCATTCTTTCTTCTGCAGCCGCACCGCCAGCACATCGCACGGCGCGCCATGCAGCACGTCATTGGCCGTTGAGCCCAGCAGCAATGCCAGCCCGTGCCGGCCATGGCTGCCGACCACGATCAGGTCGCACTTCTGGTCCTTGGCCAGTTGGTGGATTTCCTGACGCGGCTGGCCGTAGGTCAGGTGCGAGTCGCCACGGTTGATCTCAGGGTACTTGTTGAACAGGCGGTCCATGCGCTCCTTGGCCTGGTCGAACTGCTGCTGTTGCAGCTGCGACAGGTCCATTGGCACGTCACCGCCGAAGGCCATGGCCATGGGTTCGACGATATGCACCAGCGAGACCTTGGCGCCTGTAGGCTCGGCGAGCTTCATGGCACGTTTGATCACCGGGTCGCACTCTTCGGTAAGGTCGACGGCGACCAGAAGATGTTCGTAGGGCATGAGCTGTACTCCTGACAATCGCGATAGTAGAAGTATGGTCGCTTTCGAGCGGGTCTTCCGTGAAACCGAGTAACCCGCTCATTTGCAACGCTTTATGGGATCTACAGATATGACGGTATTGCTGGTGGTGTCAATCCTGGCGGTGATTCTCAGCCCGTTTGCCTGGCTGCGCCAGTCGCGCAAACAGGGTGAGCAGATGAGCTTGCGCCTGGAGGCGCGGCGCATGGGGTTGGCCATGCAGCTGGCGCCGCAGCAGTGGCCACACTGGTTGGAGCATGAGCCGCCGAGCCCGTGCCCGCAGTATCACCGCGGGCGCCGGCGGGGGCGGGAGGACAGCTGGTGCTACTGGCAGGTCAGCCCGGGCGTGTGGTGGAACCAGTGGCGTGAAGCGTGCGAGGAGCCGCGCCTGAACGAGGTGTTCGCGCGGCTGCCGGCCACCGTCTACAAGGTCGAAGCCGACACGCGCATGATTGCTCTGTACTGGAGTGAGCGTGGCGATAAATCTGTGTTGCAGGATATTGCCCACGCCTTCGAAGCCCTCGCTTAACCCCCAACTACGACAAAGCGGCAACCTGGCAGCACCCCATGAAGGGCGGTGCCAGGTTGCCGCTTTGTCGTTTCTGCTGCGCAGAAAAGGCCAGGCAGGCCGGGAATTTCTTCAAGCCAGTCGCAGTGTAGCCAGCCTGCGGCGCGGTGCATGAAAAAAATGCAGCGCCCCGCGATATTTGTGGTCAATCGCTGACATGAATGATCGGCGATCACGCTCATCATGCTATGCACCCGGACGATACAAAATGACCGGAAAGTCGCGTTTTAACCCCGCTTGCGAGCATTTGACAACGCCGACCTTTTCGGAGAATGTGTGCATACCCAAATCAAACGGGCGTATGAATTGAGCGTTTGTATGTCACATCGCTCATTCAAGCTCCCGACTAGCGCGCTGACGGGTGTGCCTGGGCAAGAGCAGCGAATGGCTGCTTTCCACCAGCGATCGGCGTGTACAGTTCAGCTTCCATATCGTGGAGATCAGTTGATGATTTACGAAGGTAAAGCCATCACGGTTAAGGCTCTTGAAAGCGGCATCGTCGAACTGAAGTTCGACCTCAAGGGTGAGTCCGTCAACAAGTTCAATCGCCTGACCCTGGACGAGCTGCGCCAGGCCGTCGACGCCATCAAGGCCGACGCCTCGGTGAAGGGTGTGATCGTCAGCAGTGGCAAGGACGTATTCATCGTCGGCGCCGACATCACCGAATTCGTCGACAATTTCAAGCTGCCCGAGGCCGAGCTGGTTGCCGGCAACCTGGAAGCCAACCGCATCTTCAACGCGTTCGAAGACCTCGAATTGCCGACCGTTGCCGCGATCAACGGCATCGCCCTGGGCGGTGGTCTGGAAATGTGCCTGGCCGCTGACTACCGCGTCATGTCCAGCACCGCGAAAATCGGCCTGCCAGAAGTCAAGCTGGGTATCTACCCAGGCTTCGGCGGTACCGTGCGCCTGCCGCGCCTGATTGGCTCGGACAACGCCATCGAGTGGATTGCCGCTGGCAAGGAAAACCGTGCCGAAGACGCCCTCAAGGTCGGTGCCGTCGACGCCGTCGTGGCCCCTGAGCTGTTGCAGGACGGCGCCCTGGACCTGATCAAGCGCGCCATCAGCGGCGAGCTCGACTACAAGGCCAAGCGCCAGCCCAAGCTGGAAAAACTCAAGCTCAATGCCATCGAGCAGATGATGGCCTTCGAGACCGCCAAGGGCTTCGTTGCAGGCCAGGCCGGCCCGAACTATCCGGCCCCGGTCGAAGCCATCAAGAGCATCCAGAAGGCCGCCAATTTCGGCCGTGACAAGGCACTGGAAGTCGAGGCCGCAGGCTTTGCCAAGCTGGCCAAGACTTCGGTTGCCGAAAGCCTGATCGGCCTGTTCCTGAATGATCAGGAGCTCAAGCGCAAGGCCAAGGCCCACGACGAAATCGCTCGCGACGTGAAGCAGGCTGCCGTGCTCGGCGCCGGCATCATGGGCGGCGGTATCGCCTACCAGTCGGCGGTCAAGGGCACGCCGATCCTGATGAAGGACATTCGTGAAGATGCCATTCAGCTTGGCCTTAACGAGGCCTCCAAGCTGCTGGGCAATCGTGTCGAAAAAGGCCGCCTGACGCCGGCAAAGATGGCCGAAGCGCTCAACGCCATTCGCCCGACCCTGTCCTACGGTGATTTCGGCAACGTCGACATCGTCGTCGAGGCTGTGGTCGAGAACCCGAAGGTCAAGCAAGCCGTGCTGGCGGAAGTGGAAGGCCAGGTGAAAGAGGATGCGATCCTTGCCTCCAACACGTCGACCATCTCCATCAACCTGCTGGCAAAAGCGCTCAAACGCCCGGAAAACTTCGTTGGCATGCACTTCTTCAACCCGGTGCACATGATGCCGCTGGTGGAAGTCATCCGTGGCGAGAAGTCCAGTGAAGTGGCGGTCGCCACCACCGTGGCTTACGCCAAGAAAATGGGCAAGAACCCGATCGTCGTCAACGACTGCCCGGGCTTTTTGGTCAACCGCGTGCTGTTCCCGTACTTCGGTGGTTTCGCCAAGCTGGTCAGTGCCGGTGTCGACTTCGTGCGCATCGACAAGGTCATGGAAAAATTCGGCTGGCCGATGGGCCCGGCCTACCTGATGGACGTGGTCGGCATCGACACCGGCCACCATGGCCGTGACGTGATGGCTGACGGCTTCCCGGACCGTATGAAGGACGAGCGCCGCTCGGCTGTCGACGCGTTGTACGAGGCCAATCGCCTGGGCCAGAAGAACGGCAAGGGCTTCTACGCCTACGAGACCGACAAGCGTGGCAAGCCCAAGAAAGTCTTCGACGCCACCGTGCTCGACGTGCTCAAGCCGATCGTCTTCGAGCAGCGTGAAGTCACCGACGAAGACATCATCAACTGGATGATGGTGCCGCTGTGCCTGGAGACCGTGCGCTGCCTGGAAGATGGCATCGTTGAAACCGCTGCCGAAGCGGACATGGGCCTGGTCTACGGCATTGGTTTCCCTCCGTTCCGCGGTGGTGCGCTGCGTTACATCGATTCGATCGGTGTGGCTGAATTTGTCGCCCTGGCCGACCAGTACGCTGACCTGGGGCCGCTGTACCACCCGACCGCGAAGCTGCGCGAAATGGCCAAGAACGGCCAGCGCTTCTTCAACTGAGCGGCCAACGAGTTAGAGCGAGAATATTGATATGAGCCTGAATCCAAGAGACGTGGTGATTGTCGACTTCGGTCGCACGCCGATGGGCCGCTCCAAGGGTGGCATGCACCGCAACACCCGTGCCGAAGACATGTCGGCGCACCTGATCAGCAAGCTGCTCGAGCGCAACGGCAAGGTCGACCCGAAAGAGGTCGAGGACGTGATCTGGGGCTGCGTCAACCAGACCCTGGAGCAGGGCTGGAACATCGCCCGCATGGCCTCGCTGATGACCCAGATCCCGCACACCTCCGCCGCGCAAACCGTCAGCCGCCTGTGCGGTTCGTCGATGAGCGCGCTGCACACTGCCGCCCAGGCCATCATGACCGGCAACGGCGATGTGTTCGTGGTCGGTGGTGTCGAGCACATGGGCCACGTCAGCATGATGCATGGCGTCGACCCCAACCCGCACATGTCGTTGCACGCTGCCAAGGCTTCCGGGATGATGGGCCTGACTGCCGAGATGCTCGGCAAAATGCATGGCATCACCCGCGAACAGCAAGACCTGTTTGGCGTGCGTTCGCACCAGCTGGCCCACAAGGCCACGGTCGAAGGCAAGTTCAAGGATGAGATCATCCCGATGCAGGGTTACGACGAGAACGGCTTCCTGAAAGTCTTCGACTTCGACGAAACCATTCGCCCGGAAACCACCCTTGAAGGCCTGGCATCGCTCAAGCCGGCATTCAACCCAAAGGGTGGTACCGTGACTGCCGGTACTTCGTCGCAGATTACCGACGGCGCCTCGTGCATGATCGTCATGTCCGGCCAGCGCGCAATGGACCTCGGCATCCAGCCGCTGGCTGTGATCCGTTCCATGGCAGTGGCCGGCGTTGACCCGGCAATCATGGGCTACGGGCCGGTGCCGGCAACCCAGAAAGCGCTCAAGCGCGCAGGTTTGACCATGGCCGACATCGACTTCATCGAGCTCAACGAAGCCTTTGCCGCACAGGCCCTGCCAGTGCTCAAAGATTTGAAAGTGCTCGACAAGATGGATGAGAAGGTTAACCTGCACGGCGGCGCCATTGCTCTGGGCCACCCGTTCGGTTGCTCCGGTGCACGGATTTCCGGCACCCTGCTCAACGTCATGAAGCAGAATGGCGGTAACTTGGGTGTCGCCACCATGTGTGTCGGCCTTGGCCAGGGCATCACCACGGTCTTCGAACGCGTCTGATCGCGTTGTAAGGCAGCAGCCGGGGCCCTGTGCCCCGGTTTTTGTTTTTTACAGAATTTGTTTCAAGAGGGAAGGCGACATGCAGATACAGCCAGGCGTATACCGGCATTACAAAGGGCCTGAGTACCGTGTCTTCAGTGTTGCGCGGCACTCCGAGAGCGAAGAGTGGATGGTCTTCTACCAATGCCTGTATGGTGATTACAGCTTCTGGGTACGACCCCTTTCGATGTTCCAGGAGTCCGTCGAGGTTGACGGCGAGCAGGTGCCACGCTTTGCTTTGGTCAAGGCCGAAGAGGGGCTTGCAGAGTTGTCTGGCAAGTCGCCGGCATGAACGACCGCGCTTGACCTCACAGTTTCGCCACTATATATAGCGGTGCCGCGTCTGGCACCTGACGCGTTTTTCATCTTCAGATTCAGGAATACTCCGATCCATGGGCAAATCGCTGGTCATTGTGGAATCCCCGGCCAAGGCCAAGACCATCAACAAGTACCTGGGCAACCAGTACGTGGTGAAGTCGAGTATCGGCCACATCCGTGACCTCCCCACCAGCGGTTCGGCCAGCGCCAGCAAAGAGCCGGCTGCCAAGCGGGGCAAGGCTGCGGGTGAGGCTCCGGCCCTGTCGCCAAAAGAAAAGGCCCGTCGCCAGCTGGTGGCGCGCATGGGCGTCGACCCCGATCACGGTTGGAAGGCCAAATACGAGATCCTGCCTGGCAAGGAAAAGGTGATCGAAGAGCTGCGCCGCCTGGCCAAAGATGCTGACACCATCTACCTCGCAACCGACTTGGATCGCGAGGGGGAAGCCATTGCCTGGCACCTGCGCGAAGCCATCGGTGGCGACGACACCCGCTACAAGCGCGTGGTGTTCAACGAAATCACCAAAAAGGCCATCCAGGAAGCGTTCTCGCAACCCGGCGAGCTGGACATCCATCGCGTCAACGCCCAGCAGGCGCGGCGCTTCCTTGACCGTGTGGTGGGCTACATGGTCTCGCCGCTGCTGTGGGCCAAGATTGCCCGTGGCTTGTCGGCCGGGCGCGTGCAGTCGGTGGCGGTGAAGCTGGTGGTCGAGCGTGAGCGCGAAATCCGCGCCTTCATCCCGGAAGAATACTGGGAAGTGCACGCCGACCTGGGCACCGCCAAAAACGCCAAGGTGCGGTTCGAAGTGGCACGCGAGAAGGGTGAAGCCTTCAAGCCGCTCAACGAAGCCCAGGCCATGGCCGCGCTGGAAAAGCTCAAGGCTTCCAGCTACACCGTGCTCAAGCGTGAAGACCGCCCGACCAGCAGCAAGCCGTCGGCACCGTTCATCACCTCCACCCTGCAGCAGGCGGCGAGCAACCGGCTGGGCTTCGGGGTGAAGAAGACCATGATGATGGCCCAGCGTCTGTACGAAGCTGGCTACATCACCTACATGCGTACCGACTCGACCAACCTGTCGACCGATGCCGTGGAAATGGCCCGCAGCTACATCGAAAGCGAGTTCGGCAAGCAGTACCTGCCCCAAGCGCCGCTGGTGTACGGCAGCAAAGAGGGTGCCCAGGAGGCGCACGAAGCGATTCGTCCGTCCGACGTCAACACCCATCCGACCAAGCTCAACGGCATGGAGCGTGACGCCGAGCGCCTGTACGAGCTGATCTGGCGCCAGTTCCTCGCCTGCCAGATGCCGCCGGCACAGTACCTGTCTACCAGCGTCACCGTGGCAGCGGGCGATTTCGAGCTGCGTGCCAAAGGCCGCATTCTCAAGTTCGACGGTTACACCCGTGTGCTGCCTCAGGTCAGCAAGCCGGGCGAAGACGACGTACTGCCGGAAATGGTCCAGGGCGAAGCGCTCAAGCTGATCCAGATCGACCCGAGCCAACACTTCACCAAGCCGCCGGCGCGCTTCACCGAAGCCAGCCTGGTCAAGGAAATGGAAAAGCGCGGCATTGGCCGCCCGTCGACCTATGCGGCGATCATTTCCACCATCCAGGACCGCGGCTATGTGACGCTGCACAACCGCCGTTTCTACTCCGAGAAAATGGGCGACATCGTCACCGAGCGCCTGTCGGAAAGCTTCGCCAACCTGATGGACTACGGGTTCACCGCCGGCATGGAGGAGAATCTCGACGACGTGGCCCAGGGCGAGCGTGACTGGAAAAACGTGCTGGACGAGTTCTACGGCGACTTCAGCAAGAAGCTGCAGACGGCCGAATCCGCTGAGAACGGGATGCGCGCCAACCAGCCGACCATGACCAACATTCCGTGCAAGGAATGCGGTCGGCCGATGATGATCCGGACCGCCTCCACCGGCGTGTTCCTGGGTTGCTCGGGTTACACCCTGCCGCCGAAAGAGCGCTGCAAGGCCACCGTCAACCTGGTGCCGGGCGATGAAATCGCAGCGGATGACGAGGGTGAGTCGGAGTCGCGCGTACTGTTGGGCAAGCACCGCTGCCCGATCTGCGCCACGGCGATGGACGCCTACCTGCTCGATGAGAAGCACAAGCTGCATATCTGCGGTAACAACCCGGATTGCGTCGGCTACGAGATCGAGGAGGGCAGCTACCGCATCAAGGGTTACGAAGGGCCGAGCCTGGAGTGTGACAAGTGCGGCAGCGAAATGCAGCTCAAGACTGGCCGCTTTGGCAAGTTCTTCGGCTGTACCAACCCTGCGTGCAAGAACACCCGAAAGCTGCTCAAGAGTGGCGAGGCGGCGCCGCCGAAGATGGACAAGGTGGACATGCCGGAGCTCAAGTGCGAGAAGGTCGACGACACCTACGTGCTGCGTGACGGTGCTTCGGGGCTGTTCCTGGCTGCCAGCCAGTTCCCCAAGAACCGCGAGACTCGCGCGCCGCTGGTAATGGAAATCGTGCCGCACAAGCACGAGATCGATCCGAAGTATCACTTCCTTTGCGAAGCGCCGCAAAAAGACCCGGAGGGTCGTCCGGCGGTGATCCGTTACAGCCGCAAGACCAAGGAGCAGTACGTGCAGTCCGAGGTCGATGGCAAGCCGACCGGCTGGAAGGCCTTCTACGAGGGCAACGCCTGGAAGGTGGAAGACAAGCGCTGATCGTTCAGCACTGCAAATGGGGCCGCTAGGCGGCCCATCGCCGGCAAGCCAGCTCCTACCAGGACCACGCAATACCCTGTGGGAGCCGGCTTGCCGGCGATGGGCCGCACAGCGGCCCCATTTCATTGGTGACAAGCAGTCGCTGATCCCTGAAACTGCAGGTATTCGCCTTGCAGCTTCAGGGAGGTCACTCGAGATGGCCCAGGAACTCTACACCCGCACCAACCAGAAACTCTTCTTTGCCGGGCTTGCGCTCGAGTCCATGGCCAAGGCGGCAGACAGCCAGGCGATGAACGCCCAAGGCCTGGTCCAGGCTGAGCGCGAATCGGCGCTGTTCCACCTGTACGGGGCCCTGCTGGGGCTATGTCACGAGATTGGTGGCTTTTACCGCTTGCCGGTTGCGACCAGTGTCGAGCAGGCGCTTGCCGGCGATGCGCTCAATGGCATCGCGATACCTGAGGTCGCCGAATTGCTGGAATTGGCCAGGCAGCGCGAAACGTGGCTGGCCCAGTTCCTCAGCGCTTATGCCGATTTGTTCCGACCACCCGTCGCGAAGAAAACTCCAAAAACCGATGTTACGCAGCCGCTGATTCAGGCCGTCAACCTCGACCAACCTGAGCAGCCTGCGCTCTCGCGGGAAGAGCTGGAAAGCTGGCGCACCAACCTCAAAGGCTTGGTGAGACGATTCCGTGACGCGTTGAGTGAGTGCTGATAGCTGCGCTGGCTGGTACAATACTGGCCTTTCGCGGAGAACAGCCCTTTATGTCTACGTCTTTTCTGGAAATTGTCGAGTTGCCTGATGGCCGGATCGAACTGCGTCGTGCCGAGGACGAAGGCTCCCTGGTAACCCTGGATTTCTCGGAAGATGCCAAGGTGTTCCTGCAGGGCCAACACGTCGAAGTCGCCAAGGCGATGCTGAGTGTCGGCGTGCAGATGGCAGGTCGCCTGATGGATGGCGAGCTTGAGCGTGACGAAGGGCCGCGCGTACTTCACTGACACTGGTTTTTAATCGTGTCCAGGCAAAGCCTGAACATCAGCCGAGGCGGATGTTCAGGCTTTGTGCATTTCCGGCACTGGCGGCACGGAGCAGTTGCTGCCGCGCAGTGGCGTTGACGCTGCCCAGCCAGCTGACCACGGTGTGGCTGCGGCCCAGGCGCAAGGCTTCACAGGCGAGTTGCAACGGGCTCTGGTTACCGCGTGGGTGCAGCAGCAGGATGCGTTCACGGTTGAGGCCGGCATCCCGCAACCAGGCCTGGGTCAGGCTGGCGGGTGGGGCTATCAGCGTCAGCCAGCGGGCCTCTTGCTCTTCGCTCAGTTCGCGCAGCACGGGTGCCAACAGGCTCTGGCAATGCTCGGGGGCGCCACGCAGGGACAGTTCACTGAACAGGTCCGGCTGGCTATTCTTGCGTGCCTGCTCACTGGCCTTCAGGCCAGGCAGTACCGGTTGAGCAAGGAACGCTTCGAAAAGCGGAAGCTGAACCTGCTGTTGTGGTTGGACGAGCTGCTGCATGACGCCTCCTGGTTCAGCGGCGAATGACGCCGACACTCAAACCCTCGATCACCAGTTCCTGATCTTTCAGGTCGACTTCGATGGGGGCGAACTCCGGGTTTTCGGCGATCAGCCAAACCTTGCTGCCCTCGCGCTTGAAGCGCTTGACGGTCACTTCATCGCCGATACGGGCGACGACGATCTGGCCGTTACGAGCCTCACGGCAGGTGTGCACTGCCAGCAGATCGCCGTCGAAGATGCCGACATCCTTCATGCTCATGCCGTGCACGCGCAACAAATAGTCGGCAGGCGGGTGGAAGAAGGTCGGGTTGATGTTGCACGATTGCTCGATGTGCTGCTCGGCGAGGATCGGTGCACCGGCCGCGACCCGGCCGATGATCGGCAGGCCGCTTTCTTCGGCTTTCGCTTCAAGGCCCGGAATGCGGATGCCGCGGGAAGCGCCCGGGGTCATTTCGATGGCGCCTTTGCGGGCGAGGGCCTTCAAGTGCTCCTCGGCGGCGTTGGGCGACTTGAAGCCCAGCTCCTGAGCGATCTCCGCACGCGTCGGTGGGAAGCCGTTGTCTTCGAGGCAGCGTTTGATGAAGGCCAGAATTTCGGCTTGGCGTGGCGTCAGTTTCAACATGGCAGGCGCTCTGTCTTTTTATACAGTGACTGGGATTATATACAGTACTGGATGAGCTGCAAGCTCCAAGCTGCAAGAAAAAGCGCTGTACCACCCATCTTGCTGCTTGCAGCTTCGAACCTGTGGCTTTCTAATGGCGACCGCACGGTCACTGAGCCTTGACATCATCAGGGCTGAAACGTATGTTTCAAACACCTGTTTGTTTGTCTGTCTGGCGGAGTGGTCATGGCCCAATCGGAAACCGTTGAACGCATTCTCGATGCTGCCGAGCAGCTGTTTGCGGAAAGGGGGTTTGCGGAAACCTCGTTGCGGTTGATTACCAGCAAGGCTGGGGTCAACCTGGCTGCGGTCAATTACCACTTTGGTTCCAAGAAAGCCCTGATCCAGGCGGTCTTCTCGCGCTTCCTCGGGCCGTTCTGCGCCAGCCTCGAGCGCGAGTTGGAGCGGCGTCAGGCCAAGCCCGAACAAAAGCCCAGCCTCGAAGAACTGCTGGAAATGCTCGTGGACCAGGCGCTGGTGGTGCAGCCGCGCAGCAATAATGACCTGTCGATCTTCATGCGCCTGTTGGGCCTGGCCTTCAGCCAGAGCCAGGGGCATCTGCGGCGCTACCTGGAAGACATGTACGGCAAGGTGTTCCGCCGCTACATGCTGTTGGTCAACGAAGCCGCACCGCGCATTCCGCCGCTTGAGTTGTTCTGGCGCGTGCACTTCATGCTCGGTGCGGCGGCGTTCAGCATGTCCGGCATCAAGGCGCTGCGTGCCATCGCCGAAACCGATTTCGGCATCAACACCTCGATCGAGCAGGTCATGCGCCTGATGGTGCCATTCCTCGCCGCCGGTATGCGCGCCGACAGCGGTGTCACCGATGACGCCATGGCTGCCGCCCAGCTGCGCCCGCGCAGCAAGACCAGCAGCACCACCGCCAAAGCCTGAAGGCTGGGCGGGGCAGGGCGCTTCGGCTAAGCTAGCGCCCATGCCCGACCTCGATTTCCTGCACATTTCCCTCGCTGACCAGCGCCTCTATGGCTTTGCCGAAGGGCGGCTGTGCCTGCGGCTTGCTGTTTCCACGGCGCGCAATGGCGCCGGGGAGCGCAACGGGTCCGGGTGTACACCGCGAGGGCTGCACCAGGTGCGTGCAAAGATTGGTGCAGGCTTGCCGCTCAATGCCGTGCTATGTGCGCGGCGCTGGACTGGAGAGGTCTGGTCGCCCGAACTGCACGCCCAACACCCCGGACGCGACTGGGTCCTCACCCGCATTCTCTGGCTCAGCGGCTGCGAGCCAGGGGTCAATCGCCTGGGTGTGGTGGACACGTTCCGCCGTTATATCTACCTGCACGGCACGCCCGACACGGAACCCTTGGGCGTTCCGCTGTCCCATGGCTGCATACGCCTGCGCAACACCGATCTGCTTGGCCTGTTCGAGCGTGTTCCGGCGCATTGCCCGGTGCGCATCGACCAGGCCGCATGCCCCCAGTGGGCTTCTTTAAGTCTGCAATGAAGGATTGCCTATGACCGTCAGCCTGCAAGGCTCCCTGATGGTGGATATCGCCGGTAAATGGCTGACCGCCGAAGACCGCCAACTCCTGCGCCAGCCAGAAGTGGCCGGCCTGATCATCTTTGCCCGCAACATCGACAGCCCGCGCCAGGTGCGTGAGCTGTGCACGTCGATCCGTGCCATTCGCCCCGACCTGATTCTGGCCGTGGACCAGGAAGGCGGGCGGGTACAGCGCCTGCGTCAGGGCTTCATGCGTTTGCCGGCGATGCGTGCAATCGCTGATAACCCCAACGCCGAATACCTGGCTGAGCAGTGCGGCTGGTTGATGGCCACCGAGGTGCTGGCGGTTGGCCTGGACCTGAGCTTCGCCCCCGTGCTCGACCTTGACCACCAGCGCAGCGCCGTGGTCGGCAGCCGCGCTTTCGAGGGCGACCCGCAGCGTGCCACGCAACTGGCAGGCGCTTTCATTCGCGGCATGAACGCAGCGGGCATGGCCGCCTGTGGCAAGCATTTTCCCGGGCACGGCTGGGCCGAGGCCGATTCGCATGTAGCCATCCCGACCGACGAGCGCAGCCTCGACGAGCTACGCCAGGCGGACTTGGTACCGTTCACCCGCCTCAGCGGCCAGTTGGCGGCGGTGATGCCGGCGCACGTCATCTATCCGCAGGTCGACAACCAGCCGGCCGGCTTTTCACGCCGCTGGCTGCAGGACATCCTGCGCGGCGAGCTGGGTTTTGACGGGGTGATCTTCAGTGATGACTTGTCCATGGCCGGTGCCCATGTGGTCGGCGATGCGGCCAATCGCATCGAGGCGGCCCTGAGTGCGGGCTGCGACATGGGCCTGGTGTGCAACGATCGGGCGGCAGCGGAGCTTGCGTTGAGCGCAGCGCAGCGCCTGAAGGTCAAGCCATCACCGCGTATTGCGCGGATGCGAGGGCAGGGTTTTGCGCGGACCGACTACCGGCAGCAGCCGCGTTGGCTGGAGGCGCTGGGGGCATTGCGCGAGGCGCAGTTGGTGGATTGACCGGGCTGGCCTCTTCGCGGGGCAAGCCCGCTCCCACAGACTGGATTGCCCCCAAGAGGTTGGACATCAATCCAACCCTTGGAGGCAGTCCAGACTGTATTGAATTTGTGGGAGCGGGCTTGCCCCGCGAAGAGGCCGGCATGGCTGTCAGCGGCCGCGCTTGCCTGGCAGCGGCGCGAACAACGCCTCGATCTCCTCGTCCCCCAGCCGCCACTGCCCAGCCTGCCCACCATCGAGCAGGCTCGCCGCCAAGGCAGCCTTCTCCTGCTGCAGCTGTTGGATCTTCTCCTCCACCGTGCCGCGCGTGATCAGCTTGAACACGAAAACCGGCTTGTCCTGACCGATACGGTACGCGCGGTCGGTAGCCTGATTCTCACTGGCCGGGTTCCACCAGGGGTCGAAGTGAATCACCGTGTCGGCAGCGGTCAGGTTAAGCCCTACGCCGCCGGCCTTGAGGCTGATCAGGAACACCTCGCTGTCGCCCTGCTGGAACTGCTGCACGGGTGTGCGCCTGTCGCGGGTGTCGCCGGTGAGCAGGCTGTAGCGGATCTTGCGCTTGTCCAGCTCTTGCTCGATCAGTGCCAGCATCGAGGTGAACTGCGAGAACAGCAACACCCGTCGGCCTTCACTGAGCAGCTCTTCGAGCATGTCCAGCAGCGCACCCAACTTGCCTTTATCGGCCTGGTTGCCTTTGGTCTCGACCCCTTTCACCAGGCGCAAATCGCAGCACACCTGGCGCAGCTTGAGCAGCGCATCGAGGATCACGATCTGGCTGCGTGCCGCGCCATTGCGGGCGATTTCGTCGCGCACCTTCTTGTCCATGGCGACCCGCACGGCTTCGTAGGTGTCGCGCTGTGCATCGCTGAGTTCCACCCAGTGCACCATCTCAGTCTTGGGCGGCAACTCGGTGGCCACCTGCTCCTTGGTGCGGCGCAGCAAAAATGGGCGAATACGGGTAACCAGGTGAGCCAGTCGCTCGGTGTCGCCATGGCGCTCGATCGGGGTGCGGTAATCCTGGTTGAAGCGTTTGAGCTCGCCCAGCCAGCCGGGCATGAGGAAATGGAAGATCGACCACAGCTCGCCCAGGTTGTTTTCCATAGGCGTGCCGGTCAGGCACAGGCGCTGGTTGGCCTGCAGCTCGCAGAGGGCGAGGGCGGCCTTGCTGGTGCTGCTCTTGATGTTCTGCGCCTCGTCCAGCACCAGCACGCTCCACGGTTGCGCGCGCAGGTGTTCGAGGTCGCGCGGCACCAGGGCGTAGGTGGTCAGCACCAGGTCGTATTCGTGCAACTTGGCGAAATGCTTGCTGCGGCCGGGGCCCTGCAGGGCAAGCACACGCAGGCCTGGCGCAAAGCGCTTGGCCTCGTCGAGCCAGTTGGGTACCAGGCTGGTCGGCATAACAGCCAGGGCAGGGTGGGCCAAGCGGCCGTGCTGTTTTTCCAGCAACAGGTGGGCCAGGGCCTGCAAGGTCTTGCCCAAGCCCATGTCGTCGCCCAGGATGCCGCCGGTGCCCATTTCGCGCAGCGCCTGCAGCCAGTTGAGGCCCTGCTGCTGGTAGGGGCGCAGGGTGGCGTTGAGTGCGGCGGGTGGGGCCACCTGCAGGTCGCGTGCATCGCGCAGGCGCCGGCCGAGGTCACGCACATGGGCGCCACCCTCCCAGTGCAGTGGCAGGTGTTCGATCTCGTTCAGGCGTGCCGCGTCGGCGCGGTCCATGCGCAGTGCGGGGCCTGCACTGCCTTCGTGCAGGTACAGCTCGCCGAGGGTGCCCATCACCGCCTTGATTCGCCCGTAGGGCAGGGCGACGCGCAGCGCGGGGCTGTCCAGCCGGCCGCGGTTGAGGTCGATCAGCAGGTGCTCGTCGTCGCTGCGCCGGGCCAGCTCGCTGGGGCGCAGCAGCTCGGGGTTGCTGCGCAGCAACTGCAGCACGATTGGCAGCAGGCTGTGGCGCTGGCCTTCGACGACGATGCCCAGTTCCAGGTCGAACCATTCATGGCCCGGCGCTTCTTCGATACTGGCGTACCAGTCGTCCACGTCCTGAAGGTTGAAGGCGAAGTCGCGGTAGATGTCGACTTCCCAGCCGGCGTCGCGCAGGCGTGGCAGGCCATCGCGGGCGAAGCGCAGCCAGGCTTCGTCGTCGGGCAGCTGGAGCATTTCGCCGGCGCTGTCTGGCAGGGCTTTGCTTTGCCGGGTGGCGGGCTTGAAGCCCAGGTCGCGCAGGGTTTTGCGCAGTGCCTGCTCGGCCGCTGGCTGGCGGCGGATGCGTTGGCTGGTGGCGTCCACTAGCCGGGTCAGCGGCTTGTCGTCACTGCCGCTGGCGCGCAGGCCGTCGTAGTCGAACGCCAGCGCGGCGCGGTGCTGCATCTGGCGCTGCATGCGGCCGGTCTTGGGCATGTAGGCGCTGAATTCGAGGCTACCGAGGGTTAGCCGACCTTTGGGCGGGATGTCATCGACCTGCTGGGTGTTCACCGCGGTAGGCGTGGGGACTTGGCGGTTCAAGGCGTTCAATCGATGGCTCAAAGGGACAACCAGGTGTTCGGGGACAGTGGGCGCGCGTGCAAGCTGGCTGGCGATGAAGGGGTCGAGGTCGTGGCGGAGCTTGCCGGCCTGATGCCTCTGTTTGTCCACGTAGTACATAGGGTCGATGGGCAAGGCCTGCAGCTGGACTTGATCATCGAGGTACCAGGCCCCCCGGTAACTGCCGTTGTCCAGCCTGACCCAGCGGAATTCGGCATGCCGCTCAGGTCCGGCCGCCATTGGTGCGGGGTCTTCTTCGCAGAGCAGGCGCCCTGTCGCCAGGGCATAACCAAACAGTTCTGCGCCTTGCTTACCCTCCAGTTCCACCACCGGCGCAATGGTTTTGCTGCGGGCGTCGATCAGCCGAAGCAACCGCGCATCTTCCTCGGTAACGTAGCGCGGGGTGTAGTAGATCAATTCGGGCATCGACGTGATTCGGCCGATTTTCAAGGTGCCATCGGCTTGCCGGGTGCCCTTGATCGCCTCCAGTTGCCAATGCTCGCGGTCCATCTGGATGCGATAGTAGATTGCCGGGCCCTTGCGCACAGGCTCGCCGGTTGCAGTGCTCGGCGCGGGCGACTCGAGCGCCTCGACCCACAGGTTGAGATCCGGTGGCAGCACCAAGGCGGCCTGCTCTTGGGGCATAGGCGGCGCCAGGCGGCCGCCGCCGCTCTGCAGATGCAGGAGTGCGGCGACGCAGTGTTTGCAGTTGAGCCCCACTGGGCAGGTACAGCGCCCGAAAACGCGCAGGTCGGGGCCGTTGATCACCAAGTTGATGGTCTGGTGGTATCTCTGATCCGCCGACCCCTCGCAGGTCGCTTCGATGGTTCTGTCATTCGACGAGACGATGCGGGTGCGCGCCTGCGCAGCGTAATTCCGCCCCCGGGCCAACGCGCCGGGTTCGATAAAATCGACCCAGTGCGGGTAAGCCATCAACAAGTGCTGCGCATCGGCCGCGCTCACATCACTGCTCCATCATCTCCGGGTCCATCACAGGCATCTTGCGTGTGCCCGGTGGCGTGACCTTCAGCAGTACCGCCAAATGGCCCCCGTCGAGGAAGGTCAGCTGGCCGCCTTTCATGTTGCTGTTGCTCTGCCGGAACTGCTCGCTTTGCAGCACGTTGCCATTGCCGTCGAGCTGGTTGACCCAGACGTTGGCGTCCACGGCGATGAAGCGGCCGTTGGTGATGCTCAGGTTGCCTTCGATCGGGAAGTGGCCGAATTGCTCCTCGCCAGCGCTCAGGGCAATGCGGCTCGGGCCTTCGACCACTGGCTGCTGCCAGGCCTTGTGCAGCAGCACGGTGTAGTCTGCCGTCGCCTGCAGCCGTGTGGCTTCATCTTCAAGCGCCAATGGGCGCTCGGCGCCTTTGTCCAGGCGCGGCGCGCCAGCGCTCCAGTCTTCGGGCGCGAACGGGCTGGTGAAGGCGGGCACGCTGTTCTGCCGCACAAGGATCATTTCTACCTGATACAGGCCTTCGGCGAAGGCCGCCGGCGCGAACAGCGCAAGCAACAAGGTCAGGCAACGGATGGCACGCATGGATCTTCCTTAGGCTGTCTGTGGGGTCAGGCGCTCGAATAGCGCCTCCAGAGTGTTGAAGCGTTCGTCGGGGCGTTCCATGGGGACCAGGAAGCGGAACTGCGTGGCGCCTTCGAACTTGTAGCGTTTTGGCTGGCCCTGGATCAGCTTGATCAGGGTCAGCGGGTCGACCGGGGTTTCGGCCTCGAACTCGAGCTTGCCGCCATTGGGGCCGGCGTCGACTTTCTTGATGCCGAGCTTTTCTGCCTGCAGCTTGAGCTGGGTCAGGCGCATCAGGTTCTTGGTCGGCTCGGGCAGCAGGCCGAAGCGGTCGATCATCTCCACTTGCAGGTCCTTGAGGCCTTCTTCGTCGGCCGCCGAGGCGATGCGTTTGTAGAGGATCAGCCGCGCATGCACGTCAGGCAGGTAGTCCTCGGGGATCAGCGCCGGCAGGCGCAGGTTGATCTCCGGGCCGCCGCCAAGCGGTTGCTCAAGGTTCGGCTGGGTGCCCTTGCGGATGGCCTTGACCGCGCGTTCGAGCATTTCCATGTACAGGGTAAAGCCCACGGCCTGGATCTGCCCGCTCTGGCCTTCGCCCAGCAACTCGCCGGCACCGCGGATTTCCAGGTCGTTGGTGGCCAGCACGAAGCCTGCGCCCAGGTCCTGGGTGTTGGCGATGGCCTCCAGACGTTTCTCGGCGTCGCTGCTGACCTTTTGCCGTGCCGGGGTGAGCAGGTAGGCGTAGGCCTGGTGGTGGCTACGGCCAACCCGGCCGCGCAGCTGGTGCAACTGGGCCAGGCCGAACTTGTCGGCGCGCTCGATGACGATGGTGTTGGCGCTGGGCACGTCGATGCCGGTCTCGATGATGGTCGAGGCGATCAGCACGTTGAAGCGCTTGTGGTAGAAGTCGCTCATCACCTGTTCCAGTTCACGCTCGCGCATCTGCCCGTGGCCGATGCCGATGCGCGCTTCGGGGACCAGTTCGGCGAGGTCGGCGGCGCATTTCTCGATGGTTTTCACATCGTTGTGCAGGTAATAAACCTGGCCGCCGCGCAGCAGTTCACGCAGCAGGGCTTCTTTGACCGTGCTGTTGTTCTGCTCCATGACAAAGGTGCGTACAGACAGGCGCCGGGCGGGCGGGGTGGCGATGATCGACAGGTCGCGCATGCCGGCCACGGCCATGTTCAGGGTGCGCGGGATCGGCGTGGCGGTCAGGGTGAGGATGTCCACCTCGCTGCGCAGGGCCTTGAGCTGTTCCTTCTGGCGTACGCCAAAACGGTGCTCTTCGTCGATCACCACCAGGCCCAGGTCCTTGAAGCGCACATCGTCCTGCAGCAGCTTGTGGGTGCCGATGAGGATGTCGATCTTGCCTTCGGCAAGGTCTGCGGCAGCGCTGGCCACTTCCTTGGCCGACTTGAAACGGCTCATCACTTCAACCGTCACCGGCCAGTCGGCGAAGCGGTCACGGAAACTGTTGTAGTGCTGCTGGGCGAGCAGGGTAGTAGGCACCAGCACCGCTACCTGGCGGCCACTGTGCACGGCGATGAACGCGGCGCGCATGGCCACCTCGGTTTTGCCGAAGCCCACGTCGCCACACACCAGGCGGTCCATCGGCTTGGCGGCGAGCATGTCGGCACGCACCGCTTCGATGGCGTTCTGCTGGTCGGGAGTTTCCTCGAACGGGAAGCCGGCACTGAAGGTGGCATAGTCGGCGGCCGGGTCGGCGAAGGCATAGCCTTTACGCGCGGCGCGGCGGGCATAGATGTCGAGCAGTTCGGCGGCAACGTCGCGCACTTGCTCGGCGGCCTTGCGCTTGGCCTTCTGCCAGGCTTCGGAACCCAGCCGGTGCAGCGGGGCCAGGGCGTCGTCGCTGCCGGTGTAGCGGGCAATCAGGTGCAGGTTGGCCACGGGCACGTAGAGCTTGGCGTTCTCGGCGTACTCCAGGGTCAGGAACTCGGCGGCCTGGCCGTCGATTTCCAGTGTGGCCAGGCCCAGGTAGCGGCCCACGCCGTGGTCGATGTGCACCACCGGCGCGCCTTCGCGCAGCTCGGTAAGGTTCTTGATGACGGCGTCGTTGGCCGCCTCGCCGCGCTTGTCGCGGCGCCGGCGCTGCATCACGCGCTGGCCGAACAGCGGGCTTTCGGCGACCAGGGCCAGGCCTGGGTCTTCGAGCAGCAGGCCATCGTCGAGCGGGGCGATGGTGATCGCCAGGCGCGCGTTGCCGGTGATGAAGTCGGCCCAGCCTTCGACCGTCTGCGGCCTCAGCTTGAGGCGCTCGAGCAGCTCCAGCAGCACTTCGCGCCGGCCCGCCGATTCGGCGGTGAACAGCACCCGGCCGTTGAACTGGTCGAGGAATTCGGACAACGCCGCCAGCGGCTGGTTGGCCTTGGCCTCGATGGCCAGGTTGGGCAGGGCGCGGGCCGGGAAGCGTTCCCGGCCGCTGCCGGCCTCGACGTCGTCGGCGCTGACCACTACCCGCGGCCACTGTTTCAGCCGGGCGAAGCAGTCTTCCACTGGCAGGAACAGCTCGGCCGGTGGCAGCAGTGGGCGGCTCAGGTCGCCGCGGCGGTCTTCATAGCGCCCGCGCACATCGTTCCAGAAGTGCTCGGCGGCCTGTTCGACGCCAGGCAGGGAGAACACCTGGGTGTCGCTCGGCAGGTAGTCGAACAGGGTCGAGGTTTCTTCGAAGAACAGCGGCAGGTAGTACTCGATACCGGCGGGGATGATGCCGCTGGCGAGGTCCTGGAAGATCGCGCTGCGGCGGAAGTCGACGTCGAAGCGTTCGCGGAAGCGGGCCTTGAAGCGCGTCACTTCTTCCTTCTGCATGGGGAATTCGCGCGCCGGTAGCAGGCGGATCGAGTCGACTTTGTCGATCGAGCGCTGGGTCTCCGGGTCGAAGGTGCGCAGTGTTTCGATTTCGTCGTCGAACAGGTCGATGCGGTAGGGCAGTTTGCTGCCCATCGGGAACAGGTCGATCAGCGCGCCACGCACAGCGAATTCGCCGTGCTCGTAGACCGTGTCGACGCAGCGGTAGCCGCTGGCTTCCAGGCGCGAGCGCATCTGTTCGACGTCGATGGTCTGGCCCACGTCCAGCACCAGGCTGCTGCCGAGCAGGAAGCGCGTCGGCGCCAGGCGGTGCAGGGCAGTGGTGATTGGCACGACGAGGATGCCATGGCTCAGCTCCGGCAGCCGATAAAGGCTGGCGATACGCTGGGAGATGATGTCCTGGTGCGGCGAGAACAGGTCGTAGGGCAGGGTTTCCCAATCGGGAAACGGCAGCACCGGCAGGTCCGGGGCAAAGAAGCGCAGCTCCTGTTCCAGACGGTCGGCAGCCTGGCTGTCGGCGGTCAGCAGCAGCGTGAAGCGGCCAGCACTGCTGGCGGCCTCGGCGATGGCAAGGCTGAGGGCGGCACCTGGCAGGTTGCCCCAGGTTTGTTTGCCGGCCGTGGCCGACATTTGCGGTAGGCGCAGAACTGACACGGGAGATTGCACTCCAAGCGTTGCGGCAAAGAGACCGATTGTACCGGTGCCGGTGCGTGATGTCAGGCTCGAGAAGGGCCCTGAACTCAGGCTTCGGCTGCCACGACAGGCGCTCATTGCCGGTTACGCGTTGGGGCGTCATAATGTAGCCCCTTTTTTCTCCCCCTACATGTGGAAGGTTCCCGTGACTCAGAAGCCCGACCAGTGTCTTGGTGAGTGGATCGATCGTGAAGCACTTGCTGAAGCGATGATCCCGCTTATCGGTCAGCTCTACCGCAATAACAACGTGGTGAGCTCGATCTATGGCCGCAGCCTGATCAACCGTTCGGTTATCTCGATTCTCAAGGCGCACCGCTTTGCGCGTCACCGCCAAACCGACGAAACCGAGCTGTCCGTCCACGAGACATTCCCCCTGCTCAAGGCCATGAGCGAGCTGAAACTGGGCGCCGCTTCGGTCGACCTGGGCAAGCTGGCCAACAAGTTCAAGCAGGAAGGCAACGGCAAGACTGCCGAGCAGTTCGTCCGTGAAGAACTGGCCGACGTGGTTGGCCAGCAGAACGCTTCGGCGCGCAAAGGCACCGACGTCGTCCTGTACGGCTTCGGCCGCATCGGCCGCCTGCTGGCGCGCATCCTGATCGAGAAGACCGGTGGTGGCGACGGCCTGCGTCTGCGCGCCATCGTTGTGCGCAAGGGTGCTGAAAACGACCTGGTCAAGCGCGCCAGCCTGTTGCGTCGTGACTCGGTGCACGGCCCGTTCGATGGCACCATCACCATCGATGAAGCCAACAACACCCTGACCGCCAACGGCAACCTGATCCAGATCATCTACGCCAAGAACCCGAGCGAAGTCGACTACACCCAGTACGGCATCGAGAATGCGCTGATCGTCGACAACACCGGTGTATGGCGTGACGCCGACGGCCTGGGCCAGCACCTGGCCTGCCCGGGCGCTGCCCGCGTGATCCTCACCGCACCGGGCAAGGGCGCGCTGAAGAACATCGTGCATGGCATCAACCACGGTGACATCGCCGCCGATGACAAGATCATCTCGGCCGCTTCCTGCACCACCAACGCCATCGTGCCGGTGCTGAAGGCTGTCAACGACAAGTACGGCATCGTCAACGGCCACGTCGAAACCGTTCACTCGTTCACCAACGATCAGAACCTGATCGACAACTTCCACAAGGGCAGCCGCCGTGGCCGCGCCGCGCCGCTGAACATGGTCATCACCGAGACCGGTGCAGCCACTGCAGCCGCCAAGGCACTGCCAGTGCTCAAGGGCAAGCTGACCGGCAACGCCATTCGCGTACCGACGCCGAACGTTTCGATGGCCATCCTCAACCTGAACCTTGAGAAAGCCACTAACCGCGACGAAATCAACGAGTACCTGCGCCAGACGGCCATGCACTCGGAACTGCACAAGCAGATCGACTACGTAAGCTCGCAGGAAGTGGTTTCGACCGACTTCGTGGGCTCGCGCCACGCCGGTGTGGTTGATGCCGAAGCGACCATCGCCAACGATAACCGCGTTGTTCTGTACGTCTGGTACGACAACGAGTTCGGTTACAGCTGCCAGGTGGTTCGCGTGATGGAAGACATGGCCGGTGTGAACCCGCCAGCGTTTCCACGTTGATTCGCTTGTAAGGCAATGAAAAAACGGGAACCTTCGGGTTCCCGTTTTTTTTGCCTGTATTTATGGTGTCTGTACCGGCCTCTTCGCGGGGCAAGCCCGCTCCCACAAAGTGAGTGACATCCGCCGGGTCGAGGTGACCCTGTGGGAGCGGGCTCGCCCCGCGAAGAGACCGGCACTGGCAACCGAGAACTGAAATTTTGCGCACAGCCCTCCTGTTCATCCTGATGCTCCTCACCGCCTGCAACCAAGGCCCGACCCTGGAGCGCCTGGGCGGCCCGACCATGGGCAGCAGCTACAGCATCCAGTACGTCCGCGAGCCCGGCGGCCCCGCACCTGTCCAGGTGCAGGCCGCCGTCGAAACCATCCTTCACGACATCGACCAGCACTACTCGACCTACCGCGGCGACTCTACCGTCAGCCAGTTCAACCAGCTGCCCGCCAACCAGTGCCTGGCCCTGCCGCCCGACATGCTCGAACTGGTCAGCCTCGGCCAGCACCTGGCCAGGCAGAGCGATGGCGCCTTCGACCTCACCGTCGAGCCGCTGCTTGACCTGTGGGGTTTCGGCCCCCAGGCCCGGCATGAGCAGGTGCCTGACCCGCAGGCCCTGGCCCAGGCCCGCCAGCGCGTCGGCTACCGGCACCTGCGCATCGATGGGCAGGCGCTGTGCAAGGACGCTGCTGTGCAGCTGGACTTCAACAGCATCGCCGCCGGCCATGCCGTCGACCTGATTGCCGCGCGCCTGAGCGCGATGGGCATTGGCAACTTCATCGCCGAAGCCACCGGCGAGCTCAAGGCCGTTGGCCGCAAACCCGATGGCAGCCCGTGGCGCATCGCCCTGGAATTGCCCCGCGAAGACCGCCAGATTGCCCGCCAGGTAATCCCGGTAAATGGGCTGGGTGTGTCGACCTCGGGTGACTATCGGCACTATTTCGAGCAGAATGGCCGGCGCTATTCGCACACCTTCGATGCCCGCCTCGGGCGCCCGGTCGATCACGACCTGGCCGCCGTCACCGTGCTCGATGCCTCGGCGCTGCAGGCCGACGGCTATTCGACCCTGCTGCTGATCCTTGGGCCTGAGCGCGGCTGGGACTTCGCCATCGCCCACGACCTGGCAGCGGTATTGGTGACTCGGGCAGAGGGTGGTTTCGTCTCCCGAGCGACGCCCGCATTCGAACGGGCGCTGAAAGGCGAGTGAAAGCGCAAGCAGGGAAGATCAAGGCCAGGGAATGGGTGAATGCACATGTAGTGCAGGCAAAATTGGCCTACGACGCGACCAAGGGTTAATGTGCGCGCCGTTCACGCTTGATTAGACTGCACCCGAATTTTCTCATGGCGCCCCGGCGGCATGATCGAGTCCCGCGGCGACCGTGGCCAGCGGGCCAGTTCTGAAGGAGTACGCATGGCTGTCTACAACTACGACGTAGTGGTGTTGGGTTCCGGCCCGGCCGGAGAAGGCGCGGCAATGAACGCCGCCAAAGCAGGGCGCAAGGTGGCGATGGTCGACAGCCGTCGCCAGGTCGGTGGCAACTGCACCCACTTGGGCACCATCCCGTCCAAGGCACTGCGTCACTCGGTGCGGCAGATCATGCAGTTCAACACCAACCCGATGTTCCGTGCCATCGGTGAGCCGCGCTGGTTCTCCTTCCCGGATGTGCTCAAAAGCGCCGAGAAGGTGATCTCCAAGCAGGTCGCTTCGCGTACTGGCTACTACGCCCGTAACCGCGTCGATCTGTTCTTCGGCACTGGCAGCTTTGCCGACGAGCAGACCATCGAAGTGGTGTGCCCCAATGGCGTGGTAGAAAAGCTCAATGCCAAGCACATCATCATCGCTACCGGCTCGCGCCCTTATCGCCCGGCCGACATCGACTTCCACCACCCGCGCGTCTACGACAGCGACACCATCCTCAGCCTGAGCCATACCCCGCGCAAGCTGATCGTTTACGGCGCCGGGGTGATCGGTTGCGAATACGCCTCGATCTTCAGCGGCCTGGGTGTGCTGGTCGAGCTGGTCGACAACCGTGGCCAGTTGCTGAGCTTCCTCGACTCGGAAATTTCCCAGGCGCTGAGCTACCACTTCAGCAACAACAACATCACCGTGCGCCACAACGAGGAGTACGAGCGGGTCGAAGGCCTGGACAACGGTGTGATCCTGCACCTGAAGTCGGGCAAGAAGATCAAGGCCGACGCCTTGCTGTGGTGCAACGGCCGTACCGGCAACACCGACAAGCTGGGCCTGGAAAACATCGGTATCAAGGTCAACAGCCGTGGCCAGATCGAAGTCGACGAGGCCTACCGCACCGCCGTGCCGAATATCTACGGCGCCGGTGACGTGATCGGCTGGCCAAGCCTGGCCAGTGCCGCCCACGACCAGGGCCGTTCGGCGGCCGGTAGCATTGTCGACAACGGCAGCTGGCGCTTCGTCAACGACGTGCCGACCGGTATCTACACGATTCCGGAGATCAGCTCGATCGGCAAGAACGAGCAGGAGCTGACCCAGGCCAAGGTGCCGTACGAAGTGGGCAAGGCGTTCTTCAAGAGCATGGCGCGTGCGCAGATTGCCGGCGAGCCGCAAGGCATGCTGAAAATCCTGTTCCACCGCGAAACCCTGGAAATCCTTGGCGTGCACTGCTTCGGCTACCAGGCTTCGGAAATCGTCCATATCGGCCAGGCGATCATGAACCAGCCGGGCGAGCTGAATAACCTGAAGTACTTCGTCAACACCACGTTCAACTACCCGACCATGGCCGAAGCCTATCGGGTAGCTGCCTACGACGGCCTGAACCGGCTTTTTTAAGCGGCTCCGGCCGGTGGCCTGAGCCGGTCGGGGAGACCGATTTCAGCCCTACCCGAGGGTGGTCTTGGCCAAACCGGGAAAGTCTGTAATCAGGCTGTCCACGCCAAAATCAGCGAGCCGGCGCATCAGTGCCGGTTCGTTGACCGTCCATACCGACACATGCAAACCCTGGCCCTGCGCTTTGAGCAGGCGCTCGGGGGTGCACAGTGTCCAGTTCAATGCCAGCAGCTCGCAGCCGTAGTTCTGCGCGACCTTCAGCGGGTCGAGCCAGGCGTACTCGGCGACCAGCCCGCGCTTCACGTCCGGCACCAGCTCCAGCGCGGCGCCCAGTACTTCCCGTGAACTCGAGGTGATGGTCACTTTGTCCAACAGGCCGTACTGCTGGGCCAGTTCGCGGATGGCCAACACGGTGGTGGCGGCGCGGGTGCGCGAGGCACTCTTGACCTCCAGCTGCCAGTGCTCGAAGGCGCATTTTTCGAACAGTTCTTCCAGCCGTGGGATAGGGCAGGGCTGCACATGGCCCGGGCCGCCCTTGCGTGCGTCGTAGGTGACCAGGTCGGCAGCGGGGTGTTCGACGACCTTGCCACGCCTTCCGGTGGTGCGTTTGAGGCTAGGGTCGTGAATGACCATCAGCTCGTTGTCGGCCGACAGGTGCAGGTCCAGTTCGCAGCGGTTGACGCCGTGGGACAGGCACTGGCGGAAGCTGTGCAGGGTGTTCTCGGGCGCTTCGCCCTTGGCGCCGCGGTGGCCATAGATAAGGGTCACGTTCGTTCCTTCAGGTCAAGAATGAAAAGGCTCAGGGGGCGGGGTCGCTCTGTTCCAACTGCTGGCGCCGTTGCTGCTGTTGGCGCTGCAGGATGTAGCGGGCCAGCAACTGGCGCTGGGCGTCGGTCATGTCGGTGAATTCGGTGCCCAGTTCGAAACTGCCGTCGGGCTGCGGGTCGCAGTGGGTGACCTTGCCGCGCAGCAGCAAACCGTGGGCGCGGGGCATCAGCACCATCTTCACCTTGACCCGGGTGCCGGGGGCGATCTGCTGACGCTGCGCGAACTCGATGCCGCCTTCGGAGATGATCACTCGTTGCGGCTGGCCGATCTCGCCGAGCAAGGTTTGCGCGACCACTGCGCTGAGCAGGTCCAGGCGCTTGCTCTGTGCCCGCAGAAACGCAGCCAGTGTGCGGTCCTTGTCGCTCAGCTGGCGCAGCAGGTGCTGCGACTCGAAGTCGGACAGGTGCAGCTCGCTGAGCAGGTTGAACAACGGCGAATCATCCTGCAACAGTTCTGGCTCAAGGGCTTCGGCCGCGCTCAAGGGGCTGATTTCCAGTGCGATCCGATCTTCGATGCGGTAGTATTCGCGGCGATCTTCTTCGTCTAATGTCGTCATGGCGAACCCATGGTAGCGGCGGTGGTCCGAGTGTAAAGCCGCCACAGGCGCCTCGCCACAAGGACGTTCCCTTTCATCCGAACAAGCCCCGACATGTTCAGACCTCTTTTCGCATTCATCGGTACGCGTTACACCCGTGCCAAGCGCCGTAACCACTTCGTCTCGTTCATATCCCTGACCTCGATGATCGGCCTCGCCCTGGGCGTGGTGGTGATGATCGTGGTGCTCTCGGTGATGAACGGTTTCGACCACGAGATGCGTACCCGCGTGCTCGGCATGGTCCCTCACGCCACGCTCGAGAGCGGCCAG
This sequence comes from Pseudomonas sp. P39-UII1, assembly GCF_039672635.1. Lineage (NCBI taxonomy): Bacteria > Pseudomonadati > Pseudomonadota > Gammaproteobacteria > Pseudomonadales > Pseudomonadaceae > Pseudomonas > Pseudomonas sp. P39-UII1. Next base: position 209,204 of record NZ_JBDFPP010000007.1, read on the forward strand.
CCGATCAACGACTGGCCCGCCCTTGCTCAACAAGTAAAGCAGAATCCGCAAGTGCTGGCGGTAGCGCCCTACACCCAGATGCAGGGCCTGCTGACCCATGACGGCAAGGTGCAGAAGGTGCTGCTCAACGGCATCGACCCGGCCCGCGAACGTGAGGTGTCGATCATCGACAACTTCATCCAGCAAGGCCGCCTCGACCAGCTGGCGCCGGGCGAGTGGGGCATCATGATCGGCGACAAGGCCGCCGCCAAGCTGGGGGTGGCCATCGGCGACAAGCTGACCTTCGTCGCCCCGGAAGTCAGCGTTACGCCGGCCGGCATGTTCCCACGCATGAAGCGCTTTACCGTGGTGGGCACCTTCCACGTCGGTGCTGGCGAAATCGACGGCTACCTGGGCCTGACCAACATCGCCGACCTGTCCCGCCTGCACCGCTGGAAGCCGGACCAGGTGCAGGGCCTGCGCCTGAAGTTCGACGACCTGTTCCAGGCGCCGCGTGTGGCCTGGAGCATCGCCCAGCAGCTGGGCGAACAGGAGTACTACAGCCGCGACTGGACCCGTACCCACGGCAACCTCTACCAGGCGATCCGCATGGAGAAGGCCATGATCGGCCTGCTGCTGTTGCTGATCGTCGCGGTGGCGGCGTTCAACATCATTTCCACCCTGGTGATGGTGGTCAACGACAAGCGCGGTGACATCGCCATCCTGCGAACCCTGGGCGCCACACCTGGGCAGATCATGGCCATCTTCATGGTTCAGGGGACGGTGATCGGGGTGATTGGCACACTGATCGGCGCTGTGGTCGGCATTGTCGCCGCGCTCAATGTCAGCGCAGCGATCGCCGGCATCGAGAAGCTGATCGGGCACAAATTCCTCAACGCCGACGTGTATTTCATCGATTACCTGCCGTCGCAGATCCAGTCCCAGGACGTGTACATGGTCTGCGGTGCGGCGCTGGTCCTGAGTTTCTTCGCCACCCTGTACCCGGCCTGGCGTGCGGCGCGCACCCAGCCTGCAGAGGCGCTACGTTATGAGTGAGTCGCGCATGAGTGATAAAGCCGTTCTGAGCTGCCGCAACCTGGGCAAGTCCTACGACGAGGGCCCGGAGTCGGTGAAGGTGCTGTCCGGGCTCAACCTTGAGCTGCACGCCGGTGAGCGGGTGGCCATCGTTGGCAGTTCGGGCTCGGGCAAGAGTACCTTGCTCAACCTGCTGGGCGGCCTCGACCGGCCGACCCAGGGCAGCGTCTGGCTGGCCGGCGAAGAGTTGTCGGCACTGGGCGAGCGCGCGCGCGGCCTGCTGCGCAACCGTGAGCTGGGCTTCGTTTACCAGTTCCACCACCTGCTGCCCGAGTTCACCGCGATGGAGAACGTGTGCATGCCACTGCTGATCGGCCGCACCGCCATCCCCGAAGCCCGCGAGCGCGCACAAGCACTGCTGGAGCGTGTGGGCCTGGGCCACCGCCTGCACCACAAGCCTGCCGAGCTGTCCGGCGGTGAGCGCCAGCGCGTGGCGATTGCCCGTGCGCTGGTCAACCGCCCGGGCCTGGTGATGCTCGACGAGCCGACCGGCAACCTCGACCACCACACCGCCCAGGGTATCCAGGAGCTGATGCAGGAGCTTTCCAGCTCTTCGCGCACGGCGTTCCTGGTGGTGACCCACGACCTCAACCTGGCGCGCCAGATGGACCGCGTGCTGAAACTCGACGACGGTCACCTGGTGGCGATCTGAGCCGCTTGCACGGGGTGGCCTGAGCCGCCCCGCAACTCTTTCATTGGGTGTTTTACATGTTCAGACCCTTGCCCTTGTTCATCGGTGCGCGCTACACCCGTGCCAAGCGCCGCAACCATTTCATCTCGTTCATCTCGATGACCTCGATGATCGGCCTGTCGCTGGGCGTGCTGGCGATGATCGTGGTGCTGTCGGTGATGAACGGCTTCCAGCGCGAAATGAGCTCGCGCATCCTCGGCCTGGTGCCGCATGCCAGCATCCTCGGTGTGCAGCCGCTGGACGACTGGCGCAAGGCCGCTGACGCCGCCCTGCAGAACCCAGCGGTTGGGGCCGCCGCGCCGATCACCGAGATGGAGGGCATGCTCTCCTACAAGGGCGCCATGCAGCCGATACAGGTCAGCGGCATCGACCCGGCCGAGGAGGGCAACGTCTCGATCGTTGGCCAGCACATCGTCCAGGGGCGCCTGCAGGCCCTGCAGCCGGGTGAATACGGCGTGGTCATCGGCGAGCTGACCGCGCGGCGGTTCCGCCTCAATACCGGTGACAAGCTGACCCTGATCGTGCCGGAAATCAGCAAGGAGCCGGGCGGTATCACCCCGCGCATGCAGCGCCTGACGGTGGTCGGTATCTTCAAGGTGGGCGCCGAGCTGGATGGCTCGCAGGCGTACATGCATGTGGCCGACGCCGGCGAGATGCAGCGTTGGGCACCGGGCCAGGTGCAGGGCGTGCGCCTGAAACTGCATGATCTGTATGCCGCGCCACAGGTGTCCAAGGCCATCGCGGCCGGGCTGGGTGATGCCTACCGTGCCGATGACTGGTCGCACACCCAGGGCAGCCTGTTCAGCGCCATGAAGATGGAAAAGACCATGATCGGCCTGTTGCTGATGATGATCATCGCCGTGGCGGCATTCAACATCATCGCCACCCTGGTGATGGTGGTGAACGACAAGGGGCCGGACATCGCCATCCTGCGCACCCTGGGGGCCACGCCGGCACAGATCATGGGTACCTTCATGGTCCAGGGCAGCCTGATCGGCATTGTCGGTACCTTGATTGGTGGTGTGCTCGGGGTGATAGCCGCGTTCAATGTCAGCCAGATTGTCGGCTGGCTGGAGCGGGTGAGCGGGCAGCATATCTTCACGTCGGATGTGTACTTCATCAGCAGCCTGCCCTCCGAGCTGCAGTGGGGGGATGTGGCGATCATCTGTACGGCGGGGTTGGTGATGAGCTTCCTGGCGACCATTTATCCTGCGTATCGGGCTTCGCAGGTGCAGCCGGCGATCGGGCTGGCGGTCTGAAGCGTCATTGCCGGCCCCATCGCCGGCAAGCCGGCTCCCACAGGTACGGTGCAGCACTTGATGGCGCTGCTGTACCTGTAGGAGCTGGCTTGCCGGCGATGGGCTGCAAAGCAGCCCCGCGATCTAAAGATTTTCGCTGAACTCAATCAAGAACCGCGTCCAGCCGCCCCCACACTCCGCCCGGATACTCCCACCATGGGCCTGGATGATCGAGCGGGTAATCGCCAACCCGAGCCCCGCATGTTCGCTGCAGCCTTCCCGCCGCGACGGGTCCACCCGGTAAAACCGATCAAACAGCCGAGGCAATGCAGCAGGCTCAATCGGCATGCCGGTATTGGCCACGCAGATGCTTGACCCAGGCGCCAGCGTCACGCGTATTTCCCCGCCCGCTGGCGTAAACCGCAGGGCGTTGTCCAGCAGGTTGGACAGCGCCCTGCGCAGCATGTGCCGGTCGCCCTGCAGCGTCGCTTCACCTTCGCGCACCAGCGCTACCGCGCCCTCTTCGGCCAGCGGTGCGTAGTACTCGAGCAATGCATCGACCTCGTCGTGCAACGCCAGCGCCGCCTGCCCAGGCACCAGCAGGCCATGGTCAGCCTTGGCCAGGAACAACATGTCGTTGATCATCTGCGCCATCCCTTGCAGTTCTTCCAGGTTGCCATGCAGGGCCTCGCGGTAGTCTTCCAGGCTGCGCGGGCGGGTGAGGGTGACCTGGGTGTGGGTCAGCAGGTTTGAGAGCGGCGTGCGCAGTTCATGGGCGATGTCGGCGGAAAACGCCGAAAGGCGCTGAAAGGCGTCTTCCAGGCGCTGCAGCATCGCATTCACGGTGCTGGCCAGCGCTGCCAGCTCTTCGGGCATCTGTGCGACGGGCAGGCGTGTGGTCAGCGAGCGCGCCGAAACGCTGGCAGCCACCTGGCCCATCTGCCGCAACGGCTGGAGCCCGCGGCGTGCGGCCCAGGCACCCAGCAGCGCCGTGGCCAGTGCCGACAGGCCCACCGTCAACCAGATCAGGCGCTGCATGCCCTGCAGAAAATGCTGATGGTGGGTGATGTCGAGAAACAGGGTCAGCCGGGCCTCAGGGTTCAGCCGCACAGCCAGGCTGCGGTAGTCGACGCCGCCCGCATGCACAGTCGCCAGGCCGGTGGCGGTGGGGGCATCGGGCAATGCGTTGCGGCTGGCGTACCATGCGCGGCCATCGTTGCCGGTGATGCGCAAGGCCAGGTCGGCCTGGTGGCTGAGCTCGTTGCGCAGGGCTGGCAGCAGGGTTTGCAGGTCGCTTTGGCGTTCCAGCCCGGAGAGTTGGCTACGCAGCAGCGACAGGCGCGATTCGAGCAATTGCTGGTCGAGTTCGATGAAGTGCTGCTCGCTGCCGCGGTTGAACAGCAGCCCGGCACCGAGCGAAACGGCGGCGGTACAGGCGGCGAACAGCAGTGCCAGGCGGCTGCCGAGGGAAAGCCTGCGCATCAGTCGTTGCGCTCTTCGAGTACATAGCCCATGCCGCGCACGGTGTGGATCAACTTGTTGGGGTGCGGGTCATCGATTTTCAGGCGCAAGCGGCGGATGGCGACCTCGATGACGTTGGTGTCGCTGTCGAAATTCATGTCCCACACCTGCGAGGCGATCAGCGACTTGGGCAGGACTTCGCCCTGGCGGCGCAGCAGCAATTCGAGCAGGGCGAACTCTTTGGCGGTAAGGTCGATGCGCTGGCCTGCGCGCTCGGCGCGGCGGCGGATCAGGTCCAGGCGTATGTCGGCCAGTGCCAAGGTAGTGTCCTGGCTGGGGCTGGCACCGCGGCGCAGCAGGCTGCGGACCCGGGCCAGCAATTCGGAAAAGGCAAACGGTTTGACCAGGTAGTCGTCGGCGCCCAGCTCCAGGCCGTGCACGCGGTCCTCGACGGCGTCGCGCGCGGTGAGGAACAGCACCGGCGTGTCCAGGCCGGCCTGGCGCACGGCCTTGAGGATCTGCCAGCCATCACGGCCTGGCAGCATCACGTCGAGGATCAGCAGGTCGTGATCGCCGCTCAGGGCCAGGTGCTGGCCGGTTTCGCCGTCGGTAGCCAGTTCGGTGGCAAAGCCCGCTTCACTGAGGCCCTGGCTCAGGTACTGGCCGGTGCGGGCCTGGTCTTCGACGATCAGCAGTTTCATGCAATGCCCACAGGTACGGTGTGATGGCTGAAATGATACGTGACTATCCCAGCCGCCGGCCAAGCTGACAAAGTTGTAATCTTCCCGTCAGTCAGCTGCCAGTCAGCGCTTTCTAAAGTGGCCTCATCCCTGCTGTAAGTACTGGAGTCATCATGAAACACCTGTTCATCGCCGCCGCCCTTGCCCTGGTCAGCCTGCCCAGCCTCGCAGACGGTGGCAAAAGCTTCGCCTTTGGCGAGCCAGCCCCGGCGGCGAAGGCCACCCGCACGGTCGAGGTGGTGTTGAAGGACATCGCCTTCGAGCCCCAGAGCCTCAAGGTCAAGGCCGGTGAGACCGTGCGCTTTGTCCTGATCAACAAAGGCCAGCTGCCCCACGAATTCAACCTGGGCGACAAGGCCATGCACGCCGAGCACCAGAAAGAAATGGTCGCCATGCAGGGCAAACTGTTCACTGCCGGCATGAACCACGATGGCATGGACCACGGCCAGATGAACCACGGTGATCACGGCCATGACGCTGGCAACACCGTGCTGGTGCAGCCCGGCCAGCGTGCCGAGCTGACCTGGACCTTCCGCCAGTCGGCGCCCATCGAGTTCGCCTGCAACGTGCCGGGGCATTATCAGGCTGGCATGGTCGGGCCGCTGACCATCGAGTGACTTGCGCTGCAAGGCGGGGTGTAAAAACGGTAGACTAAGGGCATTTCCAAACCTTCAGGTCAGTTTGCATGCATCCCGCCGCCGAACATTCCCCGCTGGGCAAGTCCAGCGAGTACATCGCCACCTACACGCCCTCGCTGCTGTTCCCGATCCCGCGCACGGCCAAGTGGGCCGAGCTGGGCGTTACCGCCCAGACTCTGCCGTGGCAAGGCGTGGATTACTGGAACTGCTTCGAACTGTCCTGGCTGCTGCCGTCGGGCAAGCCGGTGGTGGCGATCGGTGAGTTCGCCATCCCTGCCGATTCGCCGAACATCATCGAGTCGAAGTCGTTCAAGCTCTACCTCAACTCCTTGAACCAGACTGCGTTCGCTTCCATCGCTGAGCTGCAGGCTTGCCTTGAAAAGGATTTGTCGGCGGCTGCCGGCAAGCCGGTGGGTGTGAAGGTGCGTACGTTGGCAGAGGTGGAGGCGCAGGGTGTCGTGGCGCTGCCAGGGCAGTGCATCGATGCGCTGGACGTGGCCATCAGCAACTACGAACAGCCACAGCCCGAGCTGCTGCGCTGCGACCCGGAACGTGTAGTGGAAGAAACCCTGCACAGCCACCTGCTCAAGTCCAACTGCCCGGTGACAGGCCAGCCAGACTGGGGCAGCGTGGTGGTCGAGTACAAGGGCCGGGCGCTGGACCCTGCCAGCCTGCTGACTTACCTGATCAGCTTCCGCCAGCATGCCGACTTCCACGAGCAGTGCGTGGAGCGGATCTACCTGGACTTGAAAAACCTGCTGCAGCCTGAGCATCTGACCGTGTACGCGCGGTATGTGCGCCGGGGTGGGCTGGATATCAACCCGTACCGCAGCACAGCGGCGATAAACCCTGAGAATGTGCGTCTGGTGCGGCAGTAGTTCTGACATCACTGGGCCGTTTCTCGGCCCATTCGCGGGGCAAGCCCGCTCCCACAGGTACACCGAGCAGTGCCTAACCTGTGGGAGCGGCCTTGTGTCGCGTAAGGGCCGTGAAGCGGCCCCAGCTATCGTCAGATGCCCATGCTGTGCAGCGAGTTGACAATGCTGCGCAGGGTTGCGGTCAGGTCCGGGTGGTCGGCCTCGAAGCGCTCTATGGCCAGGTTGACACCGTCCACCACGTTGTTGTCCGGCGTGGCTTCTTCAAGCTTCAGTTGCGCCTCGATCTGCCTGGCTTCCTCGTGTAGCGCGGCCAGTTCTTCATCGGTAAGCGGTACGTTTCGATCCAGTTGCTCGCGCAAGCTGTTCAGGCGCTCTTGCAATTCGCGGGCAGGCATTGGTTGTTCTCCATCAATGGCTTGGCAAGGCATGGACCTCAGCGAAGCGGCAAAGGTTCGTGCCTGTCTTCAGCGTAATCCACTCGCCGGTGCTTTGCATGATCCGCATCAAGGGTGCTGTGTCAGGGTTTTTCACCTTTGCGCCGGCGCAAGGCAATGTCGGTCAGGCAGGTGTCCAGCGCTTCGAGGTGGTCGATCACCGAGTGCACGCCCAGGCGGAACAGCTCCAGCGTGGCCTTGCCGCGGGCCAGCTCTTGTTCCTGTTGGCTCATGCCTTGCCACGCCTGCGAGCCGAGGTCACAGGATGGGCTGCAGGCAGCCAGGCCAATGGTCCACAAACCGGCGTTCAGGCCCGACTGCAGCAGGCGCGGTTCACCGCTGACCAGTACGCAGCCGTCCAGGCATCGGCTGTCGATTGCCATCAGTGCCTGCCAGCAGGCGTTCGGCGCCGGCCAGCGCACGCCATTGGCCACGTGCCCCGGCAACCAGTCGGGTAGCACGCTGGCCAGGCGTTTGCCCTGGGTGCTGCTCAGGTCGTCGAGCCAGATGCACGGCACCTGCCGGCGGCGCAGGCAGGCGAGGGTGTCGAGGGCCCCGGGGGCGGGCAGGGGGCTGCCGCTGGCGGCCTGGACCAGGCAACCGCGCAGGCCGAACAGCACAGCGGTGAAGGCGGGCGCATCGTGCATGGCAACTTCCCTGAAATATTTCGCAGGCTATGCGGTCATTGTTACGGGCCTATGACGCTCAACACATGTTCACAAAATATTGAGCAAAAATTTGTAAAGCTGTTTATCAGCCCGCAAGCCTCTATACTGCCGCCTTACCAGCGGCGTACCTGTTGCGCTTGCGGCCGAGAAATTCGATGGAGAAACATCTATGCGTAGGATCGGTGCCGGTGTGATCGAGCGAGTCACCCAGGCCTGTGTCTGTGCCAGCTTGCTGCTGGCACCCGTGGCAGCCACCCAGGCAGCCACCGAGGAGGATCCCTGGGAGACGGTCAACCGGCCGATCTTCCGTTTCAACGATATCCTCGACACCTATGCCCTCAAGCCATTGGCGCAGGGCTACCAGGCAGTAACTCCCCAGTTCCTCGAGGATGGTATCCACAACGTCTTCCGCAACCTGGGCGATGTCACCAACCTGGCCAACAACGTGCTGCAGCTCAAACCGCATGCGGCGGGCGTGGACACGGCGCGGCTGATCGTCAACACCACCTTCGGCCTCGGCGGTTTCTTCGATGTGGGCACCAAGATGGGCCTGCAGCGCAGCGACGAAGACTTCGGCCAGACCCTCGGCTATTGGGGCGTACCCAGCGGCCCGTACGTGGTCATCCCGCTGCTTGGCCCGAGCACCGTGCGTGACGGCCTGGCCAAGTACCCGGACAGCTACACCAAGCCGTACCGCTACATCGACCACGTGCCGACCCGCAACTCGATCTTCGCCCTGGATATCGTCGATACACGCGCCAGCCTGCTGTCCGCTGAAAAGCTGATTCAGGGTGACAAATACATCTTCATTCGCAACGCCTACCTGCAGAACCGTGAGTTCAAGGTGAAGGATGGCGAGGTCGAAGACGATTTCTGAGTCAGGCCTGTGCTGAAAAGGCGACCTTCGGGTCGCCTTTTTCGTAACAGTGTCCCGTCCTGAATAAGGTTTACACCTCCCATCCCGAATTTCCGGAGAGTCAGATGGAGCAAGGTGTAAAGCGCACACAGCGAGATTACTCACTGTCTTTTAAATTGGCGGTGGTTGATCAGATTG
>NZ_JBDFPP010000008.1:0-216154 GCF_039672635.1 Pseudomonas sp. P39-UII1
CCCTAAAGGGCCGTCGAAGACTACGACGTTGATAGGTTGGGTGTGTAAGCGCTGTGAGGCGTTGAGCTAACCAATACTAATTGCCCGTGAGGCTTGACCATATAACACCCAAGCAATTTGCTAGCGCAGATTGCGGTGGTGAAGACGAAACGAACCGAAAGTTCGAACGCACATCACACAGATCACATATCCGAATTCGCTGGGCTGTCCATCTGGACATTCTGGCTACCGAATTTCTTGACGACCATAGAGCATTGGAACCACCTGATCCCATCCCGAACTCAGTAGTGAAACGATGCATCGCCGATGGTAGTGTGGGGTTTCCCCATGTGAGAGTAGGTCATCGTCAAGATTCATTTCGCAAAACCCCTATCTGCGCGAGCAGGTAGGGGTTTTGTCTTTTCTGGATTTTACTGAGTCCGGACTCGGCAGCCAGCCGTGATATCGTTCCCTACCAGCTCCCAGCGCATTCCAGAGAACCCTCAATGGCCAAGCCCACCTCATTACATCCCGGCTTCATGATCGTGCACGGCAATCGCCTGGACGATTTGCGCAGCCTGGTGGTGAGTTGGATGCGCCGCTATCCGCTGGCACCGCTGGAAAACGAAATCGCCTTGGTTCAGAGCAACGGCATCGCCCAGTGGCTCAAGTTGGCCCTGGCCGAAGACCCGCTGGAAGATGACCAAGGCGGCTGCGGCATTGCCGCCGCCATCGAAGTGCAGTTGCCGGGCAGCTTCATGTGGCAGCTTTACAGAAAGGTGCTGGGCCGTGACGAGATCCCCGAGGTCTCTCTGCTGGACAAGGCGCCGCTGACCTGGCGCCTCATGCGGCTGCTGCCAGCACTGATCGAGCGCCCCCATTTTGAACCGCTGCGCCGCTTTCTCACCGATGACGGCGACCTGCGCAAACGCTATCAACTGGCAGAACGTCTGGCTGACCTGTTCGACCAGTACCAGGTCTACCGTGCCGACTGGCTCAAGGATTGGGCTGCCGGCGAGCACATCCTCAATACGGCTCGTGGCGAACGTAAACTGCTGGCTGTCGGTAACCGCTGGCAGGCCGAACTATGGCGTGCGCTGCTTGAAGATGTCGGCGAGCAGGGCATGGCTCAGAGCCGGGCAGGGGTGCATCAGCGTTTCATCGAGCGTATCAACAGCCTTGAGCAGCCACCTGCCGGCTTGCCATCGCGGGTGATCGTGTTCGGTATCTCCTCGTTGCCTGCCCAGGCGCTGGAGGCGCTCGCCGGCCTCGCGCGTTTCAGCCAGGTGCTTTTGTGCGTACACAACCCGTGCCGCCATCACTGGGCCGACATCGTTGCCGACAAGGACTTGCTGCGCCACCAGTACAAACGCCAGCAGCGCAAGCAAGGCATGCCTTTGCACCTGGATGACGAGTCATTGCATCAGCACGCCCACCCTTTGCTGGCCGCTTGGGGCAAGCAGGGCCGCGACTACATCAACCTGCTCGACAGTTATGACGACCCTGGCAGCTATCAGGGTGTCTTCAGCGACGGGCGCATCGACCTGTTCAGCGAAAGCGAGCCGAAGACCCTGCTCAACCAGCTGCAGGACGATATCCTCGAACTGCGCCCCCTTGCCGAAACACGCGAGCTGTGGCCAGAGATCGACCTCGGCAAAGACCGCTCGGTACGCTTTCACATCGCTCACAGCCCACAGCGTGAAGTGGAGATCCTGCACGATCAATTGTTGGCCCGCTTCAGTGCCGACCCCACGCTGCGCCCGCGTGACGTCATCGTCATGCTGCCCGCGATCGACACCTACGCACCGCATATCCGCGCCGTATTCGGCCAGTTGCAGCGCCACGACCCGCGCTATATCCCCTTTACCCTGACCGACCAGGGCCAGCGTGGCCGCGATCCGCTGCTGATTGCCCTTGAACACCTGCTCAAGCTGCCAGACAGCCGTTTCGCCGTCAGCGAAGTGCTCGACCTGCTCGACGTTCCGGCAGTGCGCGCACGTTTTGGCATTCGCGAAAGCGATCTGCCAACCCTGCACCGCTGGATCGAAGGCGCGGGTATACGGTGGGGCCTGAATGCCGAGCAGCGGGCCACGCTCGGCCTGCCCGAAGGCCTGGAGCAGAACAGTTGGCGTTTCGGCCTGCGACGCATGCTGCTGGGTTATGCCGTCGGCATGGGCGAGCGGTGTGACGGCATCGAGCCTTACGACGAAATCGGTGGGCTGGATGCTGCCCTGATCGGCCCGCTGGTAGCCTTGCTCGACGCCCTCGATGTGGCCAACCACGCCTTGTCCCAGCCTGCCACGGCGGCTGAGTGGGGAGAGCGCCTGAATGCGTTGTTGCAGGTGTTCTTCCTGGCGGAGGATGAACATGACGAGTTCCTGCTGATGCAACTGCAGGAGCTTCGCGATAGCTGGCTGGAAGTCTGCGAGACCGTTGGCTTGCAGGACCTGTTACCCCTAACTGTGATCCGTGAGGCGTGGCTGTCGGGCCTCGACCAGGGCAAGCTGTCCCAGCGTTTTCTTGCGGGTTCGGTAAACTTCTGCACGCTGATGCCGATGCGAGCCATCCCGTTCCGGGTCGTCTGCCTGCTGGGCATGAACGATGGGGACTACCCACGCGCCCAGCAGCCGCTGGATTTCGACCTGATGGCCAGCGACTACCGCCCTGGTGATCGCTCACGCCGTGAGGACGACCGGTACCTGCTGCTCGAGGCACTGCTGTCGGCACGCGACCAGCTGTACATCAGCTGGGTAGGCCGGAGCATCCGCGACAACAGCGAGCGCCCGGCATCTGTGCTCATCGGCCAGTTGCGCGATCACCTGTCCGGCGGCTGGCGTGTGGCCGGTGGTGGAGAAGGCCCGCAGGCAGGCGAACAGTTGTTGCATGCGCTGACTCAGGAACACCCACTGCAACCTTTCAGCCCACGGTATTTCCAGAAAGGCAGTGGGTTGTTCAGTTATGCCCATGAGTGGCAACTGCTACACCAGCAAGCCGATGAGGTTAACCAGCCCCAACCCGGCTTGTCTTCGTACAACAACGATGAAGCGCTGACCCTGGCCCAGTTGCAGGACTTTCTGCGCCACCCGGTGCGGCATTTCTTCAGTCAGCGTTTGAAGGTGTACTTCGAGGCACTGGAAGCCCCCACGCCGGATGAAGAGCCGTTCGTCCTCGATGCGCTGCAGCGTTACAGCGCCAGTGAAAGCCTGCTGGGTGCCGCCCTGGCCGATCCGGAAAATGCCGAGCAAGCGTTAACCGCCCAAGCGCGCCGCCTGCAGGCTTGCGGCATGCTACCGCTGGCCGGGTTTGGCGAGCTGCTGCAGGCCGAGCTAATTCAACCCCTGCCCGACCTGCTGCAGCGCCACCGCCAGTTGCTACAACGCTGGCCCGATGTGGTCGAGGGCGCGCTGCCGATCCATTTCGAGCATGGCAGCCACCGCCTCGAGGGCTGGCTTGGCAGGGTGTACCAGGGCGCAGATGAAAGCCTGTTGAGCATCACCACGGTGCCAAACACCATCAATGCGGGGCGCAACAGCCTCAAATGGCACCGTTTGATCGCCAGCTGGGTCATGCACCTGGCGGCCTGTGCTGCAGGGTATCCATTGCACAGCGCGCTGCTGGCCAGTGACATCACCCTGTTGCTGCCACCGCTGCCGCAGCCCGAAGCCGCGGAACAGCTCGGCCATCTGCTGGTATCACGCCAGGCTGCAATGAATGCACCGCTGCCGGTTGCTGCCAAGACCGCGTTTGCCTGGCTGGCCCAGGACGACCCTGACAAAGCACGCGCCGCCGCCACCCGTGCCTACGAAGGCGACGGCCGCACCAGCTTCGGCGAGCGCAGCGAAAGCGTGGCACTTGCCAGACAGTTCCGCGACTTCGCTGCGCTCAGTGCCGACGAAACCTTTGAAGGCTGGTGCGAAACCTTGTACCGCCCGTTATTCAGCGCAGCCTGGCAGACCTTGGGCAATCCGGAGAGTGGCGCATGACCCAGGACCGTCCCCTGGCACTGAGTTTCCCCCTGCACGGCAGCCAACTGATCGAAGCCAGTGCGGGCACCGGCAAGACCTTCACCATTTCCGCACTCTACTTGCGGCTGATCCTCGGCCATGGCGGTGAGCAAGGCTTTGGTCGTGAGTTGTTGCCGCCACAGATCCTCGTGGTGACCTTCACCGATGCCGCCACCAAAGAGCTGCGCGAGCGTATTCGCGCGCGCCTGGCCGAGGCTGCGCGGTTCTTCCGCAGTGAGCTGCCAGAGGCGGACCCGCTGCTGCACCAGTTGCGTGACGATTACCCCGAAGAGCACTGGGCACGCTGCGCCAATCGCCTGGAAGTGGCGGTGCAATGGATGGACGAAGCGGCCGTTTCGACCATTCACGGCTGGTGTCAGCGCATGCTCCGCGAGCATGCCTTCGACAGCGGCAGCCTGTTCACCCAGAGCCTCGAAACCGACCACAGCGAGTTGCTCGGCCAGGTCATGCGCGATTACTGGCGACGGTTCTGCTACGGCATGCAGGGCGACGCACTGGCCTGGGTGCGCAGCCACTGGGGCAGCCCCGACGCGTTGCTGCCGCGTATCCGCCCGCTGTTCGGCCGCGTCCGTGCACAGCAGGATGAGCACGAGCCGCAGGCACTGATCGATACCGCACTGCAACAGCGCGTCGACCAGCTGTGTCTGTTGAAAGCGCCATGGGTGAAGTGGGCGGACGAGTTGCAGCAAATTTGCCGCGATGCCGTCGCCGCCAAGCAGGCTGACGGGCGCAAGCTGCAGGCACGCTTCTTCGAGCCGTGGTTCGAAAAACTGCGTGCCTGGGCGAGTGATGAGCAGGTCGTCGAGCTCGACCTGGGTACCGGCTTCACCCGCCTGACCCCCGCCGGCATGGCTGAAGCGTGGAAGGTTGGCGAGCCGCCAGCTCACCCGGCCTTGGAGGCCATGCAAGGCCTGCCGCAACAGCTGCAGGCCCTGGCCAGCCCCGATGCACGCTTGCTCGAGCACGCCGCCGCCTGGGTCTCGGCACGTTTCGAGGTAGAAAAACGCCGCCGCGCCGAGATGGGTTTCGACGACATGCTGCTGCGCCTGCAGCACGCGCTGGCCAGTGAAGCCGGTGAGCGCCTGGCCAGCTTGATCCGCGAACAGTTCCCGGTCGCGCTGATCGACGAATTCCAGGATACCGACCCGGTGCAGTACGGGATCTTCGAGCGCATCTACTGCATCAGCGAAAACCGCGCAGAAACCGGCCTGTTCATGATCGGCGACCCCAAGCAGGCGATTTATGCCTTCCGCGGTGCCGACATCTACACCTACCTGTCCGCCCGGCGCGCCACCGCCGGCCGGCTGCACAGCCTGGACACCAACTACCGCTCCAGCGAGGCGATGGTGGCCGCGGTCAACCGGGTGTTCCTGCAGGCCGAAGCACGTGAACAAGGGCGCGGCGCGTTCCTGTTCCGCGAGGCTGATGACAACCCGCTGCCGTTCATCGATGTGCGTGCCAAGGGCCGCAGCGAACGCCTGCTGATCGACGGCGAGGCCGCCGCGGCCCTGCAATGCTGGCAGCTGGAAAGCGAAGACCCCGTTTCCAGCACACTTTACCGTCAGCAAATGGCAGCCAGTTGCGCCAGCCACATCGTCGCCCTGCTCAATGGCGCGCAGCGTGGCGTCAGCGGTTTGCGCAAGGCTGACGGCGAACTTCGGCCATGCCTGCCGTCCGACATCGCCATCCTGGTGCGTGATGGCCATGAGGCGCAGTTGGTGCGTGCCGAGTTGGCGGCCCGTGATGTGCGCAGCGTCTACCTTTCCGACAAGGACTCGGTGTTCGCCGCCCAGGAGGCACATGACCTGCTGGCCTGGCTCAAGGCCTGCGCCGAACCGGACTCCGAGCGCCTGCTCAAGGCCGCGTTGGCCAGCCTGACACTGGAGCTGTCACTGGCCGAGCTGGACCAGCTGAACCAGGACGAGCGGGTCTGGGAAGATTGGGTGATGCGTTTTCGCCGTTACCGTGACACCTGGCAGCGCCAAGGCGTACTGCCGATGTTGCGCCACCTGCTGCACGACTTCCAGTTGCCGCGCACGCTCATTGCCCGCAGTGATGGCGAGCGGGTGCTGACCAACCTGCTGCACCTGGCCGAACTGCTGCAGCAAGCGGCCGGCGAACTGGATGGCGAACAGGCCTTGATCCGCCATCTGGCCGAGCACCTGGCGAGCTCCGGCCAGGCCGGTGAAGAACAGATCCTGCGCCTTGAAAGCGATGAGCAACTGGTCAAGGTCGTGACCATTCACAAATCCAAGGGCCTTGAATACCCCTTGGTCTACCTGCCGTTCATCTGCACCAGCAAGCCGGTGGACGGTAGCCGCCTGCCGTTGGCCTGGCACGACAGCCAGGGCAATGCGCAGCTGACACTCACCCCCGACCAGGCACAGATAGCCCTGGCCGATGACGAGCGCCTGGCCGAAGACTTGCGCCTGCTTTATGTAGCCCTGACACGTGCCCAGCATGCGTGCTGGCTGGGTGTTGCCGACCTCAAGCGTGGCAACCAGAAAAGCTCGCAGTTGCACCGTTCAGCGCTCGGCTATCTGCTCGGTGGTGGCTTGCCGCTGCAGGGCTCGGCACAACTGGGCGACTGGTTGCGCAGCCTGCAGGCGGGCTGCCCGCACATTGCCTGCCCAGGCCTGCCGGCAGCCGACGATACGTGCTACCGCACGCCCCATGCCGAACGCGAACTGTTGCCGGCGCGCAAACCGCGTCGCCCAGCGGCCGAGCATTGGTGGATCGCTTCCTACAGTGCCTTGCGGGTCGGCGAGCAGACGTTGGGGGCCGATAGCTCCCAGGCCCAGCAACTGCTCGACGATGAAGTCGTCGATGCGCAAGTGCTGCGTGAAGTGCCGGCTGACGGTGGCGATATGCATCGCTTCCCGCGCGGGCCGAACCCCGGCACCTTCCTGCACGGCCTGCTCGAGTGGGCGGGGCGCGAAGGTTTTGCCGAAGTCGCGGCCAACCCCGCACTGATCGCACGCACCGTCGGGCAACGCTGCAACCGACGCGACTGGACCGGCTGGATTGCAACGCTTAACCAATGGTTGGAGCAACTGCTGACCGAGCCTTTGCCGGCCCGCGATGTGACCCTGACGCTCGCGCAGCTGCAGCACTACCAGATCGAAATGGAGTTCTGGTTCGCCAGCCATCAGGTCGATGCCGAGCAGCTCGACCGCCTGGTAACGCGCCATACCCACCCAGGCGCGGCGCGCCCCGCTGCCCAACCCACATTGCTCAACGGCATGTTCAAAGGCTTTATCGACCTGGCGTTCGAGCTGGACGGGCGTTACTACGTGGCCGACTACAAGTCCAACTGGCTCGGCCCCGACATCCAGGCCTATGACACCTTGGCCATGGAGAAGGCGATCCTCGAGCACCGCTACGACCTACAGTACGTGCTGTACCTTCTGGCCCTGCATCGCCAGCTGCGTGCCCGCCTGCCCGATTACGATTACGACCTGCATGTGGGTGGCGCCTTGTTCATTTTCCTGCGTGGCGCCAACAGCAGTGGCCACGGCGTGTACTTCGCCAAGCCGCCACGCGAGCTGATCGAAGCGCTCGATGCGCTGTTCCGTGGTGTGCACCAGCCTCAACAGCAGGACCTGTTTGCCGGAGTTGCGCCATGAGCCGCACCCTAGATGACCTCTTGCCTACGCCCCTGAACGCCGAACACCTGTTGACGCTGGCACCGCAACGCATCAGTGCCGACCTGCTGCAACTGCTCGACCGCTGGGTGGAGCGCGGCTGGTTGCGCGCCCTCGACCGGGCGTTCGTGTCTTTTCTCGAAGAACGCGCCCCCGGTAGCGATCCGTTGCTGCTGCTGGCTGCAGCGTTGGCCAGCCATCAACTGGGCCACGGCCACGTCTGCCTCGACCTGCAACAGACCCTCGCCGAGCCGGACTTCGCCCTGTCGCTGCCCCCGGAAGGCGATGCCTTGGCAGGCCCCTTGCTGCTGCCGTCGCAACTGCTCGCCAACCTCGATCTGGGCACCTGGCGCCAGCGCATCACCGCAAGCCCCCTGGTAGCCGCTGGCAACACCCCTGGCCAGCAGTCGCGGCCCTTGGTGATCAGCGGCGAGCGCCTCTACCTGCGCCGCTACTGGAGTTACGAACGGCAGATCGACGCAACCCTGCGCCAACGCCTGAGCCAGGAAGACGCAGCCCCGGCAGACTTGCCAGCACGCCTGGCGCAGTTGTTTGACGAAGGCGCCCTGGCCGGGCAGGTGGACTGGCAGAAGCTGGCCTGTGCCCTGGCCACCCGCGCCGGGTTCAGCATTATCACTGGCGGCCCTGGCACGGGTAAGACCACCACGGTAGTCCGCCTGCTGGCCTTGCTGCAGGCGCCTGCGGTAGAGCAGGGCAGGCCCCTGCGCATCCGCCTGGCGGCACCGACCGGCAAGGCCGCCGCCCGCCTCACCGAATCCATCGGCCAGCAGGTCGAGCGCTTGCAGGTTAGCGGCGAGGTGCGCGGGCAGATCCCCACCGACGTCAGCACGGTGCACCGCTTGCTGGGTAGCCGGCCGGGTTCGCGGCACTTTCGCCACCACGCTGGCAACCCGCTGCCGCTGGATGTGCTGGTGGTCGATGAAGCGTCGATGATCGACCTCGAGATGATGGCCAACCTGCTCAATGCCTTGCCCCCCAAAGCGCGCCTGATTTTGCTGGGTGACAAGGACCAGCTGGCCTCGGTCGAAGCCGGCGCGGTACTCGGCGACTTGTGCCGGGATGCCGAAGAGGGCTGCTACTCACCCGCCACCCAGGCTTGGCTGGAGCAGATTGGTGGCCAGTCGTTGACGGACAGCGGCCTCAAGGCGGGTGACGCACAGCGCAACCCGCTGGCCCAGCAAGTGGTGATGCTGCGGTTTTCCCGGCGCTTTGGCGAAGGCAGCGGCATCGGCCAGTTGGCGCGGCTGGTCAACCGCCAACAAGCCCAGGCGGCCCGCGACCTGTTGACGATGCCACCGTCGGATGTCTTCGGCCTCGCCTTGCGCGGCGAGCACGACCGCGCGTTCGATCGGCTGATACTCGATGGCCTCAACCGCGGCAGCGAAGGCCCGCAAGGCTATCGCAGCTACCTGCGCGCCATCGGCCGTTACCGCCCGGCGCCAGGCAGCGCATTCGATGACCCTCGTTGGGAACAATGGGCCGGCAAGGTGCTGCGCAGCTTCGAGGACTTCCAGTTGCTTTGCGCAGTGCGCAAGGGCGCCTGGGGTGTCGAAGGCCTGAATGAACGGGTAGCGCGTGTGCTGCACGGTGCCGGGCTGATCGACAGCCAGCAGCCCTGGTACGAAGGGCGGCCCGTGCTGGTGACGCGCAACGACTACGGCCTCGGGCTGATGAACGGCGACATCGGCATCGCCCTGCGCTTGCCGGATGAACACGGCGAGCCGCTGCTGCGCGTGGCGTTCCCGCGCAATGACGGCAGCGGCGGGGTACGGTTTGTCCTACCCAGCCGCCTCAACGAAGTGGAAACGGTTTTCGCCATGACCGTGCACAAGTCCCAGGGCTCGGAGTTCAGCCACACCGCCCTGGTGTTACCGGACGCGCTCAACCCGGTGCTGACCAAGGAACTGGTGTACACGGGCATTACTCGAGCCAAGCACTGTTTCAGCCTGATCGAGCCACGCCAGGGCATCTTCGAAGAAGCGGTGGGGCGCAAGGTGAGGCGGATCTCCGGGTTGATGCTCGAGCAAGTCTGACGCCCCTACGGAGGTGGCGGCGTTGTGCTATCGTTGCGCCCATATCCGAAGGGACTTGAGAGACTTCCCACATGACAGTGGCCGGTGGACGAGTGACGGGCTCTTTGCTTTCGCTGTTGCTGGCTGCCCTGATGCTATCGGCCGGCCCTGCCCGCGCAGACGCTGCAGCCACTGCGGTACAAGCCCAGCAGCGGGCCAGGGCCGTGACCCAGGTGGTGCTGGGTATTCTCAGCTATGCGCGTTGGCCGACCGAGCCGGTGCCGCTGCGCCTGTGCCTGATCGGGCCCACCGAATACGCCGATGACCTGATCAAAGGCAACCTGCAGAACTCCGGGCAACCGCTGCAGGTGCGCCGTTTGCTCGCCGATGACCGCGGGCTGGCCCAGGCCTGCGATGCCATCTACATCGGCAAGCTCGATCACGCTGAGCGCGATCGCTTGTTCCAGGCGGTCAGCGGCCACCCGGTATTGAGTATCAGCGAGGCGGACGACCCGTGTACGGTCGGCAGCCTGTTCTGCCTGCGGGTCAGCGATCAACAGGTAGCCTTCGAGGTCAACCTCGATTCCGTGGCACGCTCCGGCGTGCGTATCCACCCCAGTGTGCTGCAGTTGTCACGGCGCCGGGCGGTGCAACCATGAAGGCCACTAACAAGAAACGGGCTCGCCCGACCCTGCGTTCGGTGCTTGGCCGCGGTCACCTCAGCGTGGCCCTGTTGGCCGTTGGCCTGGTGGGCATATCGCTGACGCTGCTGGGCGTGCTCGCCCTGCGCGTTTACGCCAACCACAACTTGCACCTGATTGCCCGCTCGATCAATTACACCGTCGAAGCCGCCGTGGTGTTCGACGACAGCGTCGCTGCCAACGAGGCCCTGGAGCTGATTGCCAGCACCGAGGAAGTGGCCGATGCCAAGGTGTTCAACAACGACGGTGAGCAGTTGGCGCACTGGCAGCGCAACGTTGACGGCCTGCTTGGGCACCTGGAAACCCGCGTGGCAACGGCCTTGCTGGGCGAGCCAATCAACCTGCCGATTCTGCACAAGCAGCAGAGGGTTGGGCATATCGAGCTGATCGGCCAAGGCCGCAGCCTGTTGCTGTTCATGCTCGGCGGCCTTGGCGGCATTCTGTTCTGTACCCTCCTCAGTGCCTTTGTTGCCCTGCACCTGTCGCGGCGCCTGCTTGGCGATATCGTCCGCCCGCTGCGCGCACTGGCCAGCGTCGCCCACGCGGCACGGCGCGAGCGTAGCTTCGACCGGCGTGTGCCGGAAGCGCCGATTGCAGAACTCAACGAACTGGGCAACGACTTCAACGCCTTGCTGGACGAACTGGAGGTCTGGCACAGCCACCTGCAGAACGAGAATGCCACCTTGGCCCACCAGGCCAGCCACGACAGCCTGACCGGCCTGCCCAACCGCGCCTTCTTCGAAGGCCGCCTCAGCCGCTGCCTGCGCAACGCTGCGCGCCAGCAGGACCACATGGCCTTGCTGTTCCTCGACAGCGACCACTTCAAGCAGATCAACGACAGCCTCGGCCACGCCGTGGGTGATGAAGTACTGATCAACGTTGCCGACCGTGTGCGCGCGCAGCTGCGCGAGCATGACCTGGTGGCGCGCCTGGGCGGCGATGAATTCGCCATCCTGCTGACCCCGCTGCAGTCGCGCGAAGATGCCCAGCGCATCGCCGAGAAGATCATCGCCAGCATGCAACTGCCGATGCAACTGGACAGTGGTGGCAGCATCAACACCTCGCTGAGTGTCGGCATTGCCTATTACCCGGATGATGGCGACGATTCCGCCAGCCTCCTCAATGCCGCTGACGCGGCGATGTACCAGGCCAAGCGCACGCGCCGTGGCCAGTGGCAAGCGGCGCAGACGGAACGGTCCGCCGCCGAAATCAAGAACAGGAGCTGAACCGTGATACAGCGTTTGCGTTTCCCCTTCGTCGCCGTGGTGTTGGCTTTGCTGGCGCTGACCGGCTGCCAGAGTACGCCCCAGGCAGGCCTGACGCCTGAACAGATCGCCGTGCTCAAGCGCGAAGGCTTTGCACCCACGGATGAGGGCTGGGCGTTCGATCTGTCGGGTAAAGTACTTTTCGGCAGTGACCTGGACAGCCTCAATGGCCCGAGCCAGGCGATTGTCGAGCGTATCGGCAAGGCGTTGCTGGGCGTGGGCATCGAGGGGGTGCGGGTCGATGGGCATGCCGATGCCTCGGGCAAGGCGGCCTACAACCAACAGCTGTCCGAGCGCCGGGCGCAGAGCGTGGCCCAGGCACTGATCGGCATCGGCATGCCTGCGCAGAACATCCGCACACGCGGTTTGGGCAGCACCGAGCCGGTGGCGGATAACCGCACAAGCTCCGGCCGCACCGAAAATCGGCGGGTGTCGATTGTGGTGGCGTCTTACTAAGGCCCGCGTTGCAGTCATCGTCGGCAAGCCGGCTCCCACAGGTTGGACTGCCCCCAAGAAGTTGGATACCAATCCAACCCTAGGGGGCAGTCCAGGTATGGCCGGCCTTCAAGGCCTGTGATTTCCTTGTGGGAGCCGGCTTGCCGGCGATGGGCTGCAGAGCAGCCCCTTTACGCCTGGGCAAAGCGCATCTCGCGGGTTTCCCCCATCAACAAAGGCGCATTCGCCTCGGTCACCCCACGGATGTAATCCCACAGCAGGGTGATCCGCTTCAACTTGCGCAAATCCTCCCGGCAGTACATCCAGAATTGCCGGGTCACCTCGATTTCTGCAGGCAACACCGTCACCAACCGTGGGTCCTGCGCTGCAAGAAAGCACGGCAATATCGCCAGCCCGCGCCCCTGCAGCGCTGCCGTGAATTGGGCAATCACACTGGTGCTGCGCAGGTGCGCACTGGCATTGGGAATCAGGTTGGCCAAGTAAAGCAGCTCGGAGCTGAACGCCAGGTCATCCACATAGCTGATGAACGGATGGCCCGCCAGGTCGCTTACCTGGCGGATCGGTGCGTGGTTGTCGAGGTAATCCTGCGTCGCGTAAAGCCGCAACCGGTAGTCGCACAGTTTGCAGCACACATAGGGGCCATGCTCGGGCCGCTCCAGGGCGATGACGATATCCGCTTCGCGCTTGGACAAGCTGATGAAGTGCGGCAGCGGCAGGATATCCACCGAAATCGCCGGGTAGGCATTGACGAAGTGGCTCAGCTGCGGGGTAACGAAGAAGCTGCCGAAGCCTTCGGTGCAGCCCATGCGCACATGCCCCGACAGCGCCACGCCTGAGCCGGACACCTGCTCACAGGCCATGTGCAGGGTGCTTTCGATCGACTCGGCGTAGCCCAGCAATCGCTGGCCCTCGGCAGTCAGCACAAAGCCATTGGTTCGCGACTTTTCAAACAGCAAGGTGCCCAGCGCACCCTCCAGCGAAGTGATGCGCCGCGACACCGTGGTGTAGTCGACGCTCAGGCGTTTGGCCGCGCTGCTGGCCTTGCGGGTGCGCGCCACTTCGAGGAAGAACTTCAAATCGTCCCAGTTCAGCGAACTGAGTGAGGTCAGGTCTTTTTGCATGTTGATCCGGTTTTTTTGTGCGTTCTTGTTGGATGTTTGCACATCTATACTCGAAAAAAGCCCCCTGACGCCACCTCGCGTTTGCACGGCGCTGGCGATCTCGTCCTGACAATAATTCCAAGGAGAACGCAGATGAACGCACCCCAATCCCCCGGCCAGGCCAAGGTCGAGCAGGTCAAGCTGCTGATTGATGGCCAGTGGGTCGAGTCGAAAACCACCGAATGGCGCGACATCGTCAACCCGGCCACCCAGCAGGTGCTGGCGCGGGTACCGTTCGCCACGGTTGAAGAAGTGGACGCGGCAGTGGCCGCCGCCGAGCGCGCCTTCAAGACCTGGCGCGATACCCCGATCGGCGCGCGCATGCGCATCATGCTCAAGCTGCAGGCGCTGATCCGTGAACACAGCAAGCGTATCGCCGTGACCCTCAGCGCCGAGCAGGGCAAGACCATCGCCGATGCCGAGGGCGATATCTTCCGCGGCCTGGAAGTGGTCGAGCACGCCGCGTCCATCGGCACCCTGCAGATGGGCGAATTCGCCGAAAACGTTGCCGGTGGCGTCGACACCTATACCCTGCGCCAGCCCATCGGCGTGTGCGCCGGTATCACCCCGTTCAACTTCCCGGCGATGATCCCGCTGTGGATGTTCCCGATGGCCATCGTCTGCGGCAATACCTTTGTGCTCAAGCCATCCGAACAGGACCCGCTGTCGACCATGATGCTGGTCGAGCTGGCGCTGGAGGCCGGTGTGCCGGCGGGCGTGCTGAACGTGGTGCACGGCGGCAAGCAGGTGGTGGACGCCATCTGCACGCATAAGGACATCAAGGCGATTTCGTTCGTCGGCTCCACCGAAGTCGGCACCCACGTGTACAACCTGGGCAGCCAGCACGGCAAGCGCGTGCAGTCGATGATGGGCGCGAAGAACCACGCTGTGGTGCTGCCCGACGCCAACCGCACCCAGACCGTCAACGCCCTGGTCGGCGCGGCTTTTGGCGCCGCTGGGCAGCGTTGCATGGCTACTTCGGTGGCGGTGTTGGTGGGCAAGGCGCGTGAGTGGCTGCCGGATATCAAGGAGGCGGCAAGCAAGCTCAAGGTCAATGCCGGTAGCGAACCAGACACCGATGTAGGCCCGGTGGTTTCCAAGCGTGCCAAGGAGCGTGTGCTAGGGCTGATCGAAAGCGGTATCAAGGAAGGCGCCAAGCTTGAACTGGATGGCCGTGATGTAAAGGTCCCGGGGTACGAGCAAGGCAACTTCGTCGGCCCGACCCTGTTCTCCGGTGTGAAAACCGATATGCAGGTCTACACCCAGGAAATCTTCGGCCCGGTACTGGTAACCCTGGAAGTCGACACCCTCGACGAGGCCATCGCCCTGGTCAACGCCAACCCGTTCGGCAACGGCACCGGCCTGTTCACCCAGAGCGGCGCGGCGGCGCGCAAGTTCCAAAGCGAAATCGACATCGGCCAGGTGGGTATCAACATCCCGATCCCGGTACCGGTGCCGTATTTCAGCTTCACAGGTTCGCGTGGTTCCAAGCTCGGCGACCTCGGCCCTTACGGCAAGCAGGTGGTGCAGTTCTACACTCAGACCAAGACCGTCACCGCCCGCTGGTTCGATGACGACAGCGTCAATGACGGTGTGAACACCACCATCAGCCTACGCTAAGGAGAACGCCATGCGTATCGCATTCATCGGCCTGGGCAACATGGGCGCGCCCATGGCCCGCAACCTGATCAAGGCCGGGCACCAGCTGAACCTGTTCGACCTGAACAAGACCGTACTGGCCGAGCTCGCCGAACTGGGCGGGCAAGTCAGTGCTTCGCCCAAGCAAGCGGCGGCCGACAGCGAGCTGGTGATCACCATGTTGCCGGCCGCAGCCCATGTGCGCAGCGTCTATCTGAACGAAGACGGTGTGCTGGCGGGCGTGCGCCCGGGCACGCCGACCGTGGACTGCAGCACCATCGACCCGCAGACCGCTCGCGAGGTGTCCAAGGCCGCTGCCGGCAAAGGCGTGGACATGGGCGATGCGCCTGTTTCCGGTGGTACCGGCGGTGCGGCAGCCGGCACCCTGACGTTCATGGTCGGTGCCAGCACCGAGCTGTTTGCCACGCTCAAGCCGGTACTGGAGCAGATGGGCCGCAATATCGTGCACTGCGGTGAGGTTGGCACCGGGCAGATCGCCAAGATCTGCAACAACCTTCTGCTGGGCATCTCGATGATCGGCGTATCCGAAGCCATGGCGCTGGGCAACGCACTCGGCATCGACACCAAGGTACTGGCCGGCATCATCAACAGCTCGACCGGCCGTTGCTGGAGTTCCGATACCTACAATCCTTGGCCGGGCATCATCGAAACCGCGCCTGCTTCACGTGGCTACACCGGCGGCTTTGGCGCCGAGCTGATGCTCAAGGATTTGGGCCTGGCCACCGAGGCTGCGCGCCAGGCGCATCAGCCAGTTATCCTCGGGGCCGTGGCCCAGCAGCTGTATCAGGCGATGAGCCTGCGCGGCGAGGGTGGCAAAGATTTCTCGGCGATCGTCGAGGGGTACCGCAAGAAGGATTGACGAGCAAGGTGGACTTCATCGCGGGCCGGGCAGCTTTCCCTCTGTAACTGCGCACCAGAGGGGAGGAGGCCCGTACTGCGGTGTTTTTTCTTTCTGCTCCGGAAAATGATTTATATTTGCAATGAGCTGCACGTTAAAGGGTGAAATTACAGGTAGTGAGTTACTACAAGGGATGAGAAGAGAGTTATATGTAGGGCCCATAGTGTCACTAGTAGAATCTTGGTTTTCTTGGGGAATGAATCAATTTCTTGTTGCTCTACAAGATTTCTATGCGTGAAAATTGATGGGAGTGCGAGTACTGTTGAAATTGTTCCTGTGCGCATCAGTTTTCCGATCAGCCCGGTTCGCTTGTAAGTCGCTCTATTTTTTTTGATGTACTGGCTGTTAGGGAATAGTGACTCAAAATACTCGGTCCGCCGGGCGGCGATAAAACACTGTGCTGTCATTGTGATGATGATGAGGTTGATGATGACTGCCGGGATTAACCCTTTATCAAAAATATTCACTTTGAAAACTCCCGATACACAAGCTCACCGTAGAATTCACCTTGCTCTTCTCCAATTTTGCCGCCAATGGTTGCTCCAGCACCACCAATCACTACTGCGCAAATCAGCCCACCCGTACCTGCCGTTGACAAACCGATCGCGGCACATATTGCAGGTGCTAGAACTGTCCCAGCCACATATCCACCAGCACTTCCGCCCGCCAGCCCTCCCATCAGTGAACCTCCTCCAACATATTTCGCTCTCTCGCAATCGGCTTCACGGCCGAGCGTACAAGCCTTGTGGATTTCAAGTCCTGTTCCTGCGACTTCAAGCGCTACTCCAACGTAGGCACCTTGCTTTATCAAACTGGCTGCCTTGGCTACACCGGCGACTTTATTTGCATACCCTGCTATCTCGCCCGTGTGCAAAAAACGCTTGGTGGATATCCCCAGCGTCCTTTTGATGGAGGTTCTATTTTTCAGCCCCGAGCCGTAAGCAGCCAGCTTGTTCAACTGCTCATCCAACTTCATGAACAAGGCGGCACGCTTGGCGTAGAACTGATCGCGAGCGACCATGGTCCCTGATCCGAGATGCTGTTGATGCAACTTTTCGATTTCCATCAAGGTGGCCTCGATGGCCCTCAGGTGCTTGCTCCACCCTTCACTGACCACTCCCGCGCCCATGGACGCATGCGCGATCAGGCTTTTCAGTGTCTCGAAGTTATCCAGGAAAAAGTTATCCACACCCTGACCATTGTGCAGCAGCCCTACGTGCACCTTGGCTGCTTGCGCCATCATCCAGGCTTCCTGACTGGTACATGAGGCCGTTGTGGAGTCGCCGATAATGATCAACTCGCCTTTTCTGACCACAGGAGCGTAAGACTGTCATGGGGCGAGGGCAATGCCTTCAGGGGCAAAGAAGGGGAATTCAGAAAAGGACTACACTTAAGGGGATAACTTGCGTGGAAATGTCAAAAGATGTTTCAATATTCCAGCGGTTAATGACAAAGTCGCTGTGCGGATACCTCAATGTAAACGGCATGTTCAGAAACACTTATGCCCCTGTAGGAAACTTCGCAAATCAAACAGGGGCATAGTTGGAGCAGCTTACTAATCAGGCAAAGACAAAGTACTTACGCACAGTCTCGACCACTTCCCAGGTCCCTTTCATCCCCGGTTCGATCACGAACACATCACCCGCCTTCAGGTGCTTCGGCTCTTCACCTTCCGGGGTGATGATGCAGTAGCCGTCGAGGAAGTGGCAGAACTCCCACTTCTCGTAATTGACCTCGAACTTGCCCGGGGTGCAGATCCAGGTACCCATGATCTTGCTGCCGTCGGCCGACAAGTAGGCGTTGAGGTTGACGGTGTGCGGATCGCCTCCGATGCGCTTCCACTTGGTGGCGTCCACGACCGGCGTCGGGCAGGTTTCGCGCAGGACGGTAATGAAATCGGACATGGCACAACTCCTGGTGACTGGCTGAATGACTCGACACCATAGGGCCATTGGCCGAGCCCCAGTTGCCTGCGCTCGACGTCCAGGTGCCTGGCTGCGCTATGCGCGGACGTGATTAACCCTCCATAAGCAGGCGGTGACAAAATCCTACATGACAATAGGTTGATACCTACTTGCGCGCCCGACTCGTCCGCTGGTCGCGCCAGGTGTGTGTAGTGTGTACTGCGCTTCATTCTGGTCCGTTTGATGTGTATCATACACATCGACTGTCGAAGGAAGAATGAATGCGCAGTCGTGATGTAATTCAGCTCATTGAGGCAGACGGGTGGTACAAAGTAGAGGTGAAGGGCAGCCATCACCAGTTCAGGCACCCAATCAAAAGGGGAAGGGTGACGGTTCCCCATCCTAAAAGTGATCTGCCCAAGGGCACAGTACATAGCATCCTGAAGCAAGCTGGGTTGATGCACCCTGATAGCTTCAACCGCTCGAAATTCAGTGGAGACGCGCAATGAAATTTCCCGTCGTATTGCATAAGGACGCCGACTCGGATTACGGGGTGACCGTTCCTGATGTCCCCGGCTGCTTTTCCGCAGGGGCGAGCGTGTCTCAAGCGTTGGAAAATGTTCAGGAGGCTTTGGCCCTGCATTTTGAAGGCTTGGTCGCTGATAACGAGGCGTTACCGCAGGCGCAGGAGGTCGATGTTCACGTGACCAACCCCGATTACCAAGGTGGCGTTTGGGCTGTAGTGGATTTCGATGTAACACCGTATTTGGGCAAGGCGGTACGCTTCAACGCAACGCTGCCGGAAAATCTGCTGCAGAGGATCGATGAGAAGGTAAAGCGCGATCATCGGTACGCATCGCGGTCTGGATTCCTGGCTTCAGCCGCGTTGCGGGAGCTGGCCCTCGGCCACTGAAGCTCATCGCGGGTAAACCCGTTCCCACAGGTACAGCGCAAACTTCCATGGGAGCGGGCTTGCCCGCGAAGAGGCCCGCACTGGCACCCTCATCACTCAAGCCCACCAATACCGCACAAAGTGGAAGAACACCGGCGCCGCGAAGCACACCGAGTCCATCCGGTCGAGCATGCCGCCGTGCCCCTCGATCATGTGCCCCCAATCCTTGACACCCCGGTCGCGCTTGATCGCCGACATCACCAAACCGCCGAAGAAGCCCATCACGTTCACAGTCAGCGCCATCAGGGCCGCCTGCCAGAAGCTGAACGGGGTGATCCAGCACAGCAGGGCGCCCACTAGCGTGGCCAGTGCCACGCCGCCGAGCAGGCCTTCCAGGGTTTTCGAGGGTGACAGGTTGGGTGCCACCTTGCGTTTGCCAAACAGCTTGCCGCACACGTACTGCAGCACGTCGCTGATCTGCACCACCAGGATCAGCCAGGCGATCAGCAGCAGGTTGCGGCCTTCGTAGCCGGGGATATCCAGGGTCAGCAGCGCGGGCACTGCCGACACGCAGTACACCGCGATCATCAGCCCCCACTGCACCTTCGAGGCGCGTTCGAGAAACCGCGTGGTATCGCCGCCGAAGCTGGCCAGGATCGGCAGCAGCAGGAACAGGTAGACCGGGATGAAGATGCTGAACAGCCCGTACCAATCCATGGCGATCAGCAGGTATTGCACCGGCAGCGCCACGTAGAACGCTGCCACCAATGCCGGGTAATCGCTGCGCCGGGTCGGGGTGAGCGTCATGAATTCGCGCAGGGCGTAGAACGAAACGCCGTAGAACAGCACGATCACGCCGTATTTGCCGAACACGAAGGCGATGCCGATCACCAGCACCATCACCCACCAGGCATTGATGCGGGCGTTGAGGTTGTCGATCACCGCGTGCGGTGCCGGGCCGGCGCGCCACTTGAGCAGGCGGCCGATCACGCTGGCGAGCAGCAGCAGGGCGCCGATGCCGGCAAATAGCGAAAGGGTGTTGTCGTCCATGTCAGGCTTCCTTAGGGGCCAGGTTCAGCAGGGCCTGGCTGGCCCGCTCGAGAAACGCCTGCTTGCTCTCATCCGCATGCAGGTGAATAGGTTCGCCGAAGCTCAGCGTGCACAGCAACGGCAAGGGCAGGGCGCGGCCCTTGGGCATGACCCGGTTGAGGTTGGCGATCCACACCGGCACCAGCTCAACCTCGGGGTTGGCCATCGCCAGGTGGTATAGGCCGCTTCTGAATGGCATCAGCGGCTCGTCACTGAGGTTGCGCGTGCCTTCAGGGAAGAAGATCAGCGAATCACCCTGAGCCACCGCTTCCAGGATCGGCTGCAGTGGGCTGCCCTGGCCTTCGCTGCGCTGGCGGTCGATCAGCACGCCGTTGAACACCTTGCGGATCAGGAAATCACGAATGCCAGGCTTGGCCCAGTAGTCAGCCCCGGCCACGGGACGCGTGCGTTCACGCAGAGGCGCTGGCAGCGAGGCCCAGAGCAGCACGAAGTCGCCGTGGCTGCTGTGGTTGGCGAAGTACAGGCGTTGCACCGGCAGCGGTGTGCAGCCGAGCCAAAGGGCGCGGGCGCCGGTGATCAGGCGGGCGGCGGAGGTAATGACGAAGGCGGTCAGGGCGGCGAGCATGGCGCGGTGGTTATCCGGTGAAGGGGAGTGTGAGCAGGGTAGTCAAGGTCAGTAACAGTTGCAGGGCCAGGCACGCGGCCTGGCGGCGTAACAGGGCCAGCGCGGCCTGACAGCGGCTGGGCCAGTCGCGGGCGTCGACGGCTTGCGGCTTGAGCCGCAGGTCGATCAGGGCCCGGTCCAGGGCCTGGGTATCCGCAGGCAGGTCCGTGCTGGCGCTCAGCTTGGCAAACAGCTCTGCATCCAGTGCCACGCGGATCGCCCAGTACTTGTGCAGCAGGCCGAGTACCAGCAAAACAACGCATAGCACGCTGGCCAGCGGCTGCAGTGGCATACCGAGTAAAGGTGCCAGGCCGTAGGCCAGGGCGAGCAGGGTGATGCCATCCGACAGGCGCTCCAGTTGCGCGCCACGGCCGAGCAGGCTGGCGACCAGGTGCAGGTTCATGGGTGGGCTCCCAGCTGCTTCAGCACCTGGCGATGCGCTGGGTGCAGGACGATGCCGGGGCGCGCCAGGCGGATCAGCGCCTCGGCCTGGGCTGCATCGCTGCAGCGGCCGCTGAGCAACAGCCAGGCGGCCACTGCGCTGGCGCTGCGCGAATATCCCAGCGCGCAGCAGACCAGCAGGGGCCCTTGAGTGCGCAGGTGCTCGATGGCATCGGCGGCTTGTTGCAGCAGCTCGGCATCGGCAGCTATCAGGTCCAGGGTTGGCAATGATCGGTAGGCTGACTGCGCTGGCCTCATCGCCGGCAAGCCGGCTCCCACAGGGATCGCCACAGGCTCCAAGGTTCGCGCAGTACCTGTGGGAGCCGGCTTGCCGGCGATGGCGGTGGTACAGGCAATAAAGGGCAGTTCGGCGCAGAGGTCGACGATGGCAGCAAAGGGCGCGCGCTCGCCGCGCCCCGGTATGCGCCCGAGGAACACCCCGTCACATACTTCATCCGGCTGTGGGTGCCGCCAGGTCCAGAATCTGGAGTTGATCCAGGCCGCGACCAGGTAAGGCGCCAATAGCCAGCAGGCGGCATTCGAAAGCCGCCCGTCGCTACCTTTCTGAAACCCACCCGCACCGAGCACACCATAGTTAAGCGCGACCATGAACAAAGACACCGCAGGCCATGCCAGCCACAACCACGCGCCGCCGAGCCCGCCCGCCAACACCGCGCACAAACCTGCCCCCAGCCCATACCAGGCTGCCAGCCGCCAACGCTTGGCAACGCGCGCCAGGCGCGCACCCTGCAAAGGCAGCAGGCCTTCACGGGGCCACAACCAGACACACACAAACCCCGCCAACGCCCCGGCAGGCAAATCGATGAAATGGTGCTGCCAGGTCGTCAGCACCGAGATACCGATCAACGCCATCCAGCCATGCATCACCCATCGCCAGGGTTGCCGGTGAATGTGCCGGGCAAACATCGTCCAGATGATCACCAGCAACGCGATATGCAGCGACGGTGCCTGGTTATAGGGTTTGTCGAACCCCATCAGCACATCGAACAGCCAGCCGAACACGCCATCCAGCCCTGGCCGCTCGAAAGTGAAACGCAGCGGCCAGAGCAGGAAGCAGCCCACGCTGATCAGTTGCGCGGTCAACAGCGCCAAGGCATGCCGGTCCATTTCCTGACGGGTGCGTGGCAGCAGGAAGGACAGCCCGTACAGCAGGTCGATCGACCAGTAAGGAATGATGGTCCAGGGCCACAGCGGCATGTGCTGTTCCCAGCCGAACACCAGGCTGCCGATGTCATCGCGGCCAGCGGTGTAATTGTTCACCAGGCCATAGCTAAGAAAGAAGAACGGGCCCAGCATCAACAACCAGAGCACGCCCCGGCGGATCAGGCCCGGCTCACGGGGTGGGTTCATTCTCGCACTCGTTGCGCCAGGCTGACGCTGAAAATGCCCCATTCATCGATGCGCTGGGCAAGCTTGCGAAAGCCCGCCGCCTCGACCAGCTGGTCCATCTCGGCCTGGCTGCGCCGGCGCATGACCCACGCCTCACCGCCCCGGTGGCTGGTGAGGGCGCGGGCGATCATCTCCAGTTGCGGGTGCCAAGGCTGGCCGGTGTAGACCAGGTAGCCGCCATCCTCGACAGCCTCGGCCAGGCCTGCCAGCGAGTGGCTAACCAACGTATTGCTGGGGAACAGTTCATACAGGCCGGACACCACGGCGAGGGTAGGGCGCGGCTCGAGCGCAGCCAGGCTTTCGCGATCGAAGGCATCGCCTTGAACGAAGCGGGCGATGTCGGCCAGGCCTTTTTCGGCGATCAGCGCGCTGCCTTGCTGCACATTCAGCTCGCTGTAGTCGCGCAGCAGGATGGATTCCGGCAGTTGTTCCAGCGCTTGCAAGGCTTCGAGAATGTAGCGGCCGTGGCCTGCGGCAATATCGGTGATATGTACCGGCCGCTGCTGTTCCCGCAGCCGAGCGATGGCGATGCGCAGCAGCTCTTCAACGTGCAGCTTGCGCTGGCGGATGCCGCGCCAACCGATGGCGCCGAGGTAGTGCTGGTCGATCATCCGGCCCAGCTTGCCCTTGCCCGTCGGTTGGTTGCGGTAGACGTAGTCCAGGGTGCTGCCAGAATCAAAACCGGTGTCGAAGCCCAGCTTCACCCCGTCGGCGAGCCCTTTGCCCAGGCGCAGCCCGGCGCGGGTGGCACGCCAGTAAAGGTCGCGTGGCGAGTTGCGCGGCAAGGGCGCCGCCAGGCTTTCGGCCTCGGCACAGCTGGCGCCGACTTTGTCGGCATCGAGCAGCGACGGTAGCGGCGCGGGGCTTTCGAAACAGTGCTCGACAAAGCGTTCGATGCGCTTCAAAGCATGCCCCCGTTCACGCTCGCCGAGGGTGTCGTGGAAAAACCCGGGCAGGATGTGAAGCTCTTTGCGTGCACTGCCCAAGCGCTCGTAAAAACGCTCCTGCGGCTGGCGCTCGACCACCAGGTCGGCCCCGGAAACCAGCATCTGCGTCGGCACCTGAATGGCCTGCGCATCAGCCACCACCCGCTCGGCAGCCTCGTACAGGCCGAGCAGCATGGTCACCGAAATCGGGCGGCTGATCAGCGGGTCGGACACATACGACATGACCCGCTCCGGGTCGTGGGTAAGCAGGCGCGGTTTGACGTAGCTGTTGACGAAGAAGTTGCCGCGCATGGCCTTCAGCAGCTTCAGGCCGGGGCGGGCGAAAGGCACATACAGCTTGACCTTGAAGGCGGGCGAGGCGAGCACCAGGCAGCGCACCTTGGGTGCGTAGTCATGGGCCCAGGTGGCGATCAGCACGGCGCCGACACTCTGCGCCAACACCACCAGGTCTTGTTCGGCGATGCCGTGCCGGGCCTGGATATGTTCGATGAACGTCTGCACATCGCGCACGCTGGTGGCAAAGCTCGGGCTGTCGCCGCGGGCGCCCGGAGACTTGCCGTGGCCGCGTGCATCCCAGGCGAAGAACTCATAGCCCGGCATGTCCAGTTCGTCTGGCAGGTGGGCCATGCGCCCGCCATGTTCATGGCCACGGTGGAACATCACCACAGCCCGGCGCGGCTGGTGCTGGTTACGCGTGGCAGGCCAGTAACGGTAGTGCAGCTCGACCCCGTCATGGGTGGAGAAGTGCAGCGATTGCGCTTGGCGCATGGCGAAAGTCCTTGTCCGGCGGCGATGGGCTCAGCGGGTCTCGAGCAACCCCTGGCGAACCCGGTTGTAGAGGGTATAGAGCGAGAGTGCGAGGATGACCAGCAGCAGGCCGTTGATCCATGGCGCAGCGAGCAGGCCGAAGGCCACGCCTGTGCCCAGCACGCCGAAGGCGAACGCCCGGTCGCTCTTGCCCATCGGCCCGTCGTAGCGGCGCGATGCACCGGCCAGCGGGCCCATCACACCCGCGTATTCGCTGAACGTGGCGCTGAGCACCACCAGCACCACCAGGCTGGGCCACACCCCGGCTAGCAGGGCGAACGGCAGGTACAGCGCGGCATCGGCGATCACGTCGCACAGCTCGTTCAGGTAGGCACCCAGTGTGGATTGCTGGCCGAATTCCCGGGCGAGCATGCCGTCAACGGCGTTCAGCGCCATGCGCAGCAGCATCCAGAGCGGGATGAGGATGAACAGCCAGGTGCTGTGGCTGAGCCAGGCCAGCAGCAGGCCCAGCAAAACAGAGACCACCGCAGCGCTGACAGTGACCTGGTTGGCGGTGACGCCACGGGCATGCAGGCGTTCGACGCCGGGGCGCAGCAAGGCCTGAAAGCGGGGTTTGAGCTGATAGATCGATGGCACGTTGAACTCCCTGTCGTGGTGCGGCGGTGGGATTGTGAGGCGGACATATCCCGTAACGCAAGAACACCACGATCGCCGTGGAAGCGGGTTTGCCCGCGAAGCATTAGAGGCGGGGCCTGGCCATGGCTTCGCCCTGGTTCGCGGGGGGCGGCATCGGGGTAAACCCGCACCCACAAAGTCACGGTTCAATCAAACCACCTGGGGTGGGCCGCAAACGCTCGACCAACCCAGCGGCATACCCCGGCAACCCAGCAAAATCCCGCGCGCACAGCAGCAAGCGGCGATTGGCCCAGCCCTCGCGCAGCGCCACCCAATGCATCGGTAACAGGCCTTCCCAGCGCCTCACTGCCGCCAGCGGCACCACGCCGACACCGGCGCCCCCTGCAACCATGCGGATCACCCCGTCAAAACCTTCTGCGCGTACCCGCACGCGCATGCGTAGGCCCTCGCGCAAGGCCTGCTCCTCCAGGTAAAGCGCCAGCGCGCTGTTCGCCCCCAGCCCGACATGGCCATGGGCGAGGCTGTCGACAAAGCTCGGTGCGGGCTCCGCGCTGAGCGGGTGGCCCGGGGGGGTGACCAGTACCAGCGGATCATCGCGAAACGGCAGGGTCTGCAGGTGCGCGCTGGGTGCAGCAGTGGAGATGATGCCCAGGTCGGCCATGCCCTGGGTGATCGACTGCACGATCCTCAGGCTCGGCAGTTCCTGCACATCGACACTCACGCCGGGGTTGTTGGCCAGATAACCGGCAAGCAGTTCCGGCAAGTATTCGGTCAGCGCCGCCGTATTGCACAGCAGGCGCACCTGGCCTTGCTGGCCCTGGGCGTATTGGGCAAGGTCGAATTGCAGGCGCTCGACCTGCTGGCCGATCAGCCGGGCGTGTTGCAACAACGCCTGACCAGCAGGCGTCGGCTGCACGCCGCGGCGGTTGCGTTGCAGCAGTGCAGTCCCGAGCGAAGCCTCCATGGCCCGGATACGCGCACTGGCCGCCGGCAATGACAGATGGCTGCGGCGCGCCCCCGCGGTGATGCTGCCGCACTCAAGGGTGTGCTGGAAAAGCGTGAGATCAATCAGGTCGAAATGCATTAGCCTCTGTCCAGGCAAAAGTCTCCCTGAGTATATGGCAGATTTTCAGCCCACCCGTCTCGCGCCATGATGGCAGCCATGAATAACTTGATCGCGTTCTATCAAAACATCGGCCCGGCCTTGTCAGTACTGGTCATCATCACCTTCGCGCTGGCTGGCGCGGTGAAAGGGGTGATAGGCCTCGGCCTGCCGACCATTGCCATGGGCCTGTTGGGCCTGGCTATGCCGCCTGCGCAGGCTGCCGCGTTGCTGATCGTCCCGTCGACGCTCACCAACCTCTGGCAACTGGCGGCGGGCGGGCATCTGCTGGCGCTGCTGCGACGTCTCGGGTCGATGCTGGCGATGATCTTCATCGGCACCCTGCTGGGTAGCGCCTGGCTGGGCATCGACAGTGGCCCATGGGCGGTGCACGCGCTGGGCGCGGCGTTGCTGGTGTACGCGATGTACGGCCTGCTCGGGCCTGATCTGCGACTGGCGCCAAGCAGGGAAGGGTGGCTTGGGCCATTGTGTGGGCTGGTGACCGGCATCGTGACCGCCGCAACGGGCGTGTTCGTGATACCAGCGGTACCCTACTTGCAGAGCCTGGGCCTGAGCCGCGAGCAAATGATCCAGGCGCTGGGCCTGTCGTTCACCGTCTCGACCGTGGCCCTGGCCCTGGGCCTGGCCGGGCAGGATGCCCTGGGTGGCCAGGCACTGGGCGCGTCACTGCTGATGCTGGCGCCTGCGCTGCTGGGCATGCTGGCGGGCCAGTGGTTGCGTCAGCGCATCAGCCCGGTGCTGTTCAAACGCTGCTTCTTCATCGGCCTGGCCGTGCTGGGCGGCCATCTGCTGATCAACGGTTAGCGGACGAAGCACTGAGCATCTCGATGGCCTGGATATCGAAGTCGCGCTCCAGGTAATCCATGCGCTTTTCGAAGAACTCGACCATATGTGGCAAGGCTGAATGCACGTCCAGCGCGGCTTTGTCGGCCCACACCTCGAAGAACACGAACAAGCTCGGGTCGGCCTTGTCGCGCAACATGTGGTACTCGATGCAGCCAGGCTCCCGACGGCTCGGCTCTACGTAGGCACGGAACAAGGTTTCGAAGGCGTCGGCCATTTCCGGACGGGTCTTGGCCTTGAGGATGAAGGCGTGCTGCTCACTCATGATGTGCTACTCGGTGATTAACGATGAGGCGATTCTAAGGCAATAATGAATCGAGCATTCGTGACTTCAAGGCAATTGTATTTTGATCCATCCCTGCTGTTTCCCGCGCAAGCGAGCCTCTAATCTGCCGGTCATCCAATTTGACTCAGCCCACCGAGGCCCAGCATGAAAAAGATCCTTCTGCTCAATGGCGGTAAACAGTTCGCTCACTCCGACGGCCGCCTCAACCAGACCCTGCACGACGCCGCCCTGGCCCATCTCGACCGCGCCGGCTTCGACGTGCAACAAACCTTCATCGATGGCGGCTACGACGTGCAGGCCGAAGTCGAAAAATTCCTCTGGGCCGACGTGGTGATTTACCAGATGCCGGGCTGGTGGATGGGTGCACCGTGGACCGTGAAGAAGTACATCGACGAGGTCTTCACCGCCGGCCACGGCAGCCTCTATGCCAACGACGGCCGTACCCGCTCGGATGCCTCGCAGAAGTACGGTAGCGGCGGCCTGGTGCAGGGTAAGCAGTACATGCTGTCGTTGACCTGGAACGCCCCGCAGCAGGCCTTTGATGACCCGAGCGATTTCTTCGAGGGCAAAGGTGTGGACGCGGTGTACTTCCCGTTCCACAAGGCCAATCAGTTCCTGGGCATGACCGGCCTGCCGACCTACCTGGCAGTCGATGTGATGAAGCGCCCGGATGTACCAGCCGCACTGGCAGCCTATGAAGCGCACCTGGACCAGGTGTTCGGTAAGGCCGAATAACTGGACTTGCAGCCCTCAAGCGGCTATCTATCACCGCGACCAGCAGACACAGGCGCCGCCGTGAAAACCCGATCCGAAGAACTCCAGGTATTTGTCGCCGTGATCGACTGCGGCTCGATCTCCGCTGCCGCCGAGCAGATGGGCCAGACCCCGTCGGCGGTGAGCCGCACCTTGTCGCGCCTGGAGGCCAAGCTCGGCACCACCTTGGTCAACCGCACCACGCGGCGCATGGACCTGACTGAAGAGGGGCGGTTTTTCCTGGAACGGTCACGGCGGGTGCTGGAGCAGATGGACGAAATGGAAGAGCGCCTGTCGATGAACCGCCAGAACGCCGCCGGGCGCCTGCGCATCAACGCCGCGGCGCCTTTCATGCTGCACGCCATCCTGCCCTGGATCGGTGAGTTTCGCCGCCAGTACCCTGGCATCGAGCTGGAACTCAACACCGACGACCTGATCATCGACCTGCTGGAACAGAGCACCGACGTGGCAATCCGCATCGGTGAGCTGGCCGACTCCAGCCTGCATGCCCGCTCGCTGGGCTGCAGCCCGGTGCAGGTGCTGGCCAGCCCGGCCTACCTGGCACAGCACGGCACGCCGCAGCACGTCGAAGACCTGAACAACCACTGCCTGCTGGGCTTCAGCCAGCCCGAGTCGCTCAACCTGTGGCCGCTGCGCCACGCCGAGGGCGACCGTTGGCAGATCCGCCCGGCGCTGATCGCCTCCAGTGGCGAGACCCTGCGCCAGCTGGCGCTGGCCGGGGAGGGAATTGTCAGCCTGTCGCACTTCATGACCCATGAAGACATTCGCGCTGGCCGCCTGCAGGTGCTGTTGAGCGATGCCAACAACGGTTACCGCCAGCCGATCCACGCCGTTTACTACCGGAATACGCAACTGGCCTTGCGCATCCAATGCTTCCTCGATTTCATCCAGCAGAAGTTGGCGATGTACGCCTGCTGAGTTGCCTGAACGCGACAAATCCTGCCCATAGGCGGCGAAACTTCCTACCTTTGATTGCACAGTCGACACGCTTCGGCCTTACTGACTGATCAACAAAAACAACACCAAGGAAGTGTCATGCGTATCGTCCCTTTCCAGTACCTCGCGCTAGCAGCCGCGATCCTGAGCAGTTCCTCGGTCTACGCGGCAAACCTTGAGGGTGGCGCGGTGGCCGCGCCCGATCAATATGGCGCACAGGTGGCCGCCGATATTCTGAAAAAGGGTGGTAACGCGGTGGATGCGGCAGTTGCCACAGCCTTCACCCTGGCGGTGACGTACCCCGAGGCCGGCAACATCGGTGGCGGTGGTTTCATGACCCTGTTCGTCGACGGCAAAGCCTATTTCCTCGACTACCGCGAGGTGGCGCCCAAGGCCGCGACCCGCAACATGTACCTGGACGACAAAGGCGAGGTCGTCGAGAACCTGAGCCTGGTGGGTGTGCGTGCGGCCGGCGTGCCCGGTACGGTGATGGGCCTGTGGGAAGCACACCATAAGTTCGGCAAGCTGCCGTGGAGCGAGTTGCTCACCCCGGCCATCGGGTATGCCAAAAATGGCTTCAAGATCGCAGAAAAACAGTACCAGTACCGCAACGACGCTCAAGGCCTGTTCAAGACCGCGACCAACTTCAACGACTATTTCGGCAACATGAAAGTCGGTGAGCTGTTCAAGCAGCCGGAGATGGCCCAGACCCTCGAACGCATTGCCGACAAAGGCGTGAGCGAGTTCTATCAGGGCAAGACCGCCGACCTGCTGGTGGCCCAGATGCAGGCCGACAAAGGCCTGATCACCAAGGAAGACCTCAAGGATTACAAAGCCGTGTGGCGTGAGCCGATGGCCCTGAGCTGGCGCGGCAACGTGGTCTATACCGCGCCGCCGCCCAGCTCCGGCGGCGTTGCCCTGGCCCAGTTGCTGGGCATCAAGGAAGACCGCGCGGCGGACTTCAAGGGCGTGGCGCACAACTCGGCGCAGTACATCCACCTGCTGGCCGAAATCGAGAAACGTGTGTTTGCCGACCGTGCCGACTACCTGGGCGACCCAGCCTTCACCAAAGTGCCGGTCGACCAGTTGGTCGCCAAGGACTACCTGGCCAAGCGTGCTGCGCAGGTCAACCCCAAGGCCATTTCTGCAACCGACGACGTCAAGCCGGGGCTGGAACCGCACCAGACCACGCACTTCTCGATCGTCGACAAGCAGGGCAATGCGGTCAGCAACACTTACACACTCAACCTCGACTACGGCAGTGGCGTGGTGGTGAAAGGCGCAGGCTTCCTGCTCAACGACGAGATGGACGACTTCAGTGCCAAGCCGGGCGCGGCCAACGCCTTTGGTGTCGTGGGCGGTGATGCCAATGCGATCGAACCGGGCAAGCGCATGCTGTCATCCATGAGCCCGAGCCTGATGACCCGTGATGGCAAGGTCGAGCTAGTGCTCGGTACACCAGGTGGTTCGCGCATCTTCACCTCGATCTTCCAGGTGATGAACAACCTGTATGACTACGGCATGCCGCTGGAGAAGGCAGTGGCGGCGCAGCGTGTGCACCATCAGTTGCTGCCCAAGGACACCATTTATTTCGACAGCTATGCGCCGCTGACCGGGCCGGTGGCCGATGGCCTGAAGAAGATGGGGTATGTGCTGGAGGATCAGGGCTGGGAGATGGGCGATATCCAGGCGATCCGGGTGAACGGGGCGAAGCTTGAGACGGCTTCCGATCCGCGTGGGCGCGGGGTGGGGATGGTCGTCAAATAAGCGTTGGCCCCATCGCCGGCAAGTCCCGCGCCTATCTTGAGGTTGCGCACTACCTGTAGGAGCTGGCTTGCCGGCGATTGGGCCGCATAGCGGCCCCAAGCCTGTAGTCACACCCGGAACTGGCTGACCAACATCTGCAAGTGCCCACCCAGGCGCGCCAGCTCGACGCTCGACGCCGCCGTCTCGTCACTGGCCGCCGCCGTCTGCTCCGACACATCCCGCACATTCAGAATGCTCCGGCTGATCTCTTCAGCCACCGCACTCTGCTGCTCGGCCGCCGCAGCAATCTGCTGGTTCATCGACTGGATGCTCGACACCGTGCTGGTGATGTTCTCCAGCGAAGCCCCGGCCTTGCGCGCCAGCTCGACGCTGCTGTCGGTCAGAGTACGGCTGCCTTGCATGGCGTTGGCCACCTGCTGGGTGCCATGCTGCAGGCCGGCGACCAGCTCTTCGATCTCTTCGGTGGACTTCTGCGTACGCTGGGCCAGGCCGCGCACTTCGTCGGCGACCACGGCAAAACCACGGCCAGCTTCGCCGGCGCGGGCGGCTTCGATCGCGGCGTTCAGCGCCAGCAGGTTGGTCTGTTCGGCCACCGACTTGATCACGTCCATCACGCTGCCGATCTTCTGGCTTTCCTGTTGCAGCAGGTTCATGGCTTCGGTGGAACGGTGCACTTCTTCGGCCAGGCGTTCGATCTGGCTGATCGCCTCACCGACCACGCGATCACCCGCGCGCGCTTCATCGTCGGCACCGGTTGCAGCATGCGAGGCCTGCTCTGCATTGCGCGCCACCTCCTGAACGGTCGCGGCCATTTCGTGCATGGCGGTAGCCACCTGGTCGGTTTCGACCTTCTGGCTGTTGGCCCCCGCACTGGTCTGCTCGGTGACGGCCGACAGCTCTTCGGCGGCGCTGGCGATCTGCGTGACGCCGTCACGGATACCGCTGATCAGCTCACGCAGGGTGGTGCCCATGCGTGCGATGCCTTGTTGCAGCACGCCGATTTCGTCGCGGCGGGTAACCCGCATGTCGTGGGTGAGGTCGCCGCCGGCGATGCGCTCCACGGCTTGCAGGGTCTCCTGCAGAGGGCGGGTGATCTGGCGGGTGATGATGACTGCCGCCAGTACACCGGCCAGCAGCGCCAGCAACGTGGCGATGGTCTGCAGGCTGCGGGCCTGGCTGCTTTCGATGTCGCGGCGCTCGATCTGGATCTTGTACAAGGCGTCGCTGCGCTTGACGATGTCGGCGCCCTGAACGGTCATTTCTGCGCGGGAGGTGGTGATGGTTGCGACCGCATCGCGGAACTGGCGCACTGCCTCACGGTAGGCCTGAACCGACTGTTCGAACTGTTGCACGCGCGTGGCTTCGGCTGGCAGCTGGCGCTTGAGGGTGTCGATTTGCACCAGTGCCGATTCCAGCTGGCGCAGCGCCGCCTGTTCGTTGGCCGCGGTGTTTTCGGCGATGTAGCCGCGCACGTCCACACGCACTTGCAGCAGTTGCTGGCGGGTTTTGCTGATCAACTGGTATTGCGCCAGGCGCACGCTGTCGGCCTCGGGGCGGGCCATGACGTCCTGGCTAAGGGTTTCCATGGCAGCGTCGGCCTGCGCGGCCGACACGTTCATCGCTTCACGGGCGGCCAGCGAGCTCTTGTAGCCCGCGCGCATCTTGTTCAGCGAGACCTTGTACTCGCTGATGGTCTGGCCAAGCTCTTTGAGCAGCTTGACGTTTTCCGGGCTCTTGAAGGTGCCGACCAGGTATTCCTGCTGCTTGCTGAACGCATCCAGCTTGGCCTGGGTGTTGGCAGCGGCGGCATCATCGCCGTTGGCGATCATGTACTGCAGGCGCGCTACGCGCAGGTCGGTCAGGTCTTTGTTGAGCTGGCCGATATCACCCATCCAGTTGCTGCGGTCGATCAGGCTGCCCAGGCTGGTCCAGCCGGTCAGGGCCAGCAGGCCGGTAAGGACCAGCACCAGGCCGAAGCCCAGGCCGAGTTTGAGGTTGACGCTGATGTTGGCGAACCAGCTGTTCATGCACGCTCTCCAGAAAAATTTCGCTCACTTGATCATTTTTCGATCGCAAGGCGTTGTTGTTCTGGATGCCCGCTGAATCGTGCAGGGGTTATCGGCACTTGGCAGCGAAGCTGAAACGCTTTTTCAGCTGTTTTGTAACTGCATGAAAACGTTTGCTTTTTATCGGGCTATTCGCGGGCGAGCCCGCGAACATTTCACAGGCTGCGCGCACTGAACGTATCGCAGCTGTTCACATCCCCCTGCGCAAACCCGGCCTTGAACCAGCGTACCCGCTGCGCCGAAGTGCCATGGGTAAACGAGTCCGGCACGACGCGCCCCTGGCCCTTTTGCTGCAACCGGTCATCACCAATCGCGTTGGCCGCATTCAGTGCTTCCTCGACATCCCCCGGCTCCAGCCAGTTCAAGCGTTGCTGCGCCTGATAGGCCCAGACACCGGCCAGGCAGTCGGCCTGCAACTCCTGGCGCACCAGCAGGCCATTGTCGCCTTCCAGGCGCTGGCCGTTGCGCCGCGCGGCATCGACCTTGGCCGACACACCGAGCAAGGTCTGCACATGGTGGCCGATCTCATGGGCTATCACGTAGGCCTGGGCGAAGTCACCTGCAGCGGCGAAGCGGGTTTCCATTTCGCGGAAGAATGACATGTCCAGGTAGACCCGTTGGTCCGCCGGGCAGTAGAACGGCCCCACCGCCGCGGAGGCAAAACCGCAGGCGGAATTCACTTGGCCGCTGAACAGCACCAGTTTGGGGTCGCGGTACTGTTTGCCCGCCTGGGAGAACAGGGCCTTCCAGGTGTCTTCGGTGTCGCCGAGGATCGACGCGACGAATTGCGCCTGCTCGTCGTTCGCCGCCGGCGCCTTGTTGCCCGCGCCGCTGGGCGCCTGCTGTTGCTGCTGTTCCATCTGCCCGGTGAGCTGGCCGAGTATCTGCAGCGGGTCCTGGCCGGTGAGCCAACCGATGCCGACGATCAGCAGGATTGCCCCAAGCCCCAGCCCCTTGCCGCCGCCAAAGCGCATACCGCCGCCGCCGCCGCCCTCGCCACGGGCATCCACCACATTGTCGCTGCGCCGGCCTTTTCGCCATTCCATGAGTTGTGCTCCCGACCGTGAAACATGAAGACAAAGATTAGTTCACCCCAGCCAAAGGTACTAATGCATAACCATACGGTTATGTATCTGACCACTGATTTCAATATTCATCCCGCGCGAGTTATCTGAAACTGCAAGTCCCCATAGGGGAATTTTCATAATTCCAAGAGAGGAAAACGGCATGCCCGCCCAGGACAATAGCCGCTTCGTGATCCGTGATCGCAACTGGCACCCCAAGGCCCTGACGCCCGACTACAAGACTTCCATTGCCCGCTCGCCGCGCCAGGCACTGGTGAGCATTCCGCAGTCGATCAGCGAAACCACCGGCCCGGATTTCACCCACCTGGGCTTCGGCGCCCATGACCACGACCTGCTGCTGAACTTCAACAACGGTGGCCTGCCGATCGGTGAGCGCATCATCGTTGCCGGCCGTGTCGTAGACCAGTACGGCAAGCCGGTGGCCAACACCTTGGTGGAGATCTGGCAGGCCAACGCTGGTGGCCGCTATCGCCACAAGAACGACCGCTACCTGGCACCGCTGGACCCGAACTTCGGCGGTGTCGGCCGTTGCCTGACCGACCGCGACGGCTGCTACAGCTTCCGCACCATCAAGCCCGGCCCGTACCCATGGCGCAACGGCCCCAACGACTGGCGCCCGGCGCACATTCACGTGGGTGTGAGTGGCCCGTCGATCGCCACCAAGCTGATCACCCAGCTGTATTTCGAAGGCGACCCGCTGATCCCGATGTGCCCGATCGTCAAGTCGATCGCCAACCCTGAAGCGGTGCAGCAGCTGATTGCCAAGCTCGACATGAGCCACGCCAACCCCATGGACTGCCTGGCGTACCGCTTTGACATCGTGCTGCGCGGCCAGCGCAAGACCCACTTCGAAAACTGCTGAGGACCCCGCCATGCCAATCGAACTGCTGCCGGAAACCCCTTCGCAGACCGCCGGCCCTTACGTGCACATCGGCCTGGCCCTGGAAGCGGCCGGCAACCCGACCCGCGACCAGGAAATCTGGAACTGCCTGGCCAAGCCTGAGGCACAGGGTGAACACATTCTGCTGATCGGCCAGGTGTATGACGGCAACGGCCACCTGGTGCGCGATTCGTTCCTGGAGCTGTGGCAGGCGGACGCCGCTGGCCAGTACCAGGATGAATACAACCTGGAAAACGCCTTCAACAGCTTCGGCCGCACCGCCACCACCTTCGATGCCGGTGAATGGACCGTGCAGACTGTGAAGCCTGGTGTGGTGAAGAATGCGGCCGGTGTGCCGATGGCGCCGCACATCAACATCAGCCTGTTTGCCCGTGGCATCAACATCCACCTGCACACGCGGCTGTATTTCGATGATGAGGCCGAAGCCAACGCCAAATGCCCGGTGCTCAACCTGATCGAGCAGCCGCAGCGCCGCGAAACCCTGGTTGCCAAGCGTTGCGAAGTGGATGGGAAGACGGCCTATCGTTTCGATATCCGTATTCAGGGGGAAGGGGAGACGGTGTTCTTCGACTTCTGAGTGTATTGGGGCCGCGTTGCGGCCCCAGTTTCAGCCAATCAACGCCGAACCAGCAAAACCCCACTTTCCATATGGTGGGTATAAGGGAACTGGTCAAACAACGCACAACGCTCGATGCGGTGCGTGTCCTGCAACTGCTCGATGTTCGCCGCCAGCGTTTCCGGGTTGCACGAAATGTACAGAATCCGCTCGAAACGCCGGGTCAGCTCGCAGGTATCCGGGTCCATGCCCGCGCGTGGCGGGTCGACGAACACAGTACCGAACGCGTAGCTTTTCAGGTCGATCCCTTCCAGCCGGCGGAACGGGCGCACGTCATTCAGCGCCTGGGTCAGCTCTTCTGCCGACAACCGCACCAGCCGCACGTTATCCACAGCGTTCTCGTCAAGGTTGCTCAGCGCGGCATTGACCGAAGTCTTGCTGATCTCGGTGGCCAGCACCTGGCGCACCCGTGTGGCCAGCGGCAGGGTGAAGTTGCCGTTGCCGCAATACAGCTCCAGCAAGTCGTCATCGCGATCGCCGATGGCCTCGAATGCCCAGCTCAACATCTTCTGGTTTACCGCGCCGTTAGGCTGGGTGAACGCACCTTCCGGCTGACGATAGCTGAACACACGGCCGGCGACCTCGAGTTTCTCCACGGCATAGTCACGGCCAATCACCAGGCGTTTGCCTTTGGACCGGCCAATCAGGCTCACACCCAGCGCTTCAGCCAGCTCCCGCGCGGCCACTTCCCAGGCTTCGTCGAGCGGGCGGTGGTAGCACATCGTGACCATCGCATCGCCGGCCAGCGTGGTCAGGAACTCCACCTGGAACAAGCGATTGCTGAGTTCCTCACTGGCCTGCCAGGCCGCCTTCAAGCGCGGCATCAGGGCGTTGATGCGCTGGCTGGCAATGGGGAAATCGTCGATCAGGATGGCCTTGTGCTTCTCGCCCGGGGCGAACATCGCATAGTGGCGCTGGCCGTCCTCGCGCCACAGGCGGAACTCGGCGCGCAACCGGTAGTGCTCGCGCGGCGAGTCGAAGACGGCAGGCTCCGGCGCGCCGAACGGGGCCAACAGCTCGCGCAGGCGGGCGACTTTGCCCTGCAGTTGCGCGTCGTAGGCGCTAGGGTCGAATGCAGCACTCATGCGTTGAACCAGCCCAGCTTGATGACGAACAGAATGGAAAGGATCACCAGTGCCGGGTTCAGGTCGCGGTGGCGGCCCGAGATCAGCTTGATGGCAGTCCAGGA
This sequence comes from Pseudomonas sp. P39-UII1, assembly GCF_039672635.1. NCBI lineage: Bacteria > Pseudomonadati > Pseudomonadota > Gammaproteobacteria > Pseudomonadales > Pseudomonadaceae > Pseudomonas > Pseudomonas sp. P39-UII1. The sequence goes on from NZ_JBDFPP010000008.1 coordinate 36,119, forward strand.
GATGAAGCCGAAAGCGATGCCGTTGGCGATCGAGTAGGTCAGCGGCATCGCCAGGGCGGTGACCACCACGGGCGCAGCTTCGGTGACGTCGTCCCAGTTTATTTCCGCCAGGCCCGAGGCCATCAGCACGGCGACGAACAGCAGCGCCGGGGCGGTGGCGAAGGCCGGTACGCTACCGGCCAGCGGGGCGAAGAACAGCGCCAGCAGGAACAGCACGGCAACCACGATGGCGGTCAGGCCGGTGCGGCCACCGGCGCTCACGCCCGCCGCCGACTCGATGTAGCTGGTGGTAGTCGAGGTGCCCAGCAGCGAACCGGCCATGGCTGCCGTGCTGTCGGCGATCAGGGCGCGGCCCATCTTCGGCATGTGGCCGTCCTTGCCCATCAGGCCGGCGCGCTTGGCCACGGCGATCAGGGTGCCGGAGTTGTCGAACAAGTCGACGAAGAGGAAGGCGAAGATCACGCTGATCAGGCCCACATCGAGGGCACCGGCGATGTCCAGCTGCAAGAAGGTCGGTGCCAGCGAAGGCGGCATCGACACGATGCCGCCGAACGGCGTGACGCCCATGGCGATTGACGCGACGGTGACGGCCAGGATGCCGATCAGCACCGCGCCGCGCACTTTCAGCGACTCGAGGCCGACGATCAGGAAGAAGCCCAGTGTGGCGAGGATCACCGAAGGCTGCTTGAGGTCGCCCATGCCCACCAAGGTAGCTGGGTTATCGACGACGATGCCCGCGTTATGCAGGGCGATCAGCGCCAGGAACAGGCCAATACCGGCCGCGATGGCCGAGCGCAGTGGCAGCGGGATGCTGTTCACGATCCATTCGCGGATACGGAAGATCGACAACAGGAAGAACATCACCGCCGACAGGAACACCGCACCCAGCGCCACTTGCCAGGTGTGGCCCATGTGCAGGACCACGGTGTAGGTGAAGAACGCGTTCAGGCCCATGCCCGGCGCCAAGGCGATCGGGTAGTTGGCGATCAGGCCCATGGTGGCCGAGCCGATGGCCGCGGCCAGGCAGGTGGCGACGAAGATCGCACCCTTGTCCATGCCGGTTTCGCCGAGAATGCTCGGGTTGACGAACAGGATGTAGGCCATGGCCAGGAAGGTGGTGACGCCCGCGAGAATCTCGGTGCGCACGTTGGTGTTGTGTGCTCTTAGTTGAAACAGCCTTTCCAGCATGCCCGCTCCCCAAGGCGCCCCCGGCGCCATGAATGTATCGACCCCATCAGCAAAGCACAGACCGTACCGGTTGCCGTGGTTTTGTGTGGGGAGGAAAAAAGCCGCGCATCATACCAGCATGCTTGGCGGGGGCCTATGGCCGTTGGGGAATGGGTTTGCATAGCCGGTACCGGCCCTGTGGGGCCGGGCATGTCCCGCGAAGAGGGCGGCACAGGCAACTGATCAACCGTTATGCAACCGGTCCCGCTTGGCCAGCGTCGGGAACATTTTTATCCACACCCCCGTCACCACCAGTGTGCCCACCCCGCCCATCACCACCGCCGGCACCGTACCAAACCAGTGCGCCGTGACACCGGATTCGAACTCGCCGAGCTGATTCGAGGCACCGATGAACAACCCGTTGACCGCGCTCACCCGGCCGCGCATCTCGTCGGGCGTCTCCAGCTGCACGAAGGCGCCGCGGATCACCATGCTGATCATGTCTGCCGCGCCCAGCACCACCAGCACTGCCAACGAGAACCAGAACGAGGTCGACAGGCCAAACGCGATGGTCGCCACGCCAAACACGCCGACCGCCGTGAACATGATGCGGCCGACCTTGCGCTCAACCGGGAAGCGCGCCAGCCACAGTGACATCAGCAGCGCCCCCACCGCCGGTGCCGAGCGCAGCAGGCCCAGGCCCCACGGGCCGGTTAACAGGATGTCCTTGGCGAACACCGGCAACAGCGCGGTGGCACCACCCAGCAGTACGGCGAACAGGTCGAGCGAAATGGCCCCGAGAATGTCGGGCCGGCTGCGGATGAAGCGAATCCCGGCCAGCAGCGACTCCAGGCTGGCGCGCCCGCGCTGCGGTACCTGCTGGCGCGAGTCCAGGCTCAGCATCAGCAGGCAGGCAATGGCATACAGGGCCACGGTCGGGCCGTACACCCAGATGCTGCCGAAGGCATAGAGGAAACCGCCCACGGCCGGGGCGACGATGGTCGCCGCCTGGGTCGCCGAAGCAGACGCCGCGACAGCTCGTGGAAACAGCCCAGGCGGCACTACATTGGGCAACAACGCCTGGGTGGCGGGCATTTCGAACGAGCGCGTGGCGCCCAGCAGGAAGGCCAGCACGAAGATCAATTCGCGGCTGACGTTGTCGGTGGCGCTGCCCAACGCCAGGGCCAGGGCGATCAGGCCCTGCAGGGTCTGGCACAGGGCGGCGACCTTGCGCCGGTCATAACGGTCGGCGACATGCCCGGTGTGCAGCATGAACAGCACGCGCGGCGCGAATTCGACCAGGCCGACCAGGCCCAGGTCGAGCACATTGCCGGTCAGCTGGTACAGGTGCCAGCCAATGGCCACGGTGAGCATCTGGAAGCCGCTGGCGGTGAATACCCGGGCCAGCCAGAAGGCAACGAAAGGGCGGTGATGGCGTAATAACTGCGGTGCTGAATCGGACATCGCGAACCTGTGGCCTCGGCGCAGTAGAGGGGCCCGCAGCGTATCATCTGTTTGTAACAAACAGTTACTGTTTGCCGTGATCGGCACTTTTTCACGTGTCTCGGAAGGGGATGGGACAACACGTCACGCGGCAATCAACCACACGGCTCCCCCGTCTATTCGGGACTATGCTTCCTAGCACGCGTTGATCTGGATCAATCGTTCCAGATGCAACGAATTGGCCTGTAGGCCGAAATCCCTGCGATCGAACAGAACAATTCCAACAGGCCGCACTCGACTGAGACGTGGGGGCAGTGGGCAACGGGGCCACAAGCCCGGAAGCCAGATTATCTGAAGAGGAAGCACCATGTTCGGAATAGAAGCCCTCGAGCTCGCCCGAATTCAGTTTGCCTTTACCGTGTCGTTTCACATCCTGTTCCCGGCCATTACCATCGGCCTGGCGAGCTACCTGGCGGTTCTCGAAGGCCTCTGGCTGAGGACCCACGAGCAGGTCTACCGTGACCTCTACCACTTCTGGTCGAAAATCTTCGCCGTCAACTTCGGCATGGGCGTGGTCTCCGGCCTGGTCATGGCCTACCAGTTCGGCACCAACTGGAGCCGCTTCTCCGACTTCGCAGGCGCCGTCACCGGCCCGCTACTGACCTATGAAGTGCTGACCGCGTTCTTCCTCGAGGCGGGCTTCCTCGGCGTCATGCTGTTCGGCTGGAACCGCGTGGGCCGCGGCCTGCACTTCTTCGCCACGGTGATGGTGGCGCTGGGCACCCTGGTGTCGACGTTCTGGATCCTCGCCTCCAACAGCTGGATGCAAACCCCGCAAGGCCACGAGATCATCGACGGCCGTGTGGTTCCGGTTGACTGGCTGGCGGTGATCTTCAACCCGTCGTTCCCCTATCGCCTGATGCACATGGCCACTGCCGCGTTCGTTGCGACGGCCTTCTTCGTCGGCGCCTCGGCGGCCTGGCACCTGCTGCGCGGGCGCGACAACCCGGCCGTGCGCAAGATGCTCTCGATGGCCATGTGGATGGCGCTGATCGTCGCGCCGGTGCAGGCAGTCATCGGTGACTTCCACGGCCTCAACACCCTCAAGCACCAGCCGGTAAAGATTGCCGCGATCGAAGGCCATTGGGAGAACGTGCCCGGCGAGCCAACCCCACTGATCCTGTTCGGCATCCCCGACATGAAAGCCGAGACCACCCGCTTCAAGGTCGAGATCCCGGCGCTTGGCAGCCTCATCCTCACCCACAGCCTGGATAAACAGGTGCCGGCCATGAAGGAGTTCCCACCCGAGGACCGGCCCAATTCGACCATTGTCTTCTGGTCGTTCCGGGTCATGGTCGGGCTGGGCTTCCTGATGATCTTCGTCGGCCTGTGGAGCCTGTGGCTGCGCAAGCGCGGCACCCTCTACAGCTCACGGCCGTTCCTTTACCTGACCCTGTGGATGGGCCCGTCCGGCCTGGTCGCGATCCTGGCTGGCTGGTTCACCACCGAGATCGGCCGTCAGCCGTGGGTGGTCTATGGCTTGATGCGCACCTCGGAAGCTGTTTCCAACCACAGTTATGCACAACTTGGGTTCACCCTGGTGGCTTTCGTGGTGGTTTACTTCGCGCTGTTCGGCACGGGCCTTGGGTACATGATGCGCCTGGTGCGCAAAGGGCCGAAAACAGGCGAGGGTGATGATCACACGCCGGGTGGCCCCGGGCAAAAACGTACGCCGGCACGGCCGCTGTCTGCCGCCGATGATGGCCGCGAGGCCAACACCCCCAGCCTGAGCAAGGAGAACTGAGCCATGGGTATCGACCTTCCGCTGATCTGGGCTGTGATCATCATCTTCGGCGTCATGATGTACGTGGTGATGGATGGTTTTGACCTGGGCATCGGCATGCTCTTCCCGTTCGTCAAGGGCGAGCATGACCGTGACGTGATGATGAACACCGTCGCCCCCGTGTGGGACGGCAACGAGACGTGGCTAGTGCTCGGCGGTGCCGGGCTGTTCGGGGCGTTCCCACTGGCCTACGCAGTGGTGCTCGAAGCCTTGTACCTCCCGCTGATTCTGATGCTCATCGGCCTGATATTCCGCGGCGTGGCGTTCGAATTCCGCTTCAAGGCCAAGGATGACAAGCGCCATATCTGGAACAAGGCATTTATCGGCGGCTCGCTGGTGGCGACGTTCTTCCAGGGTGTTGCGCTGGGCGCGTTCATGGAGGGGTTCAAAGTGGTCGACCGGCATTTCGCCGGCGGCACGCTCGACTGGCTGACCCCGTTCAGCCTGTTCTGCGGCCTGGGCCTGATCGTTGCGTATACCTTGCTGGGCTGCACCTGGCTGATCATGAAGACCGAGGGGCCGTTGCAGGCGCAGATGCACAAACTCGGCCGGCCACTGGCACTGGTGTTGCTGGTGGTGATCGGTATCGTCAGCCTGTGGACGCCGATCGCTTACCCGCAGATCGCCGATCGCTGGTTCAGCATGCCTAACCTGCTGTGGTTCATGCCGGTGCCGGTCCTGGTGCTGGTGACCTTCTACGGCCTGTTCAAAGCGGTGGCGCGCAGTGCCAACTACACGCCGTTCCTGTTGACCCTGGTGCTGATCTTCCTTGGCTACAGTGGCCTGGGCATCAGCCTGTGGCCGAACATCATCCCGCCGTCGATCTCGATCTGGGAGGCCGCTGCACCGCCACAAAGCCAGGGCTTCATGTTGGTGGGCACGCTGTTCATCCTGCCGTTCATCCTTGGGTACACCTTCTGGAGCTACTACGTGTTCCGCGGCAAGGTCACCCACGAAGACGGCTATCACTAGGAGAGGTGCATGATGGCTGGCAAACATGGCCTTGAAGAGAAAAAACCGCTTTGGCAGCGGCTGGGCTGGCTGCTGCTGATCTGGGCGATGAGCGTGGCGGCGCTGGGTGTGGCTGCCTATGTAATGCGGCTGTTCATGGGGGCGGCCGGGCTGACCACCCATTGAAGACTGTCCAGTGATGGGCCTATCGCCGGCAAGCCGGCTCCTGCAGGTACAGCGTTGTGCTTGAGAGCACCGCAATGCCTGGGAGAGCCGGCTTGCCGGCGATAGGGCACGCAATGGTTACTTGCGGGCCTTGAGGATCACGAACTTCGGCGTCGCCGCCACTTGCTCCACCCCTCTGAACAACCGCGCCAGCTTGCTGTGGTAGCCCAGGTGACGGTTGCCGACGATATACAGCGCACCCCCCACCACCAGCGCTTCGCGCGCCTGCTGGAACATGCGCCAGGCCAGGAAGTCGCCCACCACCTGCTGCTGGTGGAACGGCGGATTGCACAGCACCACGTCCAGCGACTGTTTTTCCACCCCGGCCAGGCCGTCGCCTGCCAGCACTGTCACCTCGCGGTCGCCCAGTGCGGCCTGCCAGTTTTCCTGGGCCGACTGCACCGCCATGTACGACTCATCGACCAACGTGTACTGCGCCAGCGGGTTGGCCAGCGCGCTGGCGATACCGAGCACGCCGTTGCCGCAACCCAGGTCGGCAACCCGTGCATTGCCCAGGTCGCGTGGCAAGTGCGGGAGGAACGCGCGGGTGCCGATGTCCAGGCCGTCGCGGCAGAATACGTTGGCGTGGTTGAGCAGTTCCAGCGCAGGGGCGTCCAGCTGGTAGCGGGTGGGGTAGGGCGAACGTGCAACGGGGCGCTCGGCGACGGTAGCGGTCAGCAGGCGCGCTTTTTTCTGTGCCAGCGAAGCCTGCACCGGGCCGATGTACTTCTCCAGCAAGTCGCCAGCCGCCCGCGGCAGGTGTTTGATCATTGCCCCGGCAATCACTTGTGCGCCGGGGGCCAGGTGGCCTTGCAGGCGGATCAGTTGCTCTTCAAGCAGCGCCAGGGTCTTGGGCACGCGCACCAGCACGCGATCGAACGGGCCCTGGCAGTGCTCGCTGGCGGGCACGAATGGCACGCTGTCGAACGCCTTGCCATTGCGCGCGAGGTTTTTTTCCAGGGCCAGGTGGGCCAGGTGCGAGTCGCCGCTGCTGACCACCGGCAGGTGGCCGGCCAGGCTGGCGGCCAGGGCACCGAAGCTGTCATTGAGTATCAGCACCCGGCACTCGGCAGCCAGCTGTTGCCCATGCAACTGTTCGAGCAGGTACTCATCGGCAGCATCGAAGGCCTGCAGCGGGTCGTTGGCCTGGTCCGGTTGGCGGATCAGGTCGAGTTCGGCGAAGGGGGTGGTCAACAGGGGCATGGCGTCTGGCTCGGGTACGGATCTGCCCGTGGCGGATCGCCTCGGGCTTTGGTCCGCGATTCTACAGGGCTTTGCCGACAGTCGCAGGCCTGGCTACTGATCGATCAGGCCGCGCATCATGGCGATGGCGACAGCGCCTGCCTTGTTGGCGGCGTTGGTCTTGGTGATCACGCTGCGAATGTGGAAGTTCACCGTGCTTTGCGAAAGGGAAAGGATGCAGGCTACATCGGCGGCCGTCTTGCCGGCGGCCGACCATTTGAGCACCTCGAGTTCGCGCTCGCTCATTTTGACAGGAGGCGAACTGAGCCTGGCCAGGTGATGCTCGCTGACGATGGCGTGAAGGGTGTGGCACAACCACTGCACTTTGCCGGCCTTGTCGTAGAGCTCGGCGATGCTCACCTCGCCGGTGGGCCTGCAAACACTGACCTGGCTCTCGTTGTGCTGCAGGTCGTGCAGCGACTGCGTCCAGCCATGGCGCAGGCCATGTTCGCAGGCTTGCTGGCGAAAATGCGGCGTTTCACGATAAAGCTCATCGGTCCACAGCACCGGCATCGTCGAGGCATGGCTGCAGACGGCTGCCGCGTCCTCTTTATAGAACTCATCGCGCTGATAACGCTCGATCCAGGCCTCGGGGTAGTTGCTGTAGAGGAAGAGCTTGGGTGCTTGAGCTGCAAGCTGAATGCGAATTTTCAGGCCCAGGAAGTCCATGTCCATATCCTGTGCCAGGTGCACAGCGAGGTCGAACACCTTTTGCGGCGCGCTCTCGCTGATCAACCTATGTAGATGCTCGTGATTCCATTGAAGCATCCGGCACACTCCCTCGGTTTGCGGATCCAATCCGTTCGCATACCCGAAGCATTGTAGGAAAAGTCCGAGCGCTGTGTTGGGATTTTTTTGTTATAGCGATCAGGTTTCTCTGAGAAAACGGCACGATTGACTTGCCGTGCCCCTACATCTAGGTGGTTTTTATCCAGGCCGCTTTGCGCGACACTGTGCACACGCTATTTTTGGAGCCCGTCATGACCGCCAGTGCCGACAAGTTTACCCGCCAGACCCTGCTCGACGTCCAGCCGCTGACGCCGAACCTGTTCAGCCTGCGGGTGACTCGCGATACGGGGTTTCGCTTCCGTGCCGGCCAGTTCGCCCGGCTTGGCGTAACCAAGGCCGACGGCAGTGTGGTCTGGCGTGCCTATTCCATGGTGAGTGCGCCGCACGACGAACACCTGGACTTCTTTTCCATCGTGGTGCCGGGCGGGGAGTTCACCAGCGAGCTGAGCCGCCTGGGCGAGGGTGACACCTTGCTGATCGACCGCCAGGCATTCGGCTTCCTGACCCTCGACCGCTTCGTCGGCGGGCGTGACCTGTGGTTGCTGGCGACCGGTACCGGCATTGCTCCGTTCATGTCGATCCTGCAGGATTTTGAAGCCTGGGAGCGTTTCGACAACATCAAGCTGGTGTATTCAGTGCGCGAGGCGAAGGAGCTGGCGTATGTGGACGACATCGCCGGGCTGGAACAGCGTGAATACCTGGCCGAGTTCGCAGGCAAGTTGCAGTTTATCCCGGTGGTTACCCGCGAGCCCCACCCGGGGGCATTGAACGCGCGCATCACCACACTGATCGAGACCGGCGAATTGGAGAAGGCAGCGGGGCTTGAGTTTTCGCCTGAGCACTCGCGGATCATGCTCTGCGGTAACCCAGAGATGATTGATGACACGCGTAAAGTGCTCAAGGCGCGCGACCTGCAGCTGAGCCTGAGCAAACGGCCGGGGCAGGTAGCGGTGGAAAACTACTGGTGATGCACGGGGCCGCTTTGCGCCCCAATCGCCGGCAAGCCGGCTCCGACGAGCGAACTGCATCTACCTGTGGGAGCCGGCTTGCCGGCGATTGGGGCGCGAGGCGCCCCCAGATTGTTCAAGGCAGGCGATCCTGGTTCTGCGTCTTGAGCAGGTCGCGAATCTCGGTCAGCAATGTTTCCTGAGGCGTCGGGGCAGGCGGCACGCTCGGGGCCACGGCTTCCTCGCGCTTGAGGCGGTTGATGACCTTCACGCCCATGAAGATGGCAAACGCCACGATCACGAAGTCGATCACGGTCTGAATGAATTTGCCGTAAGCCAGCACCACGGCGGGGATATCGCCCTCTGCGGCCTTCAGGGTAATGGCCAGGTCGCTGAAGTCCACGCCGCCGATCAGCAGCCCCAGTGGCGGCATGACCACGTCGCCGACGAAAGAGGAGACGATCTTGCCGAAGGCTGCGCCGATGATGATACCGACCGCCATGTCGACGACATTGCCTTTGACCGCGAAGGCCTTGAACTCACTGATCATTCCCATGTTCGATTCCTTTGTAACAAATGGTGAGGTTAACGCAGTGTAAGCCACTAAAACGCTTCATGCGTGACGTTCAGGGGTAGTGACTGCGCTTAGAACGAATAGTTTTGTCGCATCCCAACGCGTTCGAGGCACGTCTGCGTCGGCTATCATGGCGACTTTTTCCAGGAGACCCTGCCCCATGGCCAAAGCCAAGCGTTTGTATGGCTGCACCGAATGCGGTGCGACCTTCCCCAAATGGGCCGGCCAGTGTGGCGAATGCGGGGCCTGGAACACCCTGGTCGAAACCATGATCGAGAGCGGTGGCGCGGCCGCGCCCAGCGGGCGTACAGGTTGGGCGGGGCAGCAAGCGCAGCTCAAGACCCTGGCCGAAGTCAGCGTTGAGGAGATTCCGCGCTTCACCACCAGCAGCACCGAGCTCGATCGCGTGCTGGGTGGCGGCCTGGTCGATGGCTCGGTGGTGTTGATCGGCGGCGACCCCGGCATCGGCAAATCGACCATCCTGCTGCAGACCTTGTGCAACATCGCCGTGAACATGCCCGCGTTGTATGTCACAGGCGAGGAATCGCAACAGCAGGTGGCCATGCGCTCGCGGCGCCTGGGCCTGCCGCAGGACAAGCTCAAGGTCATGACCGAAACCTGCATCGAGACGATCATCGCCACGGCGCGGCAGGAAAAGCCCCGCGTCATGGTCATCGACTCGATCCAGACCATCTTCACCGAACAACTGCAGTCGGCCCCAGGCGGCGTGGCCCAGGTGCGCGAGAGTGCCGCCTTGCTGGTGCGCTATGCCAAGCAGAGCGGTACGGCGATCTTCCTGGTTGGCCATGTCACCAAGGAAGGTTCGCTGGCAGGGCCTCGCGTGCTGGAGCACATGGTCGACACGGTGCTGTATTTCGAGGGCGAATCCGATGGCCGCCTGCGCCTGTTGCGGGCAGTGAAGAACCGCTTTGGCGCAATCAACGAGCTGGGTGTGTTCGGCATGACCGATCGCGGCTTGAAGGAGGTTTCCAACCCTTCGGCGATCTTCCTCAACCGGGCCCAGGAGGAAGTGCCGGGCAGTGTGGTCATGGCTACCTGGGAAGGTACCCGGCCGATGCTGGTGGAAGTGCAGGCGCTGGTCGACGACAGCCACCTGGCCAACCCACGGCGGGTCACCCTGGGCCTGGACCAGAACCGCCTGGCCATGCTGCTGGCGGTCCTGCACCGCCATGGCGGTATTCCCACCCATGACCAGGACGTGTTTCTCAACGTGGTTGGCGGGGTGAAGGTGCTCGAAACGGCCTCCGACCTGGCCTTGCTGGCGGCGGTGATGTCCAGCCTGCGCAACCGGCCATTGGCCCACGGGTTGCTGGTGTTCGGCGAGATCGGCCTGTCCGGCGAAGTGCGGCCGGTGCCGAGCGGGCAGGAGCGCTTGAAGGAGGCGGCAAAGCATGGCTTCAAGCGGGCCATCGTGCCCAAGGGCAATGCGCCCAAGGAATCGCCGCCTGGGCTGCAGGTGATTGCCGTGACTCGGCTGGAACAGGCCCTGGATGCCTTGTTCGAGTAATTCATAGTCTGTCCGGCTCCTTCGCGGGGCAAGCCCGCTCCCACAGGCTCCCCACAGGGTCCAGAAACTGTGGGGAGCCTGTGGGAGCGGGCTTGCCCCGCGAAGAGGCCAGTACAGACAAGCAAAAAGGGGAGCCGACGATGCGCGTCGGCTCCCCTGCGTAACCGCTCAGTCAGCGGTCAATGCTCGGCGACCGGTGTTCGCCTGGGCGCCGCATTGCCATGCTCGTCCAGTTCCAGCACGGGCACCTCATTGCCTTCGGCATCGAACAGCTTGCCATCCTTGAAGTAATCGCCATCACGCAGCGAGGAGATGTCCGAATACTGGATGGTGCGTTCGTAGGCCGCGGCAAATACCGACTGCTGGTCCGAGTTGCCGGCCGTGAAGTGGTTGAAGATCAGGTTCAGCAGGATAGCCATGATCGCCGCCGAGCTGATGCCCGAGTGGAAGATGGTCTCGAACCAGTTCGGGAATTGGTGGTAGAAGGTCGGTGCGGCAATCGGGATCATGCCGAAGCCCAGCGAAGCGGCGACGATGATCAGGTTGACGTTGTTCTTGTAGTTGACCTTCGACAGGGTACGAATGCCACTGGCCGCCACGGTGCCGAACAGCACGATGCCTGCCCCGCCGAGTACCGGTGTCGGGACCGCGGCAATCACCCGGCCCATGACCGGCAGCAGGCCCAGCACTACCAGGATCACGCCACCAGTCGCCACCACGTAGCGGCTTCTGACCCCGGTCACGGCCACCAGGCCGACGTTCTGGGCGAAGGCGCTTTGGGTGAAGGAGCCGAAGATCGGCGCCAGGATGCTCGACGCCATGTCGGCGCGCAGGCCGTCGCCCAGGCGTTTGGAGTCGACCTTGGTGTCGATGATTTCACCCACGGCGAGGATGTCTGCCGAGGTTTCCACCAGCGTCACCATGATCACGATGCACATCGACAGGATGGCCGCGATGTGGAAGGTCGGCATGCCGAAGTGGAACGGCGTGGGGAAGGCGAACATCGGGCCTTCGGCGACCTTGCTGAAGTCGGTCATGCCCAGCGCCCAGGCGATCAGGGTACCGAACACCATCGCCAGCAGGATCGACAGCCGCGAAATGGTCGCGCTGCCCAGCTTGCTCAGCAACAGCACGATGGCGAAGGTAAGCCCCGCCAGGCCGATGTTGGCCATGCTGCCGAATTCCGGCGAAGCGCTGTTGCCGCCCATCACCCAGCGCGCCGCCACCGGCATCAGGGTCAGGCCGATGGTGGTGATGACGATGCCGGTGACCAGCGGTGGGAAGAACTTGGTGATGCGCGAGAACACCGGGGTGATCAGGAAGCCGATCAGCGAAGCCGCCATGACCGCGCCCAGCACGCCAGGCAAGCCACCACCGCCCTCGCTGCTGAGAATCGCCCCCATGGTCGCCACGCCGGCGAAAGACACGCCTTGTACCAACGGCAACTGGCAACCGAAGAAGGGCAGGCCAAGCGTTTGCAACAGCGTGGCCAGGCCACCGGCGAACAGCGAAGCGGCGATCAGCATGCCGATCTCGGCACCGTTCAGGCCCGCGGCCTGCCCCAGGATCAGGGGTACTGCGACGATCCCGCCATACATGGTCAGCACATGCTGCAGACCATAAGCCAGGTTGGCACCAAGGCCGAGGTTTTCGTCCTCGGGGCGCTTGGCGGGAGACGTGCTAGGGGACGTAGTCATTGAGCAGGCTCTCTGTTTATTGTTGTGCCGCTACTGTAGACACTTCCTACAAATGATTGCTACAAAAATTGTATACAATATTTTGATTGGAGCGCGAACAAGCGGCCTTGCAGTGTGTGCAAGACCCTGATGCAGATCGCGTACCAAGTGGGTAGATGCTGTGCTAGAGGGCTGTGTACAAAGCACTGCTACCCAGGCATGAAGCTGTCTGGGTAGACAAGAAACGCAAGGTGGGAAAAATCTAAGCTAGCTAAGAGATTCCATTATTCGATGAGTTGGCGCAGCTCACGCATCATTTCGGTGCTGTCAGCAAGGTTCAATTCCACAAGACGGTGCAAATGCGTCATCGATTCGACGTCGATGAACAGGCACACGAAACCCAGGCGAGTAGGCTCCTCGTGACGCAGTTCGACTTGCATCTGCACGCGGGTATACCGGTCGAGGTGGATGATCGCGTCGAAATCCTGGGTCAGGTCGGCGTCCCAGGTTCTCGGGCGTTCTACCAGCAGGCCTTTAAGCGACAGATCGATGAGTTTTGCCGGCCAGCGGCGGTTCCCCTGGCGCAACTCGGCGGGGGCATCGAACTCGATGCGTTGAAAACGGCGACGTTCGTCGTGTTGGCGCATGGGCAAGCCCTCCGGGGTTCATCCTGACTATAGTTAATCCTATGTGGCTATCAGGTACCGCAATCTGGCCGCAGAGGCTCTAGACCAAAGCAAGTGTGGCAATGCGCGATGACTGGCCCTAGACTCGGTGGGCGGTCTTTCCAATCCACCAGCTGGAAGCAAACCATGAACAACAATAATAGCCTGCTACGCCACATTCCGTGGCTGGCGCTGGCAGTCATAGGAGCCTGCGCGCTGGGTGTGGTTGCCCTGCGTCGCGGCGAGGCGATCAATGCCTTGTGGATCGTAGTCGCGTCAGTGGCCATCTACCTGGTCGCCTATCGCTACTACAGCCTGTTCATCGCCACCAAGGTGATGCAGCTCGATGCCCGCCGGGCCACCCCCGCGGTACTCAACAATGACGGCCTGGACTACGTCCCGACCAACAAACACATCCTCTTCGGTCACCACTTCGCCGCTATTGCAGGCGCCGGGCCCCTGGTCGGCCCTGTGCTCGCTGCGCAGATGGGCTACCTGCCCGGCACGCTCTGGCTGATCGCCGGCGTGGTGCTGGCCGGTGCGGTGCAGGACTTCATGGTCCTGTTCCTGTCCACCCGCCGTAACGGTCGCTCGCTGGGCGACATGGTGCGCGAGGAAATGGGCCGCATCCCGGGCACCATCGCCCTGTTCGGCTGCTTCCTGATCATGATCATCATCCTTGCGGTGCTGGCGCTGATCGTGGTCAAGGCCCTGGCCGAAAGCCCATGGGGCATGTTCACGGTGATGGCGACCATCCCGATCGCGATGTTCATGGGCATCTACATGCGCTATATCCGCCCGGGCCGCATCGGCGAAATCTCGGTGGTCGGCGTGGTGCTGCTGCTGGCGTCGATCTGGCTGGGGGGCCAGATTGCCGCGGACCCGGTGTGGGGCCCGGCGTTCACCTTCACTGGCGTGCAAATCACCTGGATGCTGGTGGGCTATGGTTTTGTCGCTGCCGTGCTGCCGGTATGGCTGGTGCTGGCGCCGCGTGACTACCTGTCGACCTTCCTCAAGATCGGCACCATCGTCGGCCTGGCCATCGGTATCCTGATCATCGCGCCAGAGCTGAAAATGCCCGCGCTGACCCAGTTTACCGACGGTACTGGCCCGGTATGGAAGGGCACTCTGTTCCCGTTCCTGTTCATCACCATCGCCTGTGGTGCGGTGTCCGGTTTCCACGCGCTGATCTCCTCGGGGACCACGCCGAAGCTGCTGGACAACGAAACCAACGCCCGTTACATCGGCTACGGCGGCATGCTGATGGAGTCGTTCGTGGCCATCATGGCGATGGTCGCCGCTTCGGTAATCGAGCCGGGCGTGTATTTCGCCATGAACAGCCCGGCCGCCGTGGTGGGCTCCGACGTGGTTTCGGTGGCGCAGACGGTCAGCAGCTGGGGCTTCCTGATCAGCCCCGAGCAGCTTGAAGCGGTTGCCCGTGACATCGGCGAGCACACCATCCTGGCCCGTGCCGGTGGTGCGCCGACGCTGGCGGTGGGTATTGCGCAGATCCTGCACCAGGTGCTGCCGGGTGAAAACACCATGGCCTTCTGGTACCACTTCGCGATCCTGTTCGAGGCGCTGTTCATCCTGACTGCAGTGGACGCCGGTACCCGCGCGGGCCGCTTCATGCTGCAGGACCTGCTGGGCAGCTTTGTCCCGGCCCTGAAACGTACCGAGTCGTGGACCGCCAACCTGATCGGCACCGCCGGCTGCGTGGCGCTGTGGGGCTACCTGCTGTACCAGGGCGTGATCGACCCGCTGGGCGGCATCAACACCCTATGGCCGCTGTTCGGCATCTCCAACCAGATGCTGGCCGGTATCGCCCTGATGCTCGGCACCGTGGTGCTGATCAAGATGAAGCGCCAGCGCTACGTCTGGGTCACCCTGCTGCCAGCCGTGTGGCTGCTGATCTGCACCACCACCGCGGGCCTGATCAAGCTGTTCGACCCGAACCCGGCCGTTGGCTTCCTGGCCCTGGCCAAGAAGTACAGCACCGCGCTGGACGCCGGCCAGGTACTGGCCCCGGCCAAGGACATCGGGCAAATGCAGCATGTGATCTACAACGCCTACACCAACGCAGGCCTGACCGTGCTGTTCCTGATAGTGGTGTTCAGCGTGCTGTTCTTCGCCGTCAAGGTTGGCTACGCCGCCCTTGGCCGCAAGGAGCGCACCGACAAGGAAACCCCGTTCCAGGCTCTGCCTGACGCTTGAGAGGAATACTGCGATGTTCAACGACCTGGGTCGACTGGGTAAGTACCTGGGGCAGGCAGCCCGCCTGATGGTCGGCATGCCCGACTACGACAACTATGTCGAGCACATGCAGACCAAGCACCCGGACAAGCCGGTGATGAGCTACGAGGCGTTCTTCCGCGAACGCCAGGAAGCCCGCTACGGTGGCAAGTCCGGCCCCAAGTGCTGCTGAGCCGGCACACTGCGTGAACCTGTGGGAGCCTGTGGGCTCCCACAGTCATTTTCAGCTTCAGGAGATTTCTGCGTGCAGACGCCTATTCCCGTAACCGTGCTGACCGGCTTTCTCGGTGCAGGCAAGACCACCTTGCTCAAGCACATGCTCAAGGCCGAGCACGGCCTGAAAATCGCCGTGATCGAAAACGAGTTCAGCGAGGCCGGCATCGACAGCCAGCTGCTGGGCGACGAACCGGTGCAGGTGATGACCCTGGCCAACGGCTGTGTGTGCTGCAGCATCCATGGCGACCTGACCCGCGCGCTGTACCTGCTGCTCGAGCGCCTGGACGCCGGCGAGATCGCCTTCGACCGCCTGGTGATCGAATGCACCGGCCTGGCTGACCCGGCGCCGGTGGCGCAGACCTTCTTCATCGAAGAAGACTTGCGCGACCGCTACATCCTCGACGGCATCATCACCTTGGTCGATGCCGCCCATGCCGAATTGCACCTGACCCAGACCATCGCCCAGGCCCAGGTCGGGTTTGCCGATCGCCTGCTGCTGAGCAAGACCGACCTGGTCGAGCCGGCTGCGGTAGAAGCCCTGCGCGAGCGCCTGGCGCGCATCAATGGCCGAGCGGCCATCCGTGTGGTGGAACACGGCAGCATCGAGCTGGCCGAACTGCTCGATGTGCGCGGTTTCAACCTCAACCCCGACCTCGGTGCCAACCTGAAACCGGCCCTGCGCCCGGTGTTGAAACCCGCCACAGCGGATCGGATCTCCACGCTGGTGCTGCGTACCGAAGTGCCGCTGGACATCGACCGCCTCAGCGACTTCATGAACGAGCTGCTGGAAACCCACGGCAAGCAACTGCTGCGCTACAAGGGCGTGCTCAACATTGCCGGCGACGACCGCCGCCTGGTGTTCCAGGGCGTGCTCAAGCTCTATGGTTTCGACTGGGATGCCGAATGGGCCGATGGCGAAACCCGCGAGAGCGTGATGGTGTTCATTGCCGATGAACTGCCGGAGGCGAAGATTCGGGCTGGGTTCGCGGCACTGGCTGCGAGCTGAACCGGCGCGGCGCCGAGGCGTCGAACCACTGCGGCCACGAGCTGCGGTGGCGTGTTTCGACGTCGATGCACGGGATCAGCCGCTCGCTGAGCACGGCAGCCTGGCGCACGGCCTTGGCGGTGCGGTATTTGACGCTGTGGATGCATTCACGGTCGCCGAACTCGCAGCGGTTCAGCGCAGTACCGCCACAGGGGCCGTTGGCCAGGCCCTTGGGGCAGGTTTCCGGGCAGACATACAAGGTGTCTTCGAGCCGGCAACGGCCGCAGGTGTCACAGCCCAGCAGCGGCCGTTTCACGCAGCGCTCAAGGCCATGTAGCCAGCGAGCGCCCCGGGCCGTGTTCCAGAATGGTCGCCGCACGGTCCAGCCGAAGGCCTTGCTCAGCCAGTGGGTGCGGCTGAACAGCAGCGCGTGAAACGCATGCAGCAGGTGATAGCGCAGTGTTTCTCTGCGGGTTGCACTGACCTGCGACTCCCCCTGACGCCAGGCCGCTTGCGGTGGGTGGAAGGTTACCGCTGGCAGGCCCGGCATCTGCCAGCTCTCGGCCCAGGCGGGCTCCCACTGTTCCAGCGCGTGGATGCGTGCCTGCCAATGTTCCAGGCGCTGTTCCAGGGCGAGCAATTGCTTGAGCTCGTGAATACCGGACAGGTGCACCCCGGCGTAACCCATCAGCTTCACACCAATGATCTGCAAGGCCAGGCGATCGACACTGCGCGCCTGGGCGTACGCCTTGGACACATCAGCTTCGGCTTCGAGCATGTCGCGCATGGACGGCGAGACGGTCACGCCGGCGACATGCTCGAGCATCGTCGCACGGCCATGGGTCAGGCTCATCAGGCAGGCGAGCATGGGTTTTGGGGCGGCCTGGCGGCTCATCCATTGCATGGCCTCCTGATGCTTGCTGGCATCGAAGCCCAGTTGCAGGGTGAGGAAGTCAGCGCCCGCAGCGAGCTTCTTCTCGGCCTTGAAGTACTGTGCGCCGCCTTCTTCCTCACGGTATTTGAACGGGTTGAGCGCGGCGCCGAGCAGCCAATGGGGGCAGGCCTGGCGAGCGATCTGCAGCGCCGCCACCGACTCCAGGTAGCGCACCGGGCGTTCGCCTGGCTGGTGGCCAGGCAGGCGGTCGCCGGTCAGTAGCAGCAATTGGTCCAGGCCGGCGGCGTCCATGCGCTGCAGTTGCGCAAGCAGGTGGTGGCGTTCGCGGTCCTTGCCGGAGAAATGGGGCAGGGCAGGCACGGGCGAGCTGAAACTGGACAGGGCATCCAGTGGCGAGAGGTCGAGCGGGCTGCCGACGCGGTCGCCGATGGCCACGGTCATCGGCCAGCCGCACAGGTGCGCACGGGCCATGATCGCCTCCATCGCGGCGAAGCGCTCGGCCGAGGGCTTGGGCACAAACTCCATGACGCAGACGAAGTGCTTTTCGTGCAGCGCCGATTGCAACAGGCTCATGGTGGGTGGCACCTGGATTGATCAGGGTGGCATTGTGCGGCAGAGCGCGGGCGCGGTCATGTCCAAGGGCGCAGGATGCTGCTCTGATCAAGACAAGCTGCAGGGCGATCATGAGCAATACTTGAGTTCATCTCAAATTTAATGAGTTTGTTTTGAAATGCGCTTCGCTTGAAAATTCTCTCATTCATTTTCTGGGTTTTGAGAGACACGACATGGCACTGGCACACAACCTGGGTTTTTCGCGCATCGGTGGTGATCGCGAGCTGAAGAAAGCCCAGGCGGCCTTCTGTAACGGTGAGCTGGACGAGGCAGGCTTGCGCAAGGCTGGCCGTGAGTTGCGCGCCGCTCACTGGCAGGCCCAGAAGGATGCCGGTATCGAATTGCTCCCGGTCGGCGATTTCGCCTGGTATGACCAGGTGCTGACCCACTCGCTGACCTTCGGTGTGATTCCCGAACACCTGCGTGGCGAGGAGGGTGCCAAGCCAACCCTGCAGACCTTGTTTGCCATGGCCCAAGGGGCTCAGGAAACGACCCCATGGTTCGACACCCACTACCAGTACCGGGTCCCCGAGTTTACCGCTGACCAGCAGTTCGCGCTGAGCTGGGAGCAACTGTTCGATGAGGTGGACGAAGCCAAGGCCTTGGGCCACGCCATCAAGCCGGTGATCATCGGCCCGCTCACCTACCTGTGGCTGGGCAAGGCCAAGGGTGCGGATTTCGACAAGCTGGAGCTGGTCGATCGCCTGCTGCCGCTGTACGACCAGGTCCTCAACCGCCTGGCCGCACAGGGCGTGGAATGGGTACAGATCGACGAGCCGATTCTGGTCCTCGACCTGCCGCAGGAATGGAAGAACGCCTATGAGCGCGTGTACAACATCCTCCAGCGCGCACCGCTGAAAAAACTGGTGACCACCTACTTCGGTGGCCTGGAACAAAACCTCGGCCTGGCCGCCAACCTGCCGGTCGATGGCCTGCATATCGACCTGGTGCGTGCGCCGGATCAGTACCCCACGATTCTTGATCGCCTGCCGGCCTACAAAGTGCTGTCGCTGGGCCTGGTAAATGGCAGCGCCGCAGGGGCGTGCGACCTGGAACGGGCTGCAGACGTGCTGCGTCATGCGGCCGAACGCCTGGGTGACCGCCTGTGGGTCGCGCCGTCCTGCTCGCTGCTGCACAACTCGGTCGACCTGACCTTCGCCGTGCAGAAGTGCCAGGAGGTAGCCCGGTTGGCAAGTCTGGACATGCGTGCTGCTGCCGCCTGAGCACGCGTTATCCGTAGGGCCTCTTCAGCGCTGTGCTGGAGTGAAGCGAAGAGGCCCGCACAGCTTGCATCAACCCCCGATCAACGCTCGATGGCCAACGCCACACCCTGCCCACCCCCAATGCACAGGGTGGCCAGGCCCTTTTTGGCATCGCGCTTGATCATCTCGTGCAGCAAGGTCACCAGCACCCGGCACCCCGACGCCCCAATCGGGTGGCCGAGGGCAATCGCCCCACCATTCACGTTGACCCGCGTCGCATCCCATTCCAGCGCCTTGCCCACCGCCAGTGCCTGTGCAGCAAACGCCTCATTGGCCTCTATCAGGTCCAGTTCGGCCAGCTGCCACCCCGCCTTGTCCAGGCAGCGTTGGGTAGCCGATACCGGGCCGATGCCCATGATTGCCGGGTCCACACCCGCACTGGCGTACGCGGCAATCTTCGCCAGCACCGGCAGGCCCAGGGCCTTGGCCTTGGCAGCGCTCATCAGCAGCACCGCTGCAGCGCCGTCGTTCAGGCTGGAGGCGTTACCCGCGGTGACGCTGCCGTCTTTCTTGAAGGCCGGGCGCAGCTTGGCCAGGGAATCGGCGGTAGTGTCCGGACGTGGCTGCTCGTCACGGTCGAAGACCTTGGGGTCGCCTTTTTTCTGTGGCATCACGATTGGCGTGATTTCGTCCTGGAAACGGCCGGCCTCGATGGCGGCCACGGCCTTGCGCTGCGATTCGGCGGCGAAGGCATCCTGTTGTTCACGGCTGAGGCTGTACTGCTCGACCAGGTTTTCTGCGGTTATGCCCATGTGGTAGTCGTTGAAGGCATCCCAGAGGCCGTCGCTGATCATGCTATCGACCAGCTGGCCGTGGCCCATGCGTTGGCCGGTGCGCGCCGAAGGCATCACGTAAGGGGCCAGGCTCATGTTCTCCTGGCCGCCGGCAATTACCACCTCGGCATCGCCGCAACGGATGGCCTGGGCCGCCAGGTGCAGGGCCTTGAGGCCCGAGCCGCAGACTTTGTTCAGGGTCAGCGCCGGCACGCTGTAGGGCAGGCCGGCCTTGATCGCGGCCTGGCGGGCGGGGTTCTGCCCGGCACCGGCGGTGAGCACCTGGCCCAGGATCACTTCGTCGACCTGCGCCGGGTCCAGCCCGGTCTGCTCCAGCAGGCGCTTGATCACGGCCGCGCCGAGGTCGACGGCGGGCACCGTGGCCAGGGCGCCCTGGAAGCTGCCGATGGCGGTACGGGTTGCGGCGACGATGACCACATCGTTCATCTTGTTGTTCTCCGTGTACAGGTGGGCGCCGAGCGGGCGCGGTGCCTTCAGCTTCGGTGGGTTTGGCTCATTTGTTAAGTTTGTTTTTCTTTGCCATTGATGTGAAAAGCAAATGAATGGCTTGAAAGGCCACAGCAGGCAAACCTTGCACCGCTGGCTAAGCTTGATTGGGCTGCACGCGCCTCATGCTGTTCACTCAACAGACCGGAGCTCATTGCCATGCGTACCCTGATCGCTCTCACCTTGCTCGTTGGCTGCAGCAGTGCATTCGCCGCCACCCAATGCACCACCGCTGACAAAAGCACCTGGCAAGACCAGGAAAAGTTTCAGGCCCAGCTCAAGGAGCAGGGCTACAAGATCAACAAGTTCAAGGTCACCAAAGGCAACTGCTACGAAATCTACGGCTTCAACAAGGACGGCAAGAAGGTCGAGATCTACCATGACCCGGTCACTGGCAAAGCGGTCAAGACCGAGATCGAAGACTGATGCAGACACCAACGGTACAGCTGTGGGACCCGCTCCTGCGGCTGTGCCACCTGTCTTTCGCCACCGTGTTCATTGCCGATTACTTTTTCACCGAAGAGGGAGACGACTGGCACCAGTGGCTCGGTTATTACGCACTGGGGTGTGTCGTGGTGCGCCTGGTATGGGGCTTCGTCGGGCCGCAGAGCGCCCGATGGGCAGACTTCTGGCCGACGCCCTCGCGCCTTGCAGCGCATGCCCGGGCGCTGTTGCGGGGTGAGCCGTACCATCGGCTGGGGCATTCACCGATCGGTGCACTGGTGATGCTGCTGATGCTGGCCGGTATCACCGGGCTGGGGCTGACCGGCTGGGCCTCGCAGGAAATCGACGCACTATGGGGCGCCGACTGGCCCATGGACGTGCACAGCTTGCTGGCAGACGCCGTGCTGGCGCTGGTGGGCGTACACGTGCTGGCGGCCATCGTCGAAAGCGTGCGCCTGGGCGAAAACCTGCCGCTGTCGATGATCACCGGGCGCCGCCGCGGCCCTGACCACGACCAGTGATGTACAGCGCCTGGCCCGGCCTCTTCGCGGGTACAGTGTTCAGACTGCCGGGCATTGATGTGTCACACAGTGGATGCCTCCGCCACCCGCAGCAATTGCATCGATGTCCAGCTGCACGATATCGCGCCCTGGGTACAGCGCGGCCAGCAACGCTCGCGCTTTTTCATCGGCTTGGGCATCGCCGAACTGCGGGGCGATGACTGCACCGTTGATGACGAAATAGTTGATGTAGCCCGCAGCAAAATCGGCGTTCTTGCTGAACCTGTTGCGGCGCCCGCGCATCGGTGGCGAAACCAGGTGCACCTGCAGAGCCCGGCCTTCGGCGTCGGTCGCCTGCTTGAGAATCTGCAGATGCTTGCGGGTCACGTCGTAGTCATAGGATTCGGGGTCATTGTCCAGGTTGGCAATCACCACACCTGGCCGAACGAAGCGGGCATAGAAATCCACATGGCCGTCAGTGATGTCTTCACCGGCGATGCCCGGCAACCAGATGACCTTGCTCAAGCCCAGGCGCTCCTTGAGTTCGGCCTCGACCTCGGCCTTGCTCCAGCCTTTGTTGCGGTTGGCATTGACCCAGCTGCTTTCGGTCATGATGCCGGTGCCGTGGCCGTCCACTTCGATTGCGCCACCCTCGCCAACCAGTTCGCTGGGCTGATAGTGCGCGCCAGCGAGCGTGGCGGCCCGTTTGGCCAGTTGAGCGTCGCTACGATGGCGTTGCTTGTTGCCCCAGCCGTTGAAGTTGAAGTCCACCGCGCCGAGGGCGCCGTCATCATCGACGACGAAGTTGGCGCCGATGTCGCGCATCCAGATGTCGTCGAGCCCGCAAGTGACGAAGCTTGTGTTGTGGCTGCCGCAACGCTGCTGGGCCAGCTCCCGTTCGTTGGCGCGGCAGAACACCGTTACCGGCTGGTAGCGCGCAATGGCCTGGGCGATGCGGCCAAGGGCCGCCTGCACGTCGGCGGTGAAGTCTTCCCAGATGGCGTCCTGCGCGCCGAACGCGATGAACGCCCGTTGCTGCGGTTCGCCTTCGTCGGGCATGAACCAGCGCCCGGGCTCGTCGGCGCGGGCCAGGCTCAGGGGCAGGCCGAGGCCGGCACCGAGGCCTGCGGCCAGTGACAGTTGCAGGAAGGTTCTACGGCTTGGCATGGCTCAGTCCTGTGCAGTCTTGAAGCGGGTCCACACGCGCATGCGGGCGCGCATGTCGGCTTGCGGGATGTCCCGGCCCGGAATCAGCCGGGCGTAAGTGGCTTGGTCGAGGTAGATGTCGGGGTTGTCGCGCATTTGCGGGTCAACCGCCTCGCGCGCTTTGGCGCTGGCAGTGGGGTAGCCGGTGAAGTTGCTGATTGCGGCCATGTTCGCCGGGCGCATGACGAAGTTGATGAAACGATAGGCGTATTCGGGGTGTTTGGCGTCGGCGGGGATAGCCATGGTGTCCATCCATACCGTGGTGCCCTGACGCGGCACGCGGTATTGGAAGTCGAGCGCCTTGCCGGCGGCGGATGCCGTGCGCTGGGCCTGGATCACGTCGCCGCTGTAACCCAGCGACAGGCAGAGGTTTTCGTTGACCAGCTCGGTCACTGGCTGCGACTGGAACTTGCGGATGTACGGGCGCACCGCCTTGAGCAGTTCGCTCGCCGCCGCCAGGTCTTCACGCTTGGCGCTGCGCGGTTCGCGGCCCAGGTAATTGAGGACCACGGCCAGCACTTCGTCTGGCGAGTCGATGACCGAGATGCCGCAGTCGGCGAACTTGGCCGCAAGCTCGGGTTTGAACAGCAGGTCGAGGTCGTCCAGCGGCGCATCAGGCATGCGTTCGCGAACCTTGGCGGCATTCACCGTCAGGCCGATGGTGCCCCAGGTATAGGGCACTGTGGCCTGGCTGGCCTTGGGGTACTGCCCATGCAGTTTGCGCAGGCCAGGCTCGATGTCGCCCAGGGCCTTCAGGCGGCTGGGGTCGAGCGGTTGCAGGCTGCCGGCGCGCATCAGGCGCTCGGCCACGGTGTCGCCGGGGAATACCAGGTCGTAGCCGCTGCGCCCGGACATCAGCTTGGCTTCGAGCACTTCGCTGCCGTCCATCACGTCGTAGATCACCTGGATACCGGTCTCGGTGGTGAACTGCTTGAGGGTGTCCTCGGCGAAATAGTCGGCCCAGTTGTATAGGCGCAGGGTGGGTTGTTCGGCCTGGGCCTGGGCGGCGCAAAGCGCCAGGGTGAGGGCGGCCAGTCGGGGCAGCTTCATGTTCAGGTCCTCGCGACGTGTGGGTGAGTGCCGTCCAGGGTCAAAAGCGGCGCGTACATTTCTGGGCGGCGGTCGCGGTAGATGCCCCAGCTCAGGCGATCCTCGCGCATGCGCGCAAGGTCCAGGTCGTGCAGCCAGATGCCGCTGCTGTCGCGGTCGGCTTCGGCGAGCAGCGCACCTTTGTGGTCGCAGATGAACGACGAGCCATAGAACCGCATGGCCAGCGTTTCGTCGCTTTGCGCCACTTCCCGGCCTACGCGATTAGCCGCCACCACCGGCAGCAGGTTGGCGGCGGCATGGCCGCGCATGGCGACCTGCCAATGGTCGCGGGAGTCCAGTTCGGCGGCGCCGGGCTCGGAGCCGATGGCCGTCGGGAACAACAGCACTTCAGCGCCCATCAAGGCCAGGCAGCGGGCGGTTTCGGGGAACCACTGGTCCCAGCAGATGCCGATGCCCAGGCAGCCGAAGGCGGTGTCCCAGACCCTGAAACCGGTGTCGCCGGGGCTGAAGTACTCTTTCTCCTGATAGCCGATGGCGTTGGGGATATGGGTCTTGCGATACACCCCCAGCAGGCGGCCATCGGCGTCGGCCACGGTCAGCGAGTTGAAGAAGGCATTGCCGGCCCGCTCGTACCAACTCAGCGGCAGCACCACACCCAGCTCACCGGCAAGCGCGGCGAAGCGTTGCAGGATAGGGCTGTGCGGATACGGCTCGGCCAGGGCCTGGTGGCGGTGGTCCTGCTCGATGCAGAAGTACGGTGTGGCGAACAGCTCTTGCAGCAGGATCACCTGGGCACCTTGCGCGGCCGCCTGGCGTACCAGCTGTTCGGCGCGGTCGAGGTTGGCGGGCAGGTTCCAGCTGCACGGCATCTGCGTGGTGGCGACGCGCAGCAGGCTCATCGGCAAACCTCCGGCTGTTGCTGGGTGATGCAATGGATACCGCCGCCGCCGTGGGCGATGTGGTCGATGCGCACCGGCACGATCTTCCGGCCGGGGAAGGCGTGGGCCAGTTGCGCCGCCGCATCGGCGTCGGCGGCGATACCGTAGGCCGGCATGATGATCGCGCCATTGGCGATGTAGAAGTTGGTGTAGGAGGCGCAGAACACTTCGGCGTCCTGGTCGACCGCAGCGCTGGCTTCATACAGGTCGAGCAGCTCGAAATGCCGGCCCTGGGCGTCGGTGGCAAGCGCCAGGGCGCGGCGGTTTTCCCGTACCACCTCGGCGTAGACCGAGCCGTGCTCGCGGGTGGCATCGACCAGCAGCACGCCGGGGCGGGCGAAGGCGCACACGCCGTCCACGTGGCCGTCGGTCATGTCGCCCGTAACGTACTGCGGGTCGCCCGGCAGCCAGATGGTCTTGCTGATGCCCAGGTAACGGGCGAAGCATGCTTCGAATTCGGCCTTGCTGACGCCGGGGTTGCGGTTGGGGTTGAGCAGCACCGACTCGGTGGTGATCAGCGTGCCTTCGCCGTCCACATGGATCGCACCACCTTCGCTGCACAACGGCGTGCTGAAGCCGTCCAGGCCAAGCTGGTCGAGGATCCGTCGGCCCAGGCTACGGTCGTGGCCATGCTGCGACTTGCCGCCCCAGGCATTGAAGCGCCAGCTCAACCCGGCCAGGCCATGCTGCGGATGGCAAACGAAACTCGGCCCGCTGTCACGGCACCAGCTGTCGTCCACGGCCAGCTCGACCAGTTCGATGTTGGCGCCACACAGGGCACGAGCACTCTGCAGTGCCGAGGGATCGACGACCATTTTCACCGGCTCGAAGCGGGCGATGGCGGCGGCGACCCGTGCATAGTCGCGCTGCACGTCGGCAAGGTTGACCTGCCAGCCGCTTTCCCACAGTGCCTGGTTGTGTGGCCAGATCATCCAGGTGGCAGCGTGGCGGGCCCATTCGGCAGGCATGCGCCAGCCGCTGTCGAGGGACAGGTGCATAGTGAACTCCGATCAATTAAGGATTTTTATCAACGAAGCCCGCCGTCGCGGGTGTTGGTGCCAATGCTATGGCTATGAAGGCAGCGCGACAAACGATAGATTTAGCGCAAATCTGATTAGCAGGGCTTATCGATAATGCTCAAACACTGGCCACCCCTCAATGCGCTGCGGGGCTTCGAAGCCGCTGCGCGGCTCGGCAGCTTCCACAGGGCAGCCGAAGCCCTGAACCTCACCCAGTCGGCGATCAGCCAGCAGATCCGCAGCCTGGAAACCTACCTGGAGCAGCCGCTTTTTCATCGAGCTGGACGCAGCGTGAGCCTGACCGATGCCGGGCATGACCTGCTCAGCACCACCCAGTCGCTGCTGCAGCACCTTGCCGTGGGTATTCGAAGGCTTGATCAGTACCGCAAACCCAACCAGCTGGTGGTCAACACCAGCCCGGCTTTTGCCCGGCACTGGCTGCTGCCGCGGCTGGCCGATTTTCATCAACGCTGCCCGGAGGTCGACCTGTGGTTGTTCACCAGTTTCGAAGTGCCGGACATGGCCAGCGAGACCATCGACCTGGCCATCCGCGACGACCTCAGCGCCCAGGCCGAATGCAGCTTCAGCGTGTTGTTCCAGGATGAGCTGTATCCGGCCTGCCATCCTTCGTTGCTGTCGGCAACTGCGCGCACCACCCTGCACGGCGAACGGGAAATGGACTGGAGCCATTGGCAGCTGGAAGGCGGCGAGGATGTCGGGCAGCAGGGCAAGGGGCTGAATTTCTCCGACCCAGGTTTACTGCTGGATGCGGCCAGTGAAGGGCTGGGTATCGCCCTGGTCAGCCAGCTGCTCGCCCGGCGGGCAGTGGAGGAGGGGCACCTGCAGGCGCTTTCGCCCAAGCGGGTGCGTGGGCCGGCGTGGGCCTGCCTGGTGCACCGCGACAGCCAGGACGATCCACTGGCGCGGCGGTTTCTGCAGTGGTTGCAAGGCCAGCTGGCTGAGCAAGCGCAGTTTTGCATCCCCTCAAACACCCCGTAATATGTGTCGGATAACCTGCGGGGGTAGTCTCACCCTCTGATCAAACGGAATCGCCCAAGGCGGCGCTTCCCTGCATAAACCTGACGAGGTACAGACATTGGCCATCATTCATCCTAAGGTTCGCGGTTTCATCTGCACCACGACTCACCCGAAGGGCTGCGAGCTCAACGTCCGTGACCAGATCGAAGCCACCCGCAAGCTGGGCGTGCGCGAGGATGGCCCGAAGAAGGTCCTGGTCATTGGCGCATCCAGCGGCTATGGCCTGGCGGCGCGCATCACCGCAGCCTTCGGCTTCAAAGCCGACACCCTGGGCGTGTTCTTCGAGAAACCAGGTACCGAGACCAAGGCCGGTACCGCTGGCTGGTACAACTCCGCGGCTTTCGACAAGTTCGCCAAGGCCGAGGGCCTGTACAGCAAGTCGATCAACGGTGACGCCTTCTCCGACGAAGCCCGTGCCAAGGTCATCGAGCTGATCAAGAATGAAATGGGCGGCAAGGTCGACCTGGTCATTTACTCGCTGGCGTCGCCGGTGCGCAAGCTGCCAAAGACCGGTGAAGTGATCCGCTCCGCGCTCAAGCCAATCGGCGAGTCGTACAAGTCGACTGCCATCGACACCAACAAAGACACCATCATCGAGGCCAGCATCGAGCCGGCCACCGAGCAGGAAATCGCCGACACTGTCACCGTCATGGGTGGCCAGGACTGGCAGCTGTGGATCGACGCCCTGGCTGACGCCAACGTACTGGCCGAAGGCGCTCGCACCGTGGCCTTCAGCTACATCGGCAGCGACATCACCTGGCCGATCTACTGGCACGGTGCGCTGGGCAAGGCCAAGCAGGACCTGGACGAAACTGCCACGCGCCTGAATAAGACATTGGATGACAAAGTCAAAGGCGGCGCCAACGTGGCCGTGCTCAAGTCGGTGGTGACTCAGGCCAGCTCGGCTATCCCTGTGATGCCGCTGTACCTGTCGATGGTCTTCAAGATCATGCAGGAGAAAGGCGTGCACGAAGGCACCCAGGACCAACTGGACCGCATGTACCGTGACCGCCTGTATCGGGCCGACGGTGCGCCGGCTGAAGTCGACGAGGAGGGTCGCCTGCGCCTGGACGACTGGGAGCTGCGTGACGACGTGCAGAACGACTGCAAAGCTCTGTGGCCACAGGTGACCACCGAGAACCTGTTCGAACTGACCGACTACGCCGGTTACAAGAAGCAGTTCCTCAACCTGTTCGGCTTCGAGCGCGCTGACGTCAACTATGACGAAGACGTGGCGACCGATGTGAAGTTCGACTGCATCGAGCTGTAAGCTGACCGGGCTGGCCTCTTCGCGCCGAACCGCCGCGAAGAGGCCGGCACAAGCACACGATTTTTTGCTAGCGTTGGCGCACAACAACAGGAAGCGCGCCATGAGCAGCCTCACCCAACCGGCCACGCCCTTTCGCCAGACCGCAGCCGACGGCTACAGCCTCGGTGGCTTCTGCTGGCGCCACACCCAGGCCAACCCCCTGCGCCCGCTGGTGATCATCAACGCGGCCACGTCCGTGCGCTGCCGTTATTACTCCCGTTTTGCCGACTACCTGTTCGCTCAAGGCTGCGATGTGCTGACCTACGACTACCGGGGTATCGGCGAATCCCGGCCGCCTTCCTTGCGCGGCTTCCAGGCGTCGTGGAGCGACTGGGGCCGGCTGGATTTCGAAGCCATGCTGGCGCACGCCGCGCAGGCGTTCCCCGGCCAGCCGGTGGATGTAGTCGGGCATAGCTTCGGTGGGTGCGCCGTGGGGCTCGCGCCATCTGCCGGGCAGGTGCGGCGGGTGGTGATGGTAGGCGCGCAGTTTGCCTACTGGCGTGATTACGCCGTCGATCAGCGTTGGCGGCTGTTCGGCAAGTGGCATGTGGCGATGCCGTTGCTGACCCGCGTGTTCGGTTACTTCCCCGGCAAGCGGCTGGGCTGGATGGAAGACACGCCAGCAGGCGTGGTGCAGGACTGGACGACCCGTACCCCGCGCTTTGAGCACCGGCCCAGCGGGCGTGTGTTGGACCAGTTGCCGTTTGCCCATGTGCGGGCGGCGACGCTGGCCATCAGCCTGACCGATGACCCGTTTGGCACGGTGGCGGCTACAGAGCGGTTGCTAGGCTATTTGCAGGGCGCTGAACATCAGCATCTGCGGATCGCGCCTGTGGATATCTCGGTCGAGGACATTGGCCATTTCGCGTTTTTCCATGAGCGCTTCCGCGAGAGCCTGTGGCCGATTGCGCTGGAGTGGTTGCAGCGCGGTGCGTTGTTGGCGAGCAGGCCGGGGCAGATCATCGGCTGATGTTGCCTGCCCGGCCCAATCGCCGGCAAGCCGGCTCCCACAGGGAATGCACAGCACTCAAGGCTTGCGAAACCACCTGGACTGCCCGCAGGGGTGGACTGGTGTCCTACTTCCAGGGGCAGTCCAACTGAGGCTCAATGGCCTGAGCCCTGTGGAGTACAGGGCTCAGGCTGCAGCTTGGAACTGTCCAACTTTTGGGAGGCAGTCCAACCTGTGGGAGCCGGCTTGCCGGCGATTGGGCCGCATGGCGGCCCCGGCACTTTCAAGCGTTGCGCGAAAGCGGCTGGCCAGTGAATTTCACACCCGCCAGGCCGTGCTTGATCAGCGCGCGGATATTGCCATGGTCACTGCCCTCAGGCGTGGCCACCACGTCGCGGTAGTGTTCGCCGAAGGCCAGCAGGGCCTCCTGGTCGCTCAGGCCTTCCAGCAGGGCCAGGCCCAAGGTCTTGCACGAGCCTTCGTTCTGCCCGGCGGCGTTTTCCACGCCGCCATTGTTGAACGCTTGAGGCTGGTAGCTGTAGTGGTCAGCGATGAACGCCAGGGTGTCGGCAAAGGCGTGTTGGCCGCTGGCCAGGCTGGCGCGCAGGGTATTCAGATCAGTCACGAGGTTTTCCTTTTTCGAACGCCGCTTGCTGGTCGGCGCTGGCTTCTTTCTGGTACTGGGCTTTCCACTCGGCGTAGGGCATGCCATACACCGCTTCACGGGCGTCATCCAGGCTGATGTCGACCTGCTGCTCATCGGCAGCGGCCTTGTACCACTTGGACAAACAGTTGCGGCAGAAGCCGGAAAGGTTCATCAGGTCGATGTTCTGCACGTCGGTGCGGTTCTGCAGATGTGCGACCAGGCGCCGGAAGGCGGCGGCTTCGAGTTCGAGCTGTTGTTGAGGGGTCATGGGCTTCTCTCAGGTCATGCGGTTCTTCAGGTGGCGGCCACCGTTGATGACCACCTGGCTGCCGGTGCTGTACTGGCTGGCGAGCAGGTACTTGACCGTCTCGATCAGCGGGCCGGCGCCGGGTTCGAACGGCAGCAAGGCCTTGTTCAGGGTTTGCTGGCGGTAGGCGTCGTCACCCCCTTCCTTGAGGATCAGCAGCCCGGGCAGGATACCGTTGACGTGCACCTTGGGCGCGTACTTTTCGGCGAATGACAGCACCATGTTCTGCAGCGCAGCCTTGGTGGCGGCATAGCCGATATGGCTCTTGCTGCCGCGCGACGAGGTTTCGTCGCAGATATGAATGATGTCGGCCTTGTCGACCTTGGCCAGCAGGTCGCCCAGCGCCAGGTTCAGGTGGTACGGCGCCTCGACGTGCAGGCGGAACATGGTCTCGAGGTTGTCCAGGCCGTCGTCCAGCCACACAGATGCGTTGTGGATGATCGCGCGCAGCCCGTCGTAATGCTGCTGCAGGTAGTCGATCAGCGCCTGGCGGTCGGCAGCCAGGCACAGGTCGGCCTGGAACTGCACGATGTTCGGGTGTGCGGCGTGTGGCTGGGCGCTGCGGCTGGCACTGACCACGGTATGGCCGGCCTCTGCCAGTTCAAGGGCCAGGGCCAGC
Source organism: Pseudomonas sp. P39-UII1 (assembly GCF_039672635.1). Classification (NCBI taxonomy): domain Bacteria; kingdom Pseudomonadati; phylum Pseudomonadota; class Gammaproteobacteria; order Pseudomonadales; family Pseudomonadaceae; genus Pseudomonas; species Pseudomonas sp. P39-UII1. The sequence goes on from NZ_JBDFPP010000008.1 coordinate 66,697, forward strand.
CCGACGCGCTGGCTGGCTCCGGTAACGAGAATTGGGCTGTTCATGTGCGGGCGGTCAACTTGTCTATCCTGTCGTTGCCGCCCAGCATACCCGAACTGTTTCCCTCTTGTATGGCCTGCCCTCAGCGGCCGCGCAGTGCAGCGGCAGTGGGCGGCGAGGCGTGCAGCCAACTCGCCAGCAGGCGGGTGGAGAGCGGGATGAACAGGTAGACCATCACTGGCGTCAGGGCCAGGGTGCTGAGCATTACCCGCGGCACCAGCTCCAGCCCTGCCAGCCAATGGCCGAACAGAACGTTGAACAGCAGCGATACCGGGAAAAACGCCAGCCAGATCGCCACAGCCTGCTTCCAGCGTGGCGGTTTTTGCACTGTATGGGTGCCAAACCAGTCGTCAATGCCGCTCACACGCCTCTCTTTGGGGCGCTCGAACAGGCCGTTGCCGCGTTGCAGCCAGGCGCGACGCGAGGCGGAATGCTCCCATGCATGCAGCGTAGGTTCGTCACTGAAGCGGAAAATGATCTGGAATTCATCGCCATCACGGGGCGGTGCAAGGATGCCCGAACCGAGGTAGCCGGGGAAGTCGGTGGCCAGCTGCTCGCCTTCGTGCAGCCAGGCAAGCAAGGCCTGGTAGCGGCCATGAGCGGCGCGGCGCGACACCATCAAGGTGACGGGAGGGGTAGACATCGTGTATCTCCTGGCGACGGGGCGGGCGGGTAGCCGGCCCCTTGTCTGCGTGCCCGGGGTGGTGGGCAACGCAGGCGTACATGCAAGAATCGGGCGCGAATTATCGCTTAAAGGCTTCGATCGGGAAATATCGGGTGGCAAACGGTTGCTAACCTGTGGCGTGGCGGCTCGTAGTAGAATGCGCGTTCAACTTCCGCGCACAGGTTATTCAGTGCAGATGAACAAACAGGGACGTACCACGCACGTCGAAGCAGGGCTGGAACACCAGGACCTGTTCCCGATACGTGAAGTTTCCCGGCTCACCGGGGTCAACCCGGTGACCCTGCGCGCCTGGGAGCGGCGCTACGGTCTGATCCAGCCAACCCGTACCGACAGCGGTCACAGGCTGTACTCGCAAGCGGATGTCGACGATATCCGCCGTATCCTCGGCTGGCTTGAGCGCGGTGTTGCGGTGAGCAAGGTTGGCAGCATTCTCGCCCGCGGTCAGGCGCACGTGCAGGGCATGCTCCCGGCAGGTTGCGCCGCCCGCTGGCAAGCTCAGTTGCGTGAGGCGGTGCAGCGTTTTGATGCCGCCAGCCTGGACCGGCTGTTCGACAAGGTGTTCGCCACCATCAGCCAGGACCAGGTATTCGCCGAGGTATTCATGCCCGTCTGGCACGACCTGGCGGCCGCGCAGGCGGCGTTCGGCCAGGCCAGTGAATGGCTGTTTCTCGATCAGTTTTTACGTGCCCGGGTATTCTCGCGCCTGCAGCTTACCCACCTACCGCGCAGGCGCAGCGTGCTGGTGGCGCCGCTGCCTGGGCAATGCATGGAGCTGGAACTGCTGGTCACCGGCTTGCTGCTGTGCAGCGACGATGTCGGGGCGACCCTGCTGATGCCTGGGCAGCCCTTGGACGAGCTGGCCGTGGTGTGCGGCAGGCTCAAGCCGGATGCGCTGGTGTTGTTCTCCAATCACGCACCCACAGCCGAGCTGAGCAGACGCTTGAACCGGCTCCCAGTCGGCCTGGAGTGCCCATTGCTACTGGCGGGCGAGGCGGGCGAAATGGCCCAGCAGAGTCTGGCAGGCCGCCCGGTGGCGTGCCTGGGCGCGGAGGGTGAGCTGATGCGCCGGCGGCTGCGGCAGTATCTGGCAGGTCAGCTCGATACCTGAGCGTGCAGCTCCGGGTGGGCCTGGCGATGCGCCTGAAGGATGTATTCACGCAGGCGGTCGATTTCTTCAGCCGGGCTGCGGCTGAGGTCATAGGCTGCGAGGTCCGGGCCGATTCGTCGGCGCAGGCGGCCATGCAGCGTGATGGCCGGGATGCCCCCTGGCGCGAAACGCAGGTCGAAGCGTGAGGGTGCCTCCGGCAAGCCGCGGACTTCCAGCAACGCACCTTTGAAGGAGATGTCGCGCACGAACAGGCCACTTACCCGACCCTTTGCATCCAGCAGCGCGCAGGGCTGGTCCATCGACAGGCGCCAAGGGCGCAGCATCGGGCCGTCTTCGTAAATTTCCGGCGAGCCGATTTGCACGTGTACGGCGTGGAATTCGTCTTCTACCAGCTGCAGCGGGAAGCTGATCTGCTGGTTGTTGAATTGCGCCTGCAGGGTGACTTGCTCGTTGGCTACGAGGCGCGCCAGCAAAGACTGTATACGACGGTCGCCATTGACCAGCAGGCTCGACATGGGGTCGGCCAGGTTCAATTGCGGGGAGTGCTGCATGTCCTGGATGAAATCCAGCTCATCCTGGGTCAAAAGCGCATCGGCGTGCATGATCGAACTCGGAGGTGACGGTTTCTTCAACGTGATTGACCGTGCCGTAGGCGCTTGGTTCAAAGGTGCGTGTCGAAATTCCGACGCGCGTGCATTTCAGCCAGTTCACGCTCCAGCTCCACCTGGCGGCTGACATCCTTCTGGATACCGATGAAATACGTGCGTTGATCGGCATCGTTCTTCACCGGGGTGATCGACAACTCGTTCCAGAAGGCACTGCCATCCTTGCGATAGTTGCGCAGCACTTCGCGGCACGGGCGCCCTTCGATCAGTGCCTTGCGGATGCGTGCACGGCCGAGCTGGTCACGGTCATCCGCCTGCAGGAAGCGGCAATCCTGATAGAGAATTTCGTCCCGGCTGTAACCGGTCAGGCGTTCGAACGCCGCGTTCACGTAGATCAGGATGGTGTCATCGCCTTCCTGTTCGGCGACCACGATTCCGTCGTTGGACGCATCGACCATGGATTGCAGCAATTGCGCGTTGATCATGTTCGGGCCATTGGGCAAAGAAGGGACTTTGGTAGAGGCGGCCTTTTGCCACCGCTGGATGCTAGTATCCTACGTTTTCACTCAGTTTCGGAATCCACCTCCCGATGAAAGTCGCCATTATTTCCGGCTCGGTGTACGGCACCGCCGAAGAAGTTGCCCGCCACGCCGAGTCGTTGCTCAAGGCCGCAGGCTTCGAAGCCTGGCACGCGGCCCGCGCCACCCAGCAGGACCTCGAAGGCTTTGCACCCGAAGCGCTGCTGGCAGTGACTTCGACCACCGGCATGGGCGAGCTGCCCGATAACCTGATGCCGTTGTACAGCACTATCCGCGACACCCTGCCCGCCGCCTGGCGCGGCCTGCCGGGGGCGGTGATTGCCCTGGGCGATTCCAGTTATGGCGATACCTACTGCGGCGGTGGCGAGCAGATGCGCGAGCTGTTTGCAGAGCTGGGCGTGCGTGAAGTGCAGCCGATGCTCCAGCTGGATGCCAGCGAGACGGTAACCCCGGAGACTGATGCCGAGCCTTGGTTGGCGGAGTTTGCGCAGGCTTTGAAAGCCTGAGGTTTCTTTACTGCCGCGCCGGCCTCTTCGCGGGCAAGCCCGCTCCTACAGCCGAGCCTGAGTGCTGTGAATAACCTGTAGGAGCGGGCGTGCCCGCGATGAGGCCATGCCGACCAGCCTATTCCCGAGTGCCTGCCCCCGCACTGACCAGCGCCAGCCAGGCCCGCGCCGCCCGCGAGAGATACGCCCCCCGCCGCCAGATGAACGCAATGTCCCAGCGCAGATCCTCCGGCGCGCTCAACGGCAAACGCACCACCCCAGGGCGCTCCAGCGCTTTGGCCACCACCCGGGGCAGCAACACTACGCCTTGGCCGGCCGCCACCAGCGCCACCAGAAAGTCTGCCTGGCCACTGCGCCCACCTTCCTTCGGGGTAAAGCCCTGCTGCTGGCATGCCTTGAGCAACCGATCATTGAGCACGAAACTGCGCTGATAAAGCAGGAAGGGCGTGTCAGCCAACTGGCTCAGGGTGACCTGCATCTGCCCCGCCAATGCATGCCCCGCCGGCAGCAACGCATCCAACGGCTCGTTGCAGAACGGCTGATATTCGAACGCCGGATCGTTCGGCGTCAGGCTGCCGCCCAACTCCAGTTCGCCACTGCGCACGGCCTGCTCGACGCTGCGGCTGCCTCCTTCGAGCAACTGAATCGAGATGTTCGGGTGCTGGCGCCGGTACGCGGCGAACAAACCGGCAAACAGCGCATCGCTGCCCAGCATCGGCAGGCCCAGGCGCAGTTCGCCGCGCGCCATCTGGCTCAGGTCATCGAGCTCGCTGAGCAAGGCCTGGCGTTGGCGTAGCAACGCTTCGCCACGTTCCAGCACGATGCGCCCGGCAGCGGTCAGGTGCAGTTGCGAAGCCTGGCGCTCGAGCAAAGGCTGGCCCACATCCTGCTCCAGCTGGGCAACCTGTTTGCTTACCGCCGACTGACTGATATGCAGGGTGTGCGCGGCCTGGGTGAAGCCGCCGCGGTGAACCACTTCGATGAAGCTGCGCAGCTGTTTGAATTCCATGGTCTGAATTCCATTATGGAATGGTGGCAAGTCTAACAATTCGCTTCTGGCCTAGGCAGGCAAATCTTAAAATGAGGGCCTGTCGAGGAACCCTCCATGAAACCCGCGTTATTGAAAAAGTCCCTGCGCCTGCTCGTTGAGTTGGCGGCTCTGTTGGCATTGTTCCTGTTGGGTGGCCAGTTGGCCGGTTGGTTGGGCTGGCCTGTACCGGGCGGTGTGATGGGCCTGGCCGTGCTTCTGCTGTTGTTTGCCTGCGGTGTGGTCAGGCCGGCCGCCTTGCAAATGGGCGCTGGCTGGCTGATGGCCGAAATGCTGCTGTTTTTCATTCCCGCGCTGATGAGCCTGCTCGATTACGGCAGCCTGGTGCGCGAAGAAGGCTGGCGCATCTTGGTGGTGATTGCCGTGAGCACGCTGATGGTCATGGTGGTCACGGCCGTGACCGTCGAGGTTGTATGCCGCTGGGGGTTGCGCCATGAGCCTTGAACCCATGCCGTTGTTCTGGCTGGCGCTGACGCTGTTGGCGTACCTCGGTAGCCGCTGGCTGTACCGGCGTACCGGTCGCTACCTGATGTCGCCGCTGATTCTGGTGCCCGCACTGTTGCTGGCGGTGGCCGTGCCGTTGCACACCGCCTATGCCGAGTATGCGCGCAACACCCACTGGCTGATGAGCGTACTCGGCCCGGTGACCGTGGCCTTCGCGGTGCCGATCTGGCAGCAGCGGGCCATGCTGGCGCGGCATTGGCCGGCGCTGCTGGTGGGCATGGTCGCCGGCAGTGCGGCATCGATCGGCAGCTCCTGGGGATTGGCGCACCTGCTGGCGCTGGATGACGCGATCAGCCTTTCGCTGGTGCCGCGCTCGATCACCACGCCCTTTGCCATGCCCCTGGCCCACGATTTGGGCGGGGTGCCGGAGCTGACAGCGGTGTTCGTCATGTTCACCGGCGTGCTCGGTGCCATGTTCGGCGGCGTGCTGCTGCGCTGGCTGCCGCTGCGCACACCGCTGGCACGTGGCGCACTGTTCGGCGTTGGTGCGCACGGTGCCGGGGTCAGCCGGGCCCAGGAAGTGGGCCGCGAAGAAGGTTCCGTGGCCGGCCTGGTCATGGTCCTGACCGGCTTGCTCAACCTGTTCGCCGCGCCGCTGCTGGCCCTGCTGCTATGACCGTTCGTGCCACTGACTCGCTCGGTCATCAAGCTGGCTGGCAACGCAAGTTTCACAGGGTCTGCGCCTGACTAGACTCAGCCTCGACATAGAGAGCACATGTATGTGCCGAGGTGACATGCAATGACCGCAGCCTTGCCCTATACCCTCAATCCCCCCTCCTATCCGGGACGACTCTGATGCCTCTGGCCGAGATACCATTGTGCGTCTGGCGTACCCGGAGTCAGAGTTTTTCATTCCGGGGCCAGAGCATCCGCTACTGGACCGCAGGGCAAGGAGAGCCCCTGCTGCTTCTGCATGGATTCCCGACCGCCAGTTGGGATTGGCATTACCTCTGGACGCCGCTGGCCCAGCGCTTTCGCGTGATCGCTTGCGACATGCTCGGGTTTGGCGATTCGGCCAAACCCCTCAACCATGCCTACAGCCTGATGGAGCAAGCCGACCTGCAGCAGGCGCTGCTTGCCCACCTCGAGGTCGACCAGCCTGTGCACCTGCTGGCACATGATTACGGCGGCAGTGTGGCCCAGGAACTGCTGTCGCGACACCATGAACAGCGCGCGGAAATCGCCAGTTGCGTGTTCCTCAACAGCGGCCTGTTCGCTGAAAGCTGCCAGGTGCTGCTGATTCAGAAGCTGCTGCTCAGCCGCCTGGGCTGGCTGGTGGCCCGCTCGTTCGGGCGCGACGACCTGGTGCGCAATGTCACGCAGGTGTACGGGCCATGCACGCACCCCAGTGAAAGTGCGCTGGATGATTTCTGGAGCCTGATTGCCTCGAATGGCGGTACGCGCATCCTGCACAAGCTGGTGGGTTTCGTGACCGAGCGCCGGGTGCATCGCGAGCGATGGGTGGGTGCACTGCAGCGCGAGGGTGTGCCCCTGCGCTTCATCAATGGTGTGGTCGACCCGCTATCCGGCGCACGCATGGTCGAGCGCTATCGGCAACTGGTACCCAACCCGGACACGGTGCAACTGCAAGGCATTGGCCATTACCCGCACACCGAAGCGCCCGTGCAGGTGCTGCGCCACTACCTGGCCTTTCGCGAGCAGCCGCTGAGCTACTTGCCGCAGAAGGTCGCCTGGTCCTGAGCGGGTGAAATCGTTCAGCGTTATTGCCTGGCATTCAGCCTGAGTGAGCTTGATTGTCCGCCGGCAGGGGCTGGCGGACACTCGACGTCTTCAACCTGACCTGGAGCCATGAGCATGAGCGAGCCGGTACGTCTGCAAGACCGTGTGGTGATCGTCACGGGGGCCGGTGGTGGCCTGGGGCGCGCCCATGCGCTGCTGTTTGCCGCGCGTGGCGCCAAGGTGGTGGTCAACGACCTTGGCGGTTCCAGCCACGGTGAAGGCGCCAGCGCTTCGGCGGCCGATCGGGTGGTCGAGGAGATCCGCGCTGCAGGTGGCACGGCGGTGGCCAATCACGATTCGGTCAGTGACGGTGCACGTATCGTCGAACAGGCCCTGGACAGCTTCGGCCGGGTCGATGTGCTGGTGAACAATGCCGGGATTCTGCGCGACAAGACCTTCCACAAGATGGACGACAGTGATTGGGACCAGGTTTACCAGGTGCACGTCGAAGGCGCCTTCAAGGTAACCCGCGCCGCTTGGCCGCACCTGCGCGAGCAAAGCTGGGGGCGGGTGATTTTCACTGCTTCCACTTCAGGTATCTACGGCAACTTCGGCCAGGCCAACTACGGCATGGCCAAGCTGGGCTTGTATGGCCTGACCCGCACCTTGGCCATTGAAGGGCGCAAGTACGGCGTGCTGGTCAATGCCATCGCACCCACCGGAGGCACGCGCATGACCGAAGGGTTGATCCCGCCACAGGTGTTCGAACGCCTCAAGCCCGAGCTGGTCAGCCCGCTGGTGGTTTACCTGGGCAGCGAGCAGTGCCAGGACAGCGGGCAGCTGTTCGAGGTCGGTGGAGGCTGGGTGGGCAAGGTACGGTGGGAGCGCAGCCTGGGCGTCGGCTTCGACCCCCGCGAAGGTTTCACCCCCGAGCAGGTGGCGGAAAGCTGGGCGCAGATCGGTGATTTCGCGCATGCGGTGCACCCGCAGGACAACGTTCAGGCTTTGCAGCAGATGATGGCGAACCTGCAGAAGTATCCACAGGAGTGATTGATTTCAGAGCATAAAAAAGGCCGCTGCAAAGGCAGCGGCCAATCGAGACGTTAGATCAAGGAGCTTCAAAATCAACGTCGGTAAACCTCGCGGGCCTGAAGGGCTGGGGGGGTAGTTGCCCTTCATGCCGGCCAGTGAGTCAAGAATAAGCGCTTGATCCGGTGGGAAAAATAGCGGCTTGTGACATTCACCTTTACGTTTCGGGCAATAGTGCCGCAGCGCCGTTCAAGCCTTCGGCGAGTGGCCCATACGCCAGCTGGTCTCTTGCGCCGCCGCCAGCAGGCGCTGCGCCGCCGGCCCATGTTCATCGGCATGGAAGATCGACGTCGGCCCGACCACGGTCATCACCGCCGCGATCTGCCCCAGGGCGTTGAACACCGGTGCCGACAGTGCATCCACCCCCGGCATCAGCAGGCCATGCACATGGTGCAGGCCGCGTTTGCGAATGCCGGTCAGCAAGGTGTCGTAGTCACTGGCGCTGTGCTGCAGCACGCTCAGCTCCTTGTCACGCAGCTCCAGGGTTTCGCGCTCGGGCAAATAGGCGGCGAACACCAGCCCGGTGGATGAGCTAAGCAGCGGCAGTACTGAACCAATCTGGGTCACCACCGTGACCGCGCGCACGGCGGGTTCGATGCTCACCACCGTCGCCCCCTGATTGCCCCACACGGCGATGAAGCAGCTTTCGTTGAGTTCATCACGCAGTTGTGACAGCGGCATCGCTGCCACTTTCAACACATCGATACTGCCCAGGGCCGCCAGCCCCACCCGCAGTGCCTCGCGCCCCAGCCCGTAGTGGTTGGTGGCCGCATCCTGTTCGGCAAAGCCACTGGCGATCAGTGCCTGCAGGTAGCGGTGCACCTTGCTCGCGGGCATCTGCACGTGCTCGGCCAGGCGCGACAGCGACGTCGAGGGCGAGAGTTCGGCGAGGGCCTTGAGGATGTCGGTGCCGACTTCCGCCGAGCGGACCTTCTGCTTGCCGGTGTCGGTGGGGGAGCTGGCTTTGGCCATGGCGAAGATTTTTCCGGTTTTTTCGAGTCGCGCCTTTATAGCTTGACGCCCTGCACGGAGCAAATTACGTTATTCGTAATCTGATTACGATAAAAACAAAATCCGGAGGCATCGATGAACCGCGACGCGTCGCCCGACCTTCAGTACCTGAGCGGCTTCGGCAACGAATTCGCCAGCGAAGCACTGCCTGGGGCCTTGCCCATCGGGCAGAACTCACCGCAGAAGGCCCCTTATGGCCTGTATGCCGAGCTGCTGTCGGGCACGGCGTTCACCATGGCGCGCAGCGAGCTGCGCCGCACCTGGTTGTACCGCATTCGCCCATCGGCGCTGCACCCGCGCTTCGAGCGCCTGGGGCGCCAGCCGTTGAGCGTGCCTTTGGGTGCGGTCACCCCCAACCGCCTGCGCTGGAGCCCACAACCGCTCCCCGTCGAGCCAACCGATTTCATCGAGGGGTGGTTACCGATGGTGGCCAACGCCGCCGCGGAAAAACCGGCAGGCGTCAGCATCTTCATCTACAGCGCCAACCGTTCGATGGAGCGGGTGTTCTTCAACGCCGACGGTGAACTGCTGCTGGTACCGGAACAAGGCCGCCTGCGCATTGCCACCGAACTTGGGGTAATGACTGTCGAGCCGCTGGAAATTGCCGTGATTCCGCGCGGCATGAAGTTTCGCGTCGAACTGCTCGATGGCCAGGCCCGTGGCTACATCGCCGAGAACCATGGCGCGCCGCTGCGCCTGCCGGACCTGGGCCCTATCGGCAGCAACGGCCTGGCCAACCCGCGTGACTTCCTGACCCCCGTTGCGCACTACGAGGAGGCCGAAGGCCCGGTGCAACTGGTGCAGAAGTTCCTTGGCGAGCACTGGGCCTGCGAGCTGCAGCACTCGCCGCTGGACGTGGTGGCCTGGCACGGCAGCAATGTGCCCTACAAATATGACCTGCGCCGTTTCAACACGATCGGCACCGTCAGCTTCGACCACCCAGACCCGTCGATCTTCACCGTGCTGACTTCGCCAACCAGCGTGCACGGCCTGGCCAACATGGACTTCGTGATCTTCCCGCCACGCTGGATGGTCGCCGAGAACACCTTCCGTCCACCGTGGTTCCACCGCAACCTGATGAACGAGTTCATGGGCCTGATCAGCGGTGCCTACGATGCCAAGGCGGAAGGCTTCCTGCCGGGTGGCGCCTCGCTGCACGGGGTGATGAGTGCCCACGGGCCCGACGCCGAAACCTGCGAGAAGGCCATTGCCGCCGACCTGGCACCCCACAAGATCGACGACACCATGGCCTTCATGTTCGAAACCAGCCAGGTGCTGCGCCCGAGCCAGCAGGCCCTCGAGTGCCCGCAATTGCAGGCCGACTACGACAGTTGCTGGGCCACCTTGCCGAGCACCTTCAACCCGAACCGGAGATAACCCATGAACCAGTCCGCCATTGCCCGCAGTTGGGTCGAACACGCCAACGGGCACAGCGACTTCCCATTGCAGAACCTGCCACTGGGTATTTTCAGCCGGCCGGGTGAAACGCTGCGCTGCGGTGTCGCTATCGGCGATGCGATTCTCGACCTGGAGGCCGTGCTGGCTGCCGGCTTGTTCGAAGGCCAGGCAAAGGCCGCCGTCGAGGCCACCCGCGGTGGCGCCTTGAACGCCTTCTTCGCCCTCGGCCGCAATGCCCGTGTAGCCCTGCGCGAGCGGTTGCTGGCGCTGTTGGGCGAGCATGGCGAGCACCAGGCCCAGCTCAAGGCCGCGTTGTATCCGGCCAGTGATTGCCAGCTGCACCTGCCAGCCAAGGTCGGCGACTACACCGATTTCTACGTGGGCATCCAGCACGCCACCAACGTGGGCAAGCTGTTCCGCCCCGACAACCCGCTGCTGCCCAACTACAAATACGTGCCGATCGGCTACCACGGCCGGGCCTCGACACTGCGCCCGTCGGGTACCGATGTGCGCCGCCCCAAGGGCCAGACGCTGCCGGCCGGCCACACTGAACCGAGCTTCGGCCCGTGTGCGCGCCTGGATTACGAGCTGGAGCTGGGCATCTGGATCGCCCAGGGCAATGACATCGGCCAGGCGATTCCAATCGCCGAAGCCGACCAGCACCTGGCTGGCCTGTGCCTGCTCAACGACTGGTCTGCGCGCGATATCCAGGCCTGGGAATACCAGCCGCTGGGGCCGTTCCTGTCGAAAAGCTTCATCACCACGCTGTCACCTTGGGTGGTGACCGCCGAGGCGCTGGAGCCGTTCCGCTGCGCCCAGCCGGCGCGCCCGGAAGGTGACCCGCAACCGCTGCCGTATCTGCTGGACCCGCGTGACCAGGCTAAAGGCGCCTTTGATATCGAACTGGAGGTGCTGCTGCTCACCGAGCGCATGCGTGAGCAAGGCTTGCCGGCCCACCGCCTGGCACTGAGCAACACCCTCAACATGTACTGGACCGTGGCGCAGTTGATCGCCCACCACAGCGTCAACGGTTGCCAGCTGCAGCCAGGCGACCTGTTCGGCTCGGGTACGCTGTCCGGCCCCACTGCCGATTCGTACGGCAGCCTGCTGGAGATCACCGAGGGCGGCAAGCAACCGGTCGAGCTGGCCAGTGGCGAGGTGCGCAAGTTCCTCGAGGACGGCGATGAAATCATCCTGCGGGCGCGTTGCCAGCGCGATGGGGTGGCCAGCATCGGCTTTGGTGAGTGCCGCGGCAAGGTCATCGCCGCCAACTGAGGGAGCAGGGCCATGGAGCTGTATACCTATTACCGTTCCACCTCGTCCTACCGGGTGCGCATCGCCCTGGCACTCAAGGGCCTGGGTTACCAGGCGCTGCCGGTCAACCTGCTCAAGGGCGAGCAGCGTGCTGGGGCCTATGTTGCCGTGAACCCACAGGGCCGCGTACCGGCCCTGCGCACCGATGATGCCGAGTTGCTGGTGCAGTCACCGGCGATCATCGAGTACCTGGAAGAGGTTTATCCACAGCCTGCGCTGCTGCCCGCTGGCGCTGCGGCACGGGCCAAGGTGCGCGGGGTGGCGGCGATCATCGGTTGCGATATTCATCCGCTGCACAACGTCAGCGTGCTCAACCAGCTGCGCCAGCTTGGCCACGACGAGGCACAGGTCAATCAGTGGGTTGCTCACTGGGTCGGCCAAGGCCTGGCGGCCGTGGAGCAACTGATCGGTGACCAGGGCTTCTGCTTCGGTGAGGCGCCGGGGCTGGCGGATGTCTACCTGATCCCGCAGCTGTATGCGGCCGAGCGCTTCAACATCGACCTTGGCGGGTATCCGCGTATTCGCCGAGTAGCGGCGCTGGCTGCCGGGCACCCCGCGTTCAGCCAAGCGCACCCTGCTTGCCAGGTGGATACCCCGGCTCAGTGAATCGAACGGTTGGCCTGCGGTAGCTTGCCGATCCGTTCGGACAGCTTCAGCCGTTGCACCGGGTCGTCGGTCAGCAGCAGGGCATGCTCCAGGTCGAAGCGTTCGGCCTGCGGGCAATCGAGGTGCTGGTAGAGCGATGCGCGGGTCATGTAGTCGCTGACCTGCACCGGGCCTAGCTGCATGACCCGTTCGGCGTCGATCAGCGCCGCCAGGTGGTTGTCGTTACTGATGTGCAGTTGGCGAAGGTTGCGCGAGAGACGTTGCAGCATCTGCGTCGGGCTGGCCGCGCGCAGGTGCTCGGCCGTGAGCGGCACATGCGGGCCGAACTGGCGGGCGAGTAGCTCGCGGCAATCATTGGGGTACAAGCGTCGGCCGCCGCAAGGGTCAAGCAGGTGATCGGCGCCGGGTACTCGTAGCAGGAAATGGCCAGGGAAGGCCACGCCTTCCAGTGGAATGGACAAGCGCCGGGCCAGTTCCAGCGTGATGATCGCCAGGGCCAGAGGCTGGCCACGACGGCGTTGCAGCACCTTGTCCAGCAGCGCCGCCTGCGGGCGCAGGGGGTGGTATTCGTCTTGCTGGAAACCCAACGTATTGAGCTGGCGCAGCAGGGGTTGAGCCAATTCTGCCAGTGGCAACATTGGCAGGCTGGCGCTGATTTCACTGTGCAGATGATTCACGGTGGCAAGGCTGGCTGCGGGCTCGACCTTCCGATCGTGCTCGACGGCAATCCACAAGGCGGCTTCCAGCAGGGCGACCGGCTCGCGTTCCAGGCAGGCCAGGCAGGCTTGGCGTGGGTTCATTGGGGCATCTCCACATACGTTTGAGTAATAGCCCTGACGCCGTGATTCGTCCAGTGGTCCGGTCGCCCTGTGGGGCGTAAGCCGATGCCTATACTGGTAGGAGCACCTCGCAGGGGAGCCCGCCGATGTTCGCGCTGATGCAAAGCACCCGCACCCAATCGCTGCACCTCTTCACCGACCCGAAGACTGGCCTCAAGGCCGTGGTGGCGATTCATAGCGAAATCCGCGGCCCGGCGCTGGGTGGCTGCCGCTACCTGCCGTATGCCGATGACGAAAGCGCCATGGCCGATGCCATTCGCCTGGCCCAGGGCATGAGTTACAAAGCGGCGCTGGCCGGGTTGGCGCTGGGCGGCGGCAAGGCCGTGATCATGCGCAACCCGCATGTGGAAAACCGTGCGGCGTTGTTCGAGGCGTTCGGCCGCTTCATCGATACCTTGCAAGGGCGGTTCATCATTGCCGTGGACAGCGGCACCTCGACCCTGGACATGGACTGCATCGCCCAGAGCACGCCGCATGTCACCAGCACCACGGCATCCGGTGACCCTTCACCGCATGCGGCCATGGGGGTGTTCGCCGGCATCCGTGCCACCTGCCTGGCCCGCCTGGGCAGCAGCGACCTCAAGGGCTTGCGCGTGGCGGTACAAGGCTTGGGCAACGTCGGCTATGCCCTGGCCGAGCAGTTGTATGCAGCCGGTGCCGAGCTATTGGTGAGTGACCTGGACCCAGGCCGGGTACGGTTGGCGGTGGAGCAGTTCAATGCTCACCCGGTCACCAACGATGCCTTGATCAGCACGCCCTGCGATATTTTCTCGCCGTGTGGCGTGGGGCCGGTGCTAAATGGCCAGACGGTGATGCAGCTGCGTTGTGCTGCGGTGGCTGGCGCGGCGAACAACCAGCTCACCACCTTGCAGGTGGCTGACCAGCTGGAAAACCGCGGCATTCTCTATGCGCCGGATTACGTGATCAATGCGGGTGGGTTGATCTACGTGGCGATGAAACACCGCGGCGAAGAGCTGAGCACCATCACTGCGCAACTGGCGCGGATCCCCGAGCGGCTGACCGAAGTGTATGCCCACGCCCAGGCCGAAAAGCGCTCACCGGCCAGGGTGGCGCAGATGCTGGCGGAGCGGTTGTTATACGATGAGCGCTAGCGGGCCTTGTGATTTACCTGCGCGAACACGCAATGTAACCCCTGCAAAGTCCCCCGAAATCACTCTGCAGCACTGCCATCCAGCAATTCTGCCAACGCATCCGGCTGGCTCTTGAACGCCCGGGCAAACACGTCACGGTTCTTGGCCATGTAAATACCGGCTTCTTCGACCTGCTGTTCGGTCAATGAAGGCACCGCCTTCTGCAACACCTCGGCCAGGCGTTCGGCCAGCTCGAGCATCTTGTCGTGACGGTCTGCTTCGGCCTTATCCATGAACAAGCGCTCCGGGTCGCGGCTGCTGCGGTACACCACTTCGACGGCCATTCATCACCTCTGTGCCTTTTTGCGGTTGGTTGATCGATTACTGTATGCGCATACAGTAATGGCAATGGCACCTCTGAATCAAGCGTTGCCGCAAAAAAGCGTAGCCCACAGGTGCCTTGCGGCAATCGGTCGCCTTCCAAGGCAGGGGCCTGGCCCTTTAACTGCATGACACAAGCGTCACACAGGTGACGCATCATCCTTCAGGTCGTATCGGGGAGCTGGATATCGTGAACATCAAATGGGCGGAAAAGCTGCGCAAGGGCCTGCATGGCTCGGCCGACTCGCTGGGCAATCTGTGCGTCGAGGCATTCCACTACCTCGCCCTGTTCGGCATCGGCGCGATTACCGCCTACGCGGCGGTGGTGACGTTCCTGGACATGCTCGGCAAGGGCGGGATCAGTGTCGATGACATCCTGCTGCTGTTCATCTACCTGGAGCTCGGGGCGATGGTCGGTATCTACTTCAAGACCAACCACATGCCGATCCGCTTCCTGTTGTACGTGGCGATCACCGCGCTGACCCGCCTGCTGATCGGCGATGTCTCGCACCACAAGGCGCCGGATGAAGGCCTGCTGTACCTGTGCGGTGGCATCCTGCTGCTGGCGTTTTCGATCCTGGTGGTGCGCTACGCCTCGTACCGCTACCCCTCGACCAAGGTGCTGGACGCCAACGGCAAGGAAGTGGAAGACGGCAAGTAAGGGGCTACCTATCTAGCGCCAAGGTCTGCCTTGGCTGCTGTTGAATCCTGGCTGGCGCTCAGGGGAGCATCGTGACACTCGGTTGCGGTCGATGGGCGCCCAAGGAGAACAGCCATGAGTATTACAGCGGAAAAAGTACATGCCCATCTCAAATACGCGCTGAGGCTTGACCCCGATGAGGTGCATGTCACCGAAGTCGCCGATGTCATCGAGCTCGAAGTGGTCGCTAGCCGTTCCCTGGTGGAGGAGTCTCTGTACTGGCTGAAACAAAACCAGGAACCGACCTACGACCAGGGCCTGTTTGGCCTGTTTCACAAACCGCATACGTTCGACCCCGCGCACCGGGCAGGGGGCGTGAGCCTGTCTGACCTGGAGCGTGAAATCGGGCGAATGCTGGTGACGCTGGGCTGATAACTCAGTTGGCCACGCCGGCTAGCGCAAACGGTCGTGCCTCAGGGGCCGCTTCGCGGGTCAGTGCGGCCAGAACCTGCAAGGGGTTCTGCCCCAGTTCGATGGCCAGGCCCAGGCGAATGCTGTCGATGACCCGCTGCAGGCGCACCGGGTCATTGCGCTGAGCCTGGCTGATCAGGCGCTTGGCGACCGCGCCGGCATCGTCGGACAGGGTGAGCATGATGCTGCCATCGAGGCGTTCGATGCTCAGGTTTACCCGGTACTCGGGGGCGAAAGCGGCGCTGATCTGTTCGAAGGGGTTGTTCATGGTCGGGGTCTGCAAAGATTGACTGCAGAAGTTGACCGGGCAACCGTCGGGTTGGTTCACGGCCATTGATCGACCGTGCCATGCACGACCGGGCAAGGCAATTAGCCACTATCGTGACTACACTCCTGTGACCGAAGCCGCGAAGGCTGGCCTGAGGCCTGCAAAGGAGTGCGCGTGGTCCCCTCGTCCGCAACCCGCCAACGGGGCGCGATCGGCCTGATGGCCGTGACCACCTTGGCCATGGCCCTGTTGTTCCTGCTGGTGGTGCTCGACAGCGGCCGGCTTTACCTCGAACAGCGCAAGTTGCAACGCATTGCCGACATGGCGGCGCTGGAAGCCGCCGGCCAATACGCCTTGTGCAGCGGCAGCGGCCCCCAGGCCACGGCCATCGCGCGGGTTGCCGCCACCCGTAACGGCCATGCAGCCGACGACCCGTTGGTGGCCAGCTGCGGTTATCTGCAGACCGGCGCCAACAGCCTGCGCACCTTCACCAGCGACAACACCCGCAGCGAAGCGATCAGGGTGGACGTCAGCAACACCGTCACCACCAGCATCGCCGGCGGTCTCTATACCCTGGTCCAGGGCAGCGGCGTGCCCCTGACCACCACCTTGCACGCCCACGCGGTGGCGTCGAAACCGTTGCCGCCGCAGGCCATGCTGAGCATTCGCACCACGCTGGCCACGGTCGATTCGCGCCAGTCAGTGTTGCTCAATGCCTTGCTCGGTGCCCTGGGCGGCAGCGTGCAGCTCGACCTGGCCGGCTGGAAAGGGATCGCCGCCACCAACATCAACCTGCTCAGTTATCTCGACCAGCTGGCCGTCGACCTGAAATTGCAGGTGGGTGACTACCAGCAGTTGCTCAAGGCCGACGCCACTGCCACGCAACTGCTGCAGGCCGCGGTCAAGGTACTGCAGCAGAGCGGCGCTGCCGTCGATGTGGTGACCAACCTGGGCAAACTGGCGTTGGGTACCAGCAACGGCACACTGCTGAACCTGGGCGACATCCTCGATATCCAGAACGGCACCGCCCAAGCCGGCCTGGATGCCAGCATCCAGTTGCTGCAGCTGGTGCAGGGCGTGATCCAGCTGGCGGCCAGCCAGAGCGCTGCCAATGCCGATCTGCCGCTCAGCGTGCTGGGCCTGGTCAATGGCCGGGTGCGCCTGAAGGTGATCGAGCCGCAACAGATTTCGGCCGTGGGCGACCCACGCACGGATGAACTGCGCGTGCACACTGCGCAGGTGCGGGCGATGATTTCGCTCGACCTGCCGTTGCTGAACACCATCTTCGGGCTGGTCAACGCCGTGCTCGACCTGGTCTCGCCCCTGACCAACGTGCTCAACAACCTGCTCAGCCTCAACCTGGCATCGACCCTGGAATCGGTGCTCTGCCTGCTGGGGGTGCCGTGCACGGTGACCGATATCATGCTGGTCCCCGACAAACTCCAGCTGGACATCGGCCTGGAGGTCGCCGAAGCCACGACGCGCCTCGACCCGCTGTCTTCCGATACCTTCAGTTGCTCGCCCAAGCGCTTGACCACCCGGGCGCAAAGCTCTGCGGCCAAGCTTGCGGTGGGGCGTTTCGAGTCCACCACGGCGTTCTTCACCACCGGTACTACCGCGGTCAAGGCGTTGCCATTGATCGACATCGGCACCAAGCGCTGTACCAAGCTGCTGATCCTCGGCACCTGCGAGGCGCGCATACCTTACGCCGGCGGCGGCCTGGGTTTGCGGGTCGACAGCAAGTTGCTGGGCAGCGGCCCCTTGGAGCACTCGCTGGTGTTCCAGGCACCCAGCAGTGAGCCACCGAACATCGGCCAGCCCGCCGCCTACCTGAGCATGCGCACGATCAACGACAACGTGGTTGGCAGCCTCAGCGACACCTTGCTGGGCGTCCAGTTGCAGGCTTTCAAACCTACCGTCAACAGCGGTCTGGGCGACGTCCTGGTGATCGTCGGCAACGTGCTCACCGCGGTCAAAGGTATTCTCGACCCGTTGATCAAAGGCCTGCTCAGCCCGCTGATCGACCCGATACTGAACGTGCTGTTGAAAGTGCTAGGCATCGACCTGGTCAACGCCGAGGTCGGCGCCAACCTCAGTTGCTCCAACGGCCGCGCTCAGTTGGTGCTGTAGACCGGCAGCAGCACCCGAAAACACGCGCCCTCTGTGCCGTTGACTACCTCCAACCTGCCGCCCATGGCCTCGACGATAGCGTGGCTGACCGACAGCCCGAGCCCGGTACCCACGCCGGCGGGTTTGGTGGTGAAGAATGGCTCGAAGAGGCGCTCGAGCAGGCGCGGGTCGATGCCGCCGGCGTTGTCTTCCACCAGCAGGCACAGTTGCCCTGGCTCGATGTGCTGGGTCACACGGATCCGCGGGTTGGCAACCTGCCGTTCGAGCAAGGCGTCCCGGGCATTGACCATCAGGTTGATCAGCACCTGTTCCAGCTGGTCTTCATGGCCCAGTACTTCCGGGCACAGGTCCGGTTCCTCTATCTGCAAGGCCAGCCCCTTGCCGCGCAACCCTTCGGCCAGCAGCGCCACTGCGCCGTCCACCGCAACCCATGCCGCAAAGGCCTGGCGTTCGACTTCAGAGCGGCGCCCATAGGTGCGCAGGTGCTCGACCAGGCGTGCAGTACGCTCGACCTGGGCGTCGATGCGCTGCAGCTTGCCTGTCAGGTATTCGATGTCGGCCTCACCGCTTTGCAGGCGCTTGAGGGTATTGGCCACGGCCAGCCGCATCACATTCAGCGGTTGGTTGATTTCATGCACCAGCCCGGTTGCCAGTTCGCCCAGGGTGGCCATCTTGGCGCCTTGCAGCAGTTGCTGCTGGCTGTGCCGTACCTGCGTGTTGTCGCGCCCCACCGCCTGCACTTCCAGCAGTTGCCCGTGTTCATCGAACAGCCCACGCTCGGCCCATACCCACCATGCATGCCTGCGCCCCGGCAGTTGCAGGCAGACCTCGGCGCTGCTCAATGGCTGCTGTGGGGTCAGCGCCGCCAGGCGCTGCACGAACGCCAGGCGCTGGCTGTCGGACATCCACTGGCCCAGGTTCATCTCGATCAGCTGTTCCGGCGCGCACTCCAACTGTTCGGCGAGCGGCCGGTTGCCGAACAGCAGCTGCAGGTCCGGGGTGTAGCGGCAGATCATCGCCGGTGAGTCTTCAACCAGCACCCGGTAACGCTCCTCGCTCTGGCGCACACGTTCGGCGGCTTCGGTCGCTTCGCTGACATCCAGCCACAGGCCGACCACCTCGACGGGTTGGCCGAGGTCATCACGCAGCAGGCGGGCTTCGTCCAGTACCCAGTGGTAGCCGCCCAGGTGGTCACGCAGGCGATAACGGCTGCGTACCTGGCCCTCGCGCAGCAGCGTGCGTGTGCGTTCGAGCCAGATCAGGCGGTCATCCGGGTGCACCGCCTGGCCTGGCTGGCGCGACAGTTCGCTGTCCTTGGGCCAGCCCAGCATCGGCGCCAGGCTGGCGCTGAAAAACTCGCTGTGCAGCGCACCGTCGGCATAGCGCTGGATGTAGATCACCGCAGGTGAACTGGCGATCAGGTTCTCCAGCCGCGCGCGGGCGGCCCCGGCTTGAAGCTCCTGGGCCTTCAGCGCGCTGATGTCGAGCAGAAAACCGCGCGCCTGCCGGCCATGCCGCTGCCCGACCCAGTGCAACCAGCGCGGGGTGGCCACGCTGTCGGCTTCGAGCAGCCGCAGGCTGAGGCTCAGGGCAACGCCATCGCGCAGTTGCTCCAGGGCCATGTGCGCAGCCTCGCGGTCAGCCGGGTGCAGGCGCGACAACCATTGCTCGATGCTGACCTCGCACGGCAGGCCAAGGCTTGCGGCCAGGGCCGGGTCGAAATGCAGGGGGCCTTGCACGGGCCACTCCCACCAGCCTGCGCCCAGTTGCTGCTGCAGTTCGTCGAGGTGGTGCGAGCGTTGCTGCAGCTGGTACTGGCGAAGGCGGGCCAGCAAGGGTTCGAGCAAGGCTTGCAGCAGCGCCTGGGCTGCCTCTGGTGCAGGGGGCAAGCGTGCGCCCGCACAGAGCAACCAGGCCTGAGTGGCATGGCCGTGGCTGTACGGCAAGAGCAACAACGGCAACCCTGCACACGATGCCCGCCATTGCGCCGAGTTTGCCTGCACCTGGTGGAAGCGGGGTGGCAACGCCTGCAGCCAGGGTTGCAGGCGTTCGTCATCGGCCCAGGGCCAGTCGCCCTCGCTGCAGGCGTAGGTACGCCAGCCTGATTCGTCCGCCAGCAGCAGGCGCACCGACCCTGCATGCCAGTGCTCGGCCAGGCCTTGCAGTTGCTCGGCGGTGGTCTGCGCCAGCCATTCTTCGCTGCAGTCACGCACGGCCTGGCCCATGTCGCCGGCCAGGTGGCGCACGGTCAGCCATTGCTCCTGCCGATCGCCCTGGCGCAGCAGGTCGCCGATATCGAACAGCTGCAGCAGCCAGCCGACAGCCTGCCGTTGCAGCCAGCCGCGGGTGTGCAGGGCCTGGCCGTGCACGGTATGAAAGTCCAGATCCAGGGCTTGCCCTTGCCAGTCGGCGGGCACGCCTTCGAGCACCAGCCAGCTGTGCCGGTACAGGTAATCATGCACCCGGGGGCGCGCCTGACTGGGCACGGCCAGCACCGTGCGCAACGGCCCGGACAGCCGCAGCACCTGCCCTTGATCATCCAGCCACACCTGCAGGCCGACGCTTTGCGGCAGGTCGGTTGCCGGCTCTGCGGCGTGGCTGCCACGCCAGCGCTCGAACAGGCCGCTCACAGCTGCAGGCTCGCTTCAGCGCGCAGGGTCGCGGGCAAACGCGGCACCTCGCCAATCAGCGGGACCACCAGCAGTGGCAATACATTGATCAATTTCGCTTTCGGATAACTGATCGTCACGGTGAGGACCTTGTTTGCACCGAGGGTTACCTGCGCATCGCTGGCTGGGCGAAAGTCGAGCGCGGCGGGCATCCAGGCCAGCTGCTGGCTTATCACGCTGCGGGCAAGGGTTTGTACATCGGTGGCATAGCTCGCGCTGTTCGGGTCGAGGGCGACGCAGCGGCGTACCGCCTCGCTGCTGGCCTGGTTGAACGACTGCAGCATGAGCATCGGCAAGGTGTAGCTGACCAGGCCGTAGAACACCGTGAAAAAGATCATGAAGACGGCGACGAACTCCAGGGCTGCCGCGCCTTTTTGCCGTGCTGCCGGGCCTGCTTGCATGATTGCGTCTACCCTGACGATGAGTCCTGACTGACAGCATAGAACCGTTCGACGAACAGGGATGGCCAATTGCCAATATCCAGCATTGCCCTGCTAGCATGGCTTGCCTTGTGCAGCGGACAAGATGTCCGCGAACGGCAGATTTCCAACGTCCTGACCCTGGGCGTCGCCGCCTGTGCCCTGGCGTGGCTGGCGTTTACCGGGCGTACCTGGGTCGGTGCCCAGGCCACCGATGCTGGCTGGGCACTGGCTATCGTGCTGCTGCTCACGCTACCTGGCTACGTGCTCGGACGCTTTGGTGCCGGCGACGTCAAGTTGCTCGCTGCACTGGCTTTGGCCACCAGCCAGGATTACCTGCTCGGCACGTTCATCGGGGCCGGAGCGGCGTTGCTGGTATGGGCGCTGGTGCGGCGGTTGCTGGGGCGCGGGGCAGGGCGCGCGGGTGAAAAACAGCCGTTCGCGCCCTGTGTGCTGGCGGGTTTTCTGCTGACCAGCGCCTGCCTTCAGTGATGCATGGGGTGTCAGTTGTTCGACTCGGTCACCTTGGTCCAGCGGTAGAAATCCGGGATGGCGTACTTGTAGGTTTCCAGCCATCGCTGCTTGGACAGGTCGCGCTCGCGCGCCGTTTGTACCTGCAAGCGGGGCGAAGCCTGCTCGCCGCTGGACTGCACCCGCAGCAGCGCTTCAGTGGCCGTCAGCGCTTCGCGTGGCTGGCGTGGGGTGTCATCGGCCGACACCATCGATACGCTGGCGCAGCAGGCCATCAGCATCACATACCTGATCATGACCTTCTCCTTTCCCTCAGTTGACCATTACACCGGTGCCACTGGCCGAGGCAATCGGCCCACGCCCGTTGGCCTTTATCTGGCTGGCGCGGGCCTGGGCTTCGGCAAACTGCACAGGTTTCAGCCGCAGCCGGCCGACCAGGTCAGTCGCTTGCTGCCAGTTGTCTTGCAGCAGCGAAAGGGTCACCAGGTTGACGGCTGGCAGCGGGTTGTCATCCTTGAGTTCCATGGCGGTGAGGAATTCGAACCGCGCCTGTTCGTACCGGCCCAGGCTCATCAGCACCACGCCCAGGTCGTTGCGCACCCGCTCGTCGGTGGGGGCAAGGCGCACCGCCCGCTGCAGATTCTGCAAGGCCTGTACATCGTCACCCCGGGCCGAGGCAAGTTGCCCGAGGCCATGCTCTCCCTCGGCGGCAAGGCAGCCGCCGAGCAGGCTACGGTACAGCGGTTCGGCCTCGCCGAGCCCGAGCAGGCGCGAGACCCTGGCCTTGCGCAGGCGTACCTGGTCGAGGGCGTCTGGCAACTGCTGCAGGTGCGCGAGGCTGGCGTGCGGGCGCCCGTCGTTGAGCATCTCGTCTGCCAGGTTCAGCGCCAATTGCTGGTCGGCGTCAGGCTTGCCGCAACTGGGGGTACCGAACAGTTGCCCGAGCCCCTCCGGCGGGTGCCCGGCGCAACCGGCCAGCAGTACCAGGCTGGTCAACAACAGCATTGCTTTCATCCATCACTCCCTAGGGGCCCAAGGCCCGCGCCAAAGCGGAAAACCCCGGCCCAGCCAAAACAATGAGCAACGCCGGGAAGAGGAATACCATCATCACGGCTGACATCTTTGCCGACATTTTCGAAACCCGTTCCTGCATCCGCGTCAGGCGCCGGTCGTCCAGCAAGTCCTTGAGCGCCAGCAGCGACTTCATCGCGCCACTGCCCTGCACCAGCAACTGCTGGAGAATCACGCAGGTATCGATGAACTCGTCCACCGCCAGAACGCGTGCGGTCTTCTCCAGCTCGGGCCCCAGCGCCAGGCCCGAGTCCACCCGTTGCAGCACCTGGCGCAGCTCGTCGCTGATCTCCGGCACCAACGCTCGGCCTTCCTGGCTCAGCACGCGCAGCGCCTGCTCGACGGCAAGGCCGGTTTCGAAGAGGATGCGCAGCAGTGGAATCAGCAGGCTCACTTCCAACGCGATGCGTTGCTGGCGGCGCGTGGCGGCCACCGCCAGCAAGCGCTTTGGCAGCAGGTAGCAGGCCCCCAGTGCGCACAGCGGCCAGATCAGCCAGTGCACCGCGTCACCGCCCATCACGCCTTGCTGCAAGATCAAGGTCAGCAGCAGCGCCACCAGCGGCAGCCCCAGTTGTACGGCAGCGAACAGCGCGCGCTGACGGCTGCGGCGCCAGCCGACGCGGTCGAGCAAGGCCTGGGTTTCACCGTCGAGCTTCTGCAAGCGCTGCCCCAGTGGGCTGCTGCCCAGCCAGTGCAGCCAATCCCCCAGGCGTTCATTGCGTGCCAGGCGGCCCTGCAGCCGGCGGGCGACCAGGTAACGGGCGCGCAACTGGCGAGCGGCCTGCAGGCCAAGCAGGGTGGCCGCGATCAAAAGGCACAGGGCGCACAGCAGCAGGGCCATGGTCACAAGCTCCTCATCATGCGCCACAGCACCAGGCAGCCAAGCGCCTGCAGGGCGAAAGCCACCAGCAGCATCATCTGCCCGGCGCTGTCTTGCCACATGGCCAGCAGGTAGCGCGGGTTGGCCATCAGGAAGTAACCGGCCATGCACAGCGGCAAGGCGCCGAGCACTATGGCGGTGATGCGGGTTTCGCCGGTCATGGCCTTGAGCTGGCGGCTGCCTTGTTCGCGCTCGCGGATCAGCTTGATCAGGTTCTCCAGCAGCTCGCTGGTGTTGCCGCCGTAGCGCCGGTTGATGCGCAACCCCAGGGCGAACAACCGCAGTTCGTCCTGGCCATACAGCTCGGCCAGTTCGTTCACGGCATCATCCAGCGGTACCCCCAGCTGCACGTTGCGCCGCACCCGGGTCATGGTCGAGCGCAACGGTTCGCGGGTGCTGTCGATGCCGCCGAGCACGGCGTCGTTGAGGGTGCGGCCGGCTTTGAGGCTACGCACGCTGTAATCCAGCAGTGCAGGCAATTGTTCGACCAGCTGCCGCACGCGCTGCCGGTACAGCCAGCTGAGGGTGAAATAACCGAGCAGCGGCAGGCTCACCAGCATCATCAGCGCGGCCACCCAGCCGGAGGCGAGCAGCGCCAGCAGCACCAGGCCGAACCAGGCCAGCAGCCAGCGCCGCGGTTGCCACTCGGCGGCGCCAAGCCCGGCACGCTGCAACAACGGGTCGAGCCAGTCGCGCCGTACGTTGCCGTTGCGTACCACCTGGAAGGATCGCCCCAGGCGCTGGAGAACCCGCTGTTCGCTGCGCTTGTACAGCCCCAGGCGAAACAGCATCAGCGACACGCCCAGCAACAACGGCGACAGCGCCAGCAGCACGGGCCCGATCACAGCACACCTTCATTGCGCAGCTTGCTGCCAGCAGGGTTGGGCGCTTCACGCAGGAACACGTCGCCGCCGCGGCGGTCGAGGCGGAACAAGGTGTTGGTCACGTACACGTCGTCGCGTACGCCGACCACCTCCAGTACTTCACTGACGCAGCGCCGGCCATCGGGCAGGCGAGTCAACTGGATGACCACGTCCAGCGCCGCGCAGATCATCTGCCGCAAGGTCTTTTCGGCGATCTGTCGCCCGCTCAGGCCGACCAGGGTTTCCAGGCGCAGCAGCGCATCCTGCGCGGTGTTGGCGTGCACCGTGCTCATCGAGCCATCGTGGCCGGTGTTCATCGCAGTGAGCACATCGAGTACTTCGGTGCCGCGGATCTCGCCCAGGATGATGCGGTCCGGGCGCATGCGCAGGGCGTTGCGGATCAGCTCGCTGGCCTTGATCTCGCCGTGCCCCTCGGCATTCGGCGGGCGGGTTTCCAGGCGTACCACGTGGGGGTGGTTCAGCTGCAGTTCGGCGACGTCCTCGATGGTAACCAGGCGCTCGCGCGGGGCGATCATCTGGCTGAGGATATTGAGCAAGGTGGTCTTGCCGGTGCCCGTGCCGCCGCTGACCAGGATGTTGCAGCGCCGGCCAACCGCGCGCTCGAGGAAGTCGAAGATGTGCTGGTCGATGGCGCGGGTGGCCAGCAGGTCGGCACTCTTGAGCATGTCCTGGCGGAACTTGCGGATTGACAGGCACGGGCCATCCAGCGCCACCGGCGGAATGATCGCGTTGACCCGGCTGCCATCGGGCAGGCGTGCATCCACCATCGGCGACGACTCGTCCAGGCGCCGCCCGAGCGGGGCGAGAATGCGCTGCATGACGCGCTCGACGTGGTGAGCGTCGATGAAACGAAGGTCGGTCTGCTGCAACTGCCCGGCGCGTTCCACGAATACCCGGTGCGGGCCGTTGACCAGGATTTCGGTAACGCTGGCGTCACGCAGCAGCACCTCCAGCGGCCCGAAGCCGGTCAGCTCATCGACCAGTTCTTCTGCCAGGCGCTCCATTTCGTAGCGGGACAAGGCCAGGCGCAGACGCGCGACGTAATCGCCGACCTGCTCCAGCACGAACTGGGTCAGTGCCGGGCGCGCGCCTTCCAGCAAGTTGCGGCCACTGTCCTCGATGGCGTCGATGGCGAAGCGGTGCAGCGCGCGTTTGAGCGCATAGGGGTCGCTCGCGCTGTGCTGGTGGCCGCCGAAAGGCAGGTCGCCGTTCATTTGCTGCCCCACAGCCGGCGTAGCCAGGTGAAGGCCGGTGGCGGGAGGTTTTCCGAACGCAGCGCCAGGCGTTCACCCAGGCTGCGCAGCGCCTGGGTCAAGTTTTCCCGTGGGGCCAGTTCGAACAGGCTCAGGCCCTGGTTCTTGACGTTCAGCCGCACCTCGGGGCTGTCGGGCAAGACCTTGAGCAGCGGCAGGGCATAGCGCTTGGCCAGGCTGTCGGCGTCGGGGGCGACGTTGTTCAGGTAACGGTCGACCAGCAGGCTGGCATGCTCCAGCTTGATGCCATGGTCACGCCACAGCTCAAGCACTTCCAGGTTGCGCCGGCAATCGATGATGTTCTGGTCGGTGTAGACGATGAGCTTGTCGCAGTGGCTGACGATGGTGCGCAGCGCTTCGCTGTCGGCATGCCCGGTCAGGTTCACGACAATGTGCTGGAAATGCTGACGCAGGGCACTGAGCAGCATGTACAGCTCGGCAGGGCTGGTCAGGTGCAGCGGCTCGTCGTTCACCGCGCAGGTCAGCAGGCCCAGGCCTTTCTTGTCGCGGGTGAAGGCACTGTCGATCAGCGTGGTGTCGAGCCGGCGCAGGTGGCGCAAGGCATCGCCGAAATAGAACGACGCCTCCAGCCCGAGCAGGGCCAGGCTGTCGCCGCGCGGCATGCCCAGGTCGAGCAGCAGGGTCTGTTGGCCGCTTTCCTGCACCACCCGCGCCAGGTGCGTGGTCAGCAACGCGCCATCGGCACCTGATTGCACCCCATACACCACGGTCAGCCCGCCCAGGCTGGGGTTGCTGGTAACGGTCGGCATGCGCTTGCCCAGGCGCCGTACCAGCCCGGCCACTTCACTGGCGCGCGAGCCATAGGCGACGAAATCGCGGGCACCGGCGCGCATGGCATGCAGCACCAGCTGGTTGTCCAGGCCATCGCCGAGGGCGACGATCGCCAGCATCGGCTTGGCTTCCAGCACGCCCTCGATCAGCGCGCACTGAGTGACCAGTTGCTCGCGGTCCAGGCCAATGAACACCAGGGTACTGAACGTGGCGTTGACCAGCGCCAGCAGTTCGTCGAGGCTGCCGGCATTGGCGCCGATCACCTGGCCCTGGGGGGCCAGCGCGCTCTGCAGCCATTGCAGGTCTTCTTCGTTGCGGGTAATGGCCAGGAAGGTCTGGTTGAGGATCTCGTTCATTGTGATAACCCGTTGCGGCCATCGAAGTTGCCGTTTTCCAGGAAGAACAGCCGGCCCCAGCTTGGGTCATAGGTGCGCAGCCCTTCGCCCGGCAGTTGCGGCAGGCGGGCATTGGCGGCGAGGGGTTGGACCAGGTGCGGGGTGACGATCATCAGCAGCTCGGTTTCTTCGCGCACCAGTGCCGACTGCCGGAAGAACGCACCCAGAATCGGCAGGTTGCCCAGCCCTGGGAGTTTGTCCACGGCCGAGCGGGTGTTGTTGCCGACCAGGCCACTGATGATGAAGCTCTCGCCATCGGCCAGGGAAATACTGGTGTCGGTGCGCCGCACGCTCAGGCCCGGTACCCGCGTGCCGGCGATGGTCACCGCATTGGTGTAGTCGAGTTCGCTGACTTCAGGGGCGACCTTCAGGGTGATGCGGTCGCGGCTGATCACGGTCGGGGTCAGGGCCAGGCGTACGCCGAATTCCTTGTACTCGATCGAGACGTTGTCGCTGCCGGAGCTGGGGACCGGGATGGGGATTTCGCCACCGGCCAGGAAACTTGCCGTCAGGCCGCTGAGCACGGTAAGGCTGGGCCGCGCCAGGGTGTAGGCGAAGCCGCTGTTCTCCAGTGCGTTGATGGCGGCCAGGAAGCGGCTGCTGCCGCCACCCCAGACGATGTTGAAGACGCCGTCGTCGAGTGGAATCAAGGGTGGCACGATCGGCACTGCACCAGGGGTCACCGAGGTACCCGGCACGGTGCCCGGCGAGCCGATCAGGCTGTTGTTCGAGCCGCTGAAGAACAGCCGCGCGCCGGCCTCCTTGTACTTGGTGCGGCGCACTTCGACGAAGCGGATGTCGGCCTGTACCTGGCTAGGCAACTGAGGGTCGAGCGAGGGCGGCAGGCTGTGTTCGGCCATGTCGGCACTGGCCTGGCCCTTGACGAACAGCATGGCCCGGTGCGGGGCAGGGGCGCAGGCTGTCCACAGCATGAGGGTAGTATTGCCCTGGCTCACGGCGGTCACCAGCACGGCGCGGTCACCGCTGGCCTGCACATCGGCGACCTTGGGGTCGCCGACGGCGGCCCGGGTGATCGTCAACGGCAGGCGTAGCTCCTGTTGCAGCCCTTGGTCCATTTCGATGACCGAGGGCAACTGGCTGAAGGCTTCGCAGCCTTTGCTGGCGGCATCGGCCTGTGGCAGCAGCGCCGCCGTGAGCAGGGCCAGGCACGCAGGGCTGAAGAATCGTCTTGAACTGCAACGCTCGGAACTACGCATACTGCATCCTTGCCTTGTCAGGGTGTCTTGTTGGCGTCGGCGGCCTGCGCCCCACGAATGATCTGCATGCTCGCCACGGCAGGCGCCTGGGCGGTATTGGCCAGCGGCGACTGGGACAATTGGCTGAACCGGTAGAGTTCACGCTTGATGCTCTCTACCTGCGGTTGGCTATCTGCCTCAGCCCAGTAGCGGGCCAGGCGCTGTTCGTCGGCACTGCGCACGGCCAGGCGCAGGGAGCCCACCTGGGCCGCCAGCATCAGCCGGCTGGCCAAGGCTTCGGGCACGGCCAGGACTACGGTGCGGGTAGTGGAGCCAAGGTTGTTTGAAGTGGCCTGCTCGCGGCGGGCCTTTTGTTCTTCGGCGGTTTGCGCCGGGCGCCCGTCATTGGCCAGGCCCATCTGCTCGCCGACGCTGAGCACACGCAGGGCAGGTAACACCACCTGGGCCGAGGACTGCGGGTTGTTGGCCTCTTCACGCAGGAACAGCAGCACGTCGACATAATCGCCCGGGTGCATTTGCCCCGCAGCACCGACCACGTCGTCCACGCCCACGGCAACCGCGCGCTCGTGCACGCGGATCATCCGCGACAGCGGCCCGCCAGCCTCGAAGCTGGACGCGTCGAGCCAGCTGCCTGCTGCCAGGGGCCGGGTGCTGGTGCGTCCCAGCACCTGTTCGATAGCCTGGAAGCCCCCGGCGGGCACCACCTGCAGGCGCTCGACTACCACGTCGTCTTCGGTCACTGGCGTATTGGCGGGGAGAGCCTTGCGCAGCACCACCAGGGGGGAGCGCTGAGGCTCCGGCGGTTGCGGGGCAGGCGGTGCGATCACGGCGGTGGGCTGGTCGACTTCGCTGGCGACGGGTACAGGCGGCGCGACAGGGCGGCTCAATACAAACCCCCAATAGCCGGCCAGCAGTGCCCCCAGCAGGAATAGCGCAGCCAGAACCATGGTCAAGCGACTGCTCATCTCTGGCCTCCCTGCGCGGATCGAGTAGTGGCAAAAAGTTACTATTTCGCTATTGGACGGTAGCTCAACCCTTACTCTTCGCCATGAGGCCGGCGGAAATTTTTCAAGCGGTGCTGCAAACCTAATAAATACAGCCGGTTAAAGGGATTCTTCAGGGCTAATACTTTCCGGCTAATACTGGCCGACTAATACTTTTTTACATTTGCAGACGCCGCAGGCTTGGCGATCCTTTGATGGCAAATAGGCGTCACTTTGACACCATTAACGCCGGCGCTGTCGCCGCAAGGAGCTGGGTCATGCTGCTGAACAAGATCACTCTTCACTGCAAGAACTTCCTGCACCGCAAGGACGGGGCGTCCGGTATCGAGTACGCGGTTATCGCGGCGATGGTGGCGGTAGCGCTGGCGGCGTTCGTCACCCCCATCTCGGGCCAGATCTCCGCCATGTTCACCAAGATATCCGGGATCCTTTAGTACCCACGCTCAACCGTGAGTAACACCAGCATCGAATCAGGTGAACAGGAGCCACCCATGCAGAACTCTTCCTCGCGTCAGCAGATTCTTTTGGTCGATGACGAGGAAGAGCACCTGCTCGAGCTGGCCGAACTCTTGGAAAACGAAGGCTACTACTGCCATACCGCAGGCTCGGTGAAAGCGGCCCTGCAAGTGCTCACCCGCCACCCGGACGTTGCCCTGGTGATCACTGACCTGCGTATGCCGGAAGAAAGCGGGATGGGCCTGGTCAAGCGCCTGCGCGATCACACCTTCCGCCAGCACCTGCCAGTGATCGTCATGTCGGGGCATGCCAGCATGGATGACGTCAGCGACCTGCTGCGCCTGCAGGTGCTGGACTTCTTCCGCAAGCCCATCTACCACGCGCGGTTGCTGGAAACCCTGGAAAACCTCTTTCCACAGCCTTTGCTGCAGGCGGTCAAAAACTGACCTGGTTTAATGGCAGAGGTAGGTATTGGGGCCGCTTTGCGGCCCATCGCGACACAAGGCCGCGCCTACAAGGTCCGCGCATGCCCTGTTTACAGGTGCATCACGCGGTCGGTGCAGGAGCGGCCTTGCCGGGGCGCCGGAGCGGTCGGAAAGGGCCGCAGAGCGGCCCTGGCATTTTCAAGTGAACGCGACTGGCAAAGCTCAGGCGTCAGGGTCACTCAGTTCCAGTACGCCACGCTTGCTGCGCAGTTTGCCGTAGAAGTGTTCCAGCGCATTGTTCAATTTGCTGGCAGCACCGTCGACCGCCTGGTCCAGCGAGGTCGCGGTGTGGGTCACGGAAATCGGTTGATGGCCTTTGGGGCGAGCCTCCATCTGGCAGCGTTTGTCATGCGGCCCGGGCTTGGCGCCGTTCTCGTCGCGCAGGTGCACCTCGATGCGGGTGAGGTCTTCCTCGTAACGTTCGAGTGTGGCTTCCAGCGTACTGCGGACCCACTCGTTGAGACGGATGTTGCCTTCGATATGGTTGCTGCTGTTGACCTGGATTTGCATGATTCAATCCTTATTCAGCTTGCTCGCATGGAGGCGTGCCTAGGCCCTTGAGGCCCTTGGAATTTCTTCGCCTCTTGACTCTAAGGTCAGGCAACCGAGGAACGAATTCAAGCCCTTTCTGAAAATAAATTTCTTGTAGCAAATCCACATGAAGGGCCGCAACGCGGCCCGCCATTCGATCAGAACGCTACCGACGTCTGCACATAGACCGTGCGCGGCTCACCCACGTACTTGCCCTTGTTGTTGTCATCGAACGAGCGTGTGTAGTACTCGCGGTTGAACAAGTTCTTCACGCCCACCGCCACCTTCAGGTTCGACAGCTGCGGCCCGAAGTCATACCCGGCGCGGGTGCTCACCAGCATGTAACCGGGGATGCGCCCGGTGCTGCCGTCGGCGCTTTCGGCGCTGGTGTTGGCGTTGTCTGCATACTGGCTGCTCTGGAAGCTGCCATCCAGGTTCAGCTGCCACGGCCCCTCGGTATAACCCACCCCCAGCGTGCCCTTGTGGCGCGAAGAGAACGGCACCTGATTGCCTTTGTTCGGCCCATCTTCGCGGATGGTCGCGTCAACGAAGGCATAGCTGGCGTGCACATCGAAACCGGCCAGCGCCGGGCTCAAACCATCCAGCGCATAGCGCACGCTGGTCTCGATGCCCTGGTGGCGCGTCTCGCCGCGGGCGATCACCGAATCGTTGGTCTGATTGCTCTCGTATTGGTTGTCGAAGTTGATCAGGAACGCACCGATCTCGGCCTGCAGGTCACCGTTGTCGTAGCGGGTGCCCACTTCCCAGGTTCGCGCTTTCTCGGGCTTCACCTCGCCACTGGTCACGCGGTTGGGCATCTGGCTGTACTGCACGCTGCCGAACGAGCCTTCGGTGTTGGCGTACAGGTTCCAGCTGTCGGTCAGGTGGTACATCACATTCAACGCTGGCAAGGCCGTGTTGTAGCTGCCCTGGTAACGCTGGCCGCTGAGCGTGTTGCTCTGCTCGGAGTCGATCATCTCGTAGCGGATGCCCGGAGTGATGGTCCAGCGGCCGATGTCGATGCGGTCATCCAGGTAGATGGCGTGGGCTTCGGTGCTGCCACGGGTGTCGCGGTCGTTGCGGCTGGCGGTGGTGGGCAGGTTGCCGTTGACCGGTTCGCGGAAACGCAGTTCGTGGCCGGCTTCGTTGACGTAGCGGTAGCCGATGCCCAGTTCGTGCCAGCTCTCGCCCAGGGCCAGGCCTTGCGAAAAGCGCGTCTCGATGCCACGCACCCAGTACTCGCGTGGCGACAGCGAAACGAAGCTGCCCTGGTCCAGGTAACCGCTGCGCAGGGTCTTGGTGAAGAAGCTGTTGACGCTGAACTGGCGCTCGTCCTGCTTGTAGTCGTAGCCGAAGTTGAACAGGGTACGGCGGCCCCAGAACTTGTCCTTCAGGCGCGTCGACTGATAGGGGTCGGCATCGAAGTCAGCGCTGCTCAGGCCGCCCGGCATGTCCGCCTCGCCCTCGTAGTACTGGGCCATGGCGTGCAGGCTGTTGGCTTCGTCCAGTTGCAGCTTGCCCTTGAGGATCAAGTCGTCGATCTGCGTGTCGCTGTGCTCGCGCCAGTCGCCGCCACGCACACCGGAGTACAGCAGCGCCCCGCCCAGGCCATTGTCGTTGGTGCCACCGACCAAGAGGTTGGCGCTGTTCTTCAACCCGTCCTGGCTGGAGGATGGGCTGACCTGGTTTTGCATGGCGGCCTTGAAGGTCGCCTGCTCGGGGATGGCACGGGTGACGAAGTTGACGATGCCGCCGACGTTCTGCGGGCCATAACGCACGGCGCCGCCGCCGCGAACCACGTCCACCGCGTCCATGTTGCCCATGCTGATCGGCGCCAGCGACAGCTGCGGTTGGCCATACGGGGCGAAGGGCACCGGGATGCCATCCATCAATACCGTCGAGCGCGAAGCCAGGCGCGGGTTGAGGCCTCGGATACCGAAGTTCAGGGCCAGGTCATGGCTGCCGGTGCCGTTGTTGTCCGGGGCGTTGACGCCGGGCATGCGGTTGAGTACTTCGCGTGCCGTGGTGGCGCCGCTGCGTTCGAATTGCTCCCGGCGCACCACGTCGCGGGCACCGGGATGCTCGAAGACGTTGTCCTGCTGCGCCTCGCCCAGCCAGTCGCCAACCACGGTCGAAGCGCCGAGCTCTACGGCAGCACCCGGCTGGGCGGCATCGACGGGCTGCAGGCTGAAGGCATTGTCGGCCTCTTGCCTTGCCTGCAAGCCGCTGCCACGCAGCAGCGCGTCGAGGCCCTCGGTGACATCGTATTGGCCGTCCAGCCCTTGGCTGTTCAGGCCCTGGGTCAGCTGAGAGCCGAACGAGATCAGTGCACCGCTTTCGCGGCCGAACTGGTTCAGGGCATCTTCCAGGCTGCCGCCGGCGATGTGGTAGGTGCGCGCCTCGGCGGCGTGCAGGGCCGGCGAGGCAAGGCCGAGGCTGGTGGCGAGCAGCAGGGCGTGGACGAGGGGGCTGGGGCGCAGGGGCATGGGGCGGATCCTGTGAGAAGGGGTTCTGCCTTCTCTGTCACGCGAGGTTCAGGAAATGGCTCAGGTAATCGAAAAGTTTTTCAACTGACCCGCGGTTCGACCGTGACCCAGTAGCGGGTAAAGCGCCGCACCTTCACCGGCAAGGCCACCTCGAGCATCTGCAGAATCCGCTCACTGTCATTCAGCGGGTACGAACCGGATACCCGCAAGTCGGCCACGCGCTCACTGCAGCCCAACTGGCCTTGGCGATAACGCCCAAGCTCGGCCAGAAAATCGCCAAGGCGCATTTGCGAGGCCACCAGCATGCCGTCGACCCAGGCACCGCTGTTGCTGTCCAGCGGAGCAATGGCCTGCCAGCCATTGGTGCTGAACCGCGCCCGTTGCCCAGGCAGCAGCGCCTGGCCCGAGAAGTTGGCCTTGCCGCTGAACACCGACACCAGGCTGAAGCCTTCGAACTCGCGCACGTTGAAACGCCCGCTGTCCAGTTGCAGGGCACCTTCGGCCGTGCGCAGCAGCAAGGGGCGGGCGTCGCGGGCCACGTCCAGCGCCAGTTCTCCTTCCAGCAGCCTTACCACGCGCTGCTGGCCATCGAAGCGCACATCGGCGGCACTGCGGGTATTGAGTTGCAGCAGGCTGCCGTCGTCCAACTGCATCCGCCGGCGCTGGCCGACCGGGCTGCGGTAGTCGGCCATCAGGCCGGGCAACGGGTTATGCGATTGCAGGCCCAAGCCGGCGGCACTGGCCACGCCCAGCAGCAGCAGGGCCTTGAGCGCCCGGCGCCGTGCGGGGGAGGGCGGCGCCTGCAGCGTGGCGTGCACCACCGGCGAGGCGACCCCACGCAAGCGCTGGTTGACCTGCTGGATATGCGCCCAGGCGCGCTGATGCTCGTGGTCGGCCAGTAGCCAGTGTTGCAGCGCCTGTTGCTGGGTGTCGTCGAAGTCGTCGCCCTGCGACTCGATCAACCAGTGCACGGCCTGCTCGGCCACCTGCGGCGAAAACGACGTGTTCACAGGGCGAAATAACAGCGCAGCGCTGCCTTGTTCAAGTAGCGCTTGACCGTGGCCAGCGAAACCCCCAGCTCGCGGGCGATTTCGCCCTGGCCAAGGCCATCGACCTGGGCCATCAGGAAGGCGCGTTTGACCAAGGGCGGCAGGCCGTCGAGCAGGCGGTCGAGCTCCAGCAGGGTTTCAAAGATGATCGCCTTCTGTTCTTCGCTCGGCGCTACGTTTTCAGGGGTTTGCGCCAGCGCCGCAAGGTAGGCGCGCTCCAGTTCCTGGCGCCGGAAGTGGTTGCACAGCACGCGCTTGGCCACGGTGGCGAGGAATGCCCGCGGCTCGACCAGTTGCGGTGCCTCGCGTGCCTGCAGCAAGCGCACGTAGGTGTCCTGGGCCAGGTCGGCAGCGCTCTGCGGGCAGCCCAGGCGACGGCGCAACCAGCTGGTCAGCCAGGTGTGGTGGGCGTGGTAAAGACCTTCGACCGAGGAAGAGAGGGCGCTGGACACCGTGATACTCCGGCGCCAACTAGCGCAACTGGTAGTAAGAATTGTTCGCATTGTAGTGGCATGCTCATGCCTCGGCAACAGACCTTTCAGACTTTGCTTATGAGAATTGAAATCATTACTATTGCATCCCCGAATTTCCCCGGACCTCCGCCATGAAGCGCACCGCCGCCGGCCTCCCGCTCAGCTACCGCCTGGCCGTGATCTCACGCAGCCTGGCCGCGCTGCTGGGCGGTTATCTGTTGGCGTCGATGGTCAGCATCTGCGTCGCGCTGCTGGCGCCCATGCCGCAGGTCGATGCGACCCTGACCGGCTTGCTGTTGTCGTTCGTCTTCTACCTGTTGGCGTTCATCTGGTGCTTCGCCTGCCGCAGCGCCTGGCGGGCCTGGCTCGGTGTGCTGCTGCCGAGCCTGGTACTGGCAATGGTCAATGGGCTCGCCTACTGGATGAAAAACCCATGAAGGAAGGCTTCCGCCAGGCGATGGCCTGGCTGCACACCTGGACTGGCCTGATCTTCGGCTGGCTGCTGTTCGCCATCTTCCTCAGCGGTACGCTGTCGTACTTCAAGGAAGAGATCAGCCACTGGGCACAGCCCGAACTGCGCAGCCATGCGCTCGACCCGCTCGCCAGCCTGGGCCTGGCCCAGGGCTACCTGGAAGCCAACGCCGGGCATTCGGCGAGCTGGATGATCCGCCTGCCGAGTGAACGGGAAGCGGCATTGAGCGTGGGCTGGCGCGACCCTGAAGGCGGGCGCCGGGGGTTTGTCAGAAAAAGCCTGGACGCGCAGAGCGGCCAGCCGGTGGAGGCGCGCGACAGCCGCGGCGGCGACTTCTTCTATCGCTTTCACTTCGAGCTGCAGATGCCGTACCCCTGGGGCCGTTGGCTGTCGACATTCTGCGCCTTCATCATGCTGCTTGGGCTCGTGACCGGCATCATCACCCACAAGAAGATTTTCAAGGAGTTCTTCACGTTCCGCCCGGGCAAGGGCCAGCGCTCCTGGCTGGACGGCCATAACGCCATCGGCGTGCTGGTGCTGCCGTTCCACCTGATGATCAGCTACAGCAGCCTGGTGCTGTTCATGTACATGGTGATGCCGGCCGGTATTCTGGCCAGCTACGGGGGCAACACCAATGGCTATTTCAATGACCTGTTCGGTCGCGACGAGGTGCCCAAGGTGGCCAATGTCGCCACCCCGCTGGTCCCGCTGGAGCGCCTGTATGCCAAGGTTCAGGAGCAGGTGCCCGGTGCGCGTATCGGTTTCATCCAGGTGCAGAACCCAGGCGACCTCAATGCCCGCGTCACCTTCACGCAATCCGCCGCCGATCACGTCGCTTACAAGCGCAGCGCCAGCTGGACCTTCGACGGTGCCACGGGGGCGCTGCTGAACCAGGGCGCGCCAGAAAGCGCGGCGATGATGACCTCCTTCAGCTTTGCCGGCCTGCACATGGGCAACTACGCCGGCCCTTGGCTGCGTTGGTTGTACTTCGTGTTCGGCGTGGCCGGCACGGCAGTGATCGGTACAGGCCTGGTGATGTGGCTGGGCAAACGCCAGCTCAAACATGCCAAAAGCGAGCGCATCCCGGGCGAGTTGCGCCTGGTCGAGGTGCTCAACATCGCCAGCATGAGCGGCCTGCTGCTGGCCGTGGCTGCTTTCTTCTGGGCCAACCGGCTGCTGCCGGTGGGGCTGGAGGGCAGGGCCAACTGGGAGATCAACAGCTTCTTCCTGCTGTGGGCGTTGTCACTGCTGCACGCTGCGTTGCGCCCCGGGCGCAGGGCCTGGGGTGAACAGCTAGGGCTGGGCGCGCTGGCGTTCGCCTTGCTGCCGTTGCTCAATGCACTGACGACAGGGCAGGGCCTGGACCACTCCTTGGCCGTCGGTGACTGGGCCATGGCCGGCTTCGACCTCACCGCGCTTGGCACTGGGGCGTTCCTGGCCTGGGCTGCAGCGAAGATGCTGCGCGCCCCAAAGCCGGTTGCCAAGCGCGCGCCCCGGGCGCCCAAGGCAACGGTTGAAGCGGTCGAGGTGAAGTGATGCTGAGTATTGCCCTGATGGGTTTTGCCGGGTTCGCTGCCTTGTGCCTGGCCATGGAAAAACACTTCAGCGACCTGCTCGGGCGTAAGCCTGGCCGTGGCCAGTTGCGCAGCCTGCGCCTGGCAGGCTGGCTGTTGCTGCTGGTGTCGCTGGTGCTGTCGGTGCACCAGCGGGGCTGGGCCCATGGCCTGGTGGAATGGGTTGCGGTGTTGATGGCCGGGGTCACTTTGTGGGTCTTCGGTTTGCCCTACCAGCCGCGCCTGCTGCTGGGGCTTGCCGCGCTCAGCCTGGTGCTGGGCCCGCTGTTGGCCGTGTTTGCCGGGTGATGCCTTGACCGAACCCGATAGCGACAGCACGCGCGCCCGTTTCGTCCAGGTGTTCCTGGCCCAGCGTGCGCGCATGGAGGCGTTGGTGAACCGCCGAGTCGGCTGCCGCGCTACCGCATCCGACCTGGTGCAAGAGCTGTTCCTGCGCTTCTGGCGCCGCCCCGAGGTCAAGGTCGAGGCGCTGGACACCTACCTGTTGCGTTGCGCCGGCAACCTGGCCAT
The DNA here is from genome assembly GCF_039672635.1 of Pseudomonas sp. P39-UII1. Taxonomy (NCBI): domain Bacteria; kingdom Pseudomonadati; phylum Pseudomonadota; class Gammaproteobacteria; order Pseudomonadales; family Pseudomonadaceae; genus Pseudomonas; species Pseudomonas sp. P39-UII1. Next base: position 103,740 of record NZ_JBDFPP010000008.1, read on the forward strand.
CGACCACCTGCGCAACCAAGGCAGCCGCGAGCGCGTCGCCGAAGCGTCATTGCCACTGGATGAACCCTGCTCGGCCCAGGCCCCGGAACAGGCGCTTGAGGTCGACCATGACTTGCAGCGCATCGAAACCGCGCTGCGTGCCTTGCCGGAGCGTACCCGGCAGATCTTCTTGCTCAACCGCATTCACGGCTGCAAGTACGGCGAGATCGCCAAGGCCATGCAACTGTCCCAGAGCGCGGTGGAAAAGCATATGATGCGCGCCCTCGAAGCGTGCAAGGCCAGTGTTGCCGAGCCCGCGACCCCCATGCGCAGGCCAGGGAGCACCCGTCGATGAGCGATCCAGACGTGATTACCGACGACCCGTCGCACGCAGCGCTGCAGTGGCTGAGCCGCATCAACGAGCAGCCCGAGGCGCAGCACAGCGCGGCGTTCAAGCGCTGGTTGCTGGCAGACCCAAGCCATCGCCAGGCCTATGCCCAGGCCCAGGCGCTGTGGCGCATGAGTGCGGCACCTGCCGCGCGGCTGGCCGAGGAAGAGCAGGCCAACCTGCAGCACTACCTGGACGCCATGGCCACGGCGCCTACCTATGGTCGTTGGCGTCGCGCCGGTGCCTGGGTGGCAGCAGCGTGCCTGGTGCTGGCCGTGAGTGTGGCGGGGGGCTGGCACCCGGGTTACTGGCTGCAGAACCTGCAAGCCGACTTCAGCAGTAGCGACACGATTCGCCAGCTGACCCTGGCCGACCAATCGCAGGTGACGCTGGATGCGGGCAGTGCCATCGCGGTCGATTTCCAGCAGGGCGAGCGCCATGTGCGGTTGTTGCATGGCGCGGCATTCTTCAAGGTCACGCACACCGGTGAGCCCTTCGTGGTAGACGCTGCGGGCGGCCAGGTACGGGTGCTGGGCACCGAATTCGAAGTGCGCGACCAGGCTGACGGCGCCCAGGTGACCGTGCGCAGCGGGCGCGTGGCTGTCACCCCGGCGCCGGGGCAAACTGCCCGCGAGCTGACGGCCAACCAGCAACTGGCCTATGCCGAAGGCCGTGCGGGCGAAACCCTGCGTGTGGACAGCGACAGCCGCCTGGCCTGGCGCCAGGGCTGGCTCAACTACTACCAGGTGCCACTGGCACAGGTGGTCGATGACCTGCGGCGCTATTACCCGGGGCGCATAGTATTGCTCCGTGATGAGCTGGGGCAGCGCAAGGTCAGTGGCAGCTTCCCGGTGCAGGAGCCGTTGGTGGCACTGGATTCGCTGGGCAAGGTGATGGGCTTTTCGCGGCAGACGGTGCTGGGCCGGCTGACGGTCATCAGGTAGGTGTTTGTGCCGGCCTCATCGCCGGCAAGCTGGCTCTTAAAAAAAATCATGAAAAGCGGATGAGGTAACAGGGCGTGGCATCCGTGTAATGGGTGGAAGTGCGATTCATTCGCAGTAATAACCCTCTCACAGGTCAGCGTCCATGAAGTTCACCCCGCGTTGCGTCCCTCTCTGGCTCGGCCTTTCTGCGCTTGCGGCCATCACTGCCGCCCCTTGTGCCGTGGCCGCCGAGCGACTTCAGCTGCACACCTTCGCCCAACCCAGCCAACCGCTGGCCCAGGCACTCAACGCCTTCAGCCGTGCCAGCGGGCAAAGCGTGGTCTACACCCTTGAACTGCCCGCCGTGCAGGCGCCGGCCCTCGACGGCAGGTTCAGTGCCGAACAGGCCCTGCAGCAGTTGCTGGGCAATTGCGGCCTGACCTGGCGCCGCGTCGACGCCCGCACCTTGACGCTGGAACCGGTGGACACCTCCGGCGCCCTCAACTTGCAGGCCACCACGGTGAACTCGCAGATGGACGCCTACAGCTACCAGCCCCCGGCCAGCGCCTCGATCATGCGGGGCCAGGGCCCGTCCCAGGACATCCCCCAGGCCATCAACGTAGTCCCGGCCCAGGTGATCCGCGACCAGGCCCCACGCAACCTCGACGACGCATTGGCCAATGTCAGCGGCATCACCCAGGGCAACAACTTCGGCGGTACTTCCGACACTGTGATGAAACGCGGGTTTGGCGACAACCGTGACGGTTCGATCATGCGCGATGGGATGCCGATCGTGCAGGGCCGCAGCCTCAATGCCAGCACCGAGCGGGTGGAGGTTCTCAAGGGGCCGGCCTCGCTGCTGTACGGTATCCAGGACCCGGGCGGGGTCATCAACGTGGTCAGCAAGCGCCCGCAACTGCAGCAGTACAATGCCCTGACCGTACGCGGCTCGACCTATGGCAGCGGCAAGAACGGCAGTGGCGGCGGCTTCGATAGCACCGGTGCGCTGGGCGACAGCAACTTTGCCTACCGCTTGATCGTCGATCACGAGGACGAAGACTACTGGCGCAACTACGGCGTGCACCGCGAATCGCTGGTGGCGCCGTCGCTGGCCTGGCTTGGCGAGGACACCCAAGTGGTAGTGGCCTACGAGCACCGCGAGTTTCTTTACCCGTTCGACCGCGGCACGGCGTTCGGCAGCAATGGCCACCCGTTGGACATCCCGGCCACACGCCGCCTGGATGAACCCTTCAACGACATGGAAGGGCGCTCCGACTTGTACCGCCTGGAGGTCGACCACCAGTTGGCCGACGACTGGAACGTGCATGTCGGCTACAGCTTCAACCGCGAGACCTATGACGCCAGCCAGGTCCGCGTGACAGGCGTCAACGAAGCCAAGGGCACGCTCACCCGCAGTATCGACGGCACCCACAACGCCATGAGCCGCGACCAGTTCGCCACCCTCAGCCTCAATGGCAAGGTAGCGTTGGCGGGCATGCAGCATGACCTGCTGTTTGGTATCGACCACGAGGACCGCAAGGTGTTTCGCGGCGACCTGATCCGCCAGGCTGCCACGTCCACCTTCAGCTATGTGAACCCGGTTTACGGCCAGGAAGTGGAGGGCAGCACGGTACGCGCCAGCGACAGCGACCAAACCGACAAGCTGCGCACCGACGCGCTGTTCGTGCAGGACGCACTGCACCTGGACGACCATTGGGTTCTGGTGGCGGGCGCGCGCTTTCAGCAGTACGACCAGTACGCCGGCCGCGGCCGCCCGTTCACCGCCAACACCGACAGCAGCGGCCAGGCCTGGGTGCCGCATGCCGGCATCGTCTACAAGGTCGATGAGCAGCTGTCGTTCTATGGCAGCTACAGCGAGTCGTTCAAGCCCAACTCCAGCATTGCCCCCCTGACCGGCGGCGTCGTGCTGGATGGTTCCGTGGCGCCCGAGGAGGGCAAGTCGTGGGAGCTGGGTGCCAAGCTGGATATGCCGGGCAGCCTCACCGGCACCCTGGCGCTGTTCGACATCACCAAGCGCAACGTGCTGGTCGCCAACTTCGACAGCGGTACCGGCGAGACGGTGTACAGCAACGCCGGCGAGGTCAATTCGCGAGGGGTGGAGCTTGACCTTACCGGTCAGTTGAGCGAACGCTGGAGCCTTATCGGCAGCTACGCCTTCACCGACGCCAAGGTGACCAAGGACCCGGACCTGAAGGGCAACCGCCTGCAGAACGTGGCCAGGCACAGTGGCTCGTTGTCGGCGGTGTATGACTTCGGCAGCCTGTTCGGTGGCGATCGCCTGCGCCTGGGTGCGGGGGCGCGCTATGTGGGCGAGCGGTCGGGCAATGCGACCAATACCTTCGACCTGCCGAGCTACACCGTCGCCGATGCCTTTGCCAGCTATGAAACCAAGTTCGACGAACACAACGTGCGCCTGCAGTTGAACGTCAAGAACCTGTTCGACAAGGTCTACTACAGCTCGGCGGTGAACCAGTATTTCGTCGCCATTGGCGATGCGCGGCAGGTGAGCCTGTCGAGCACTTTCGAGTTCTGAATTGCAGGGGCTGCTGCGCAGCCCTTTCGCCGGCAAGCCGGCTCCCACAGGAATTGCGCCAACTTCCAAAAAGTCTGCAGCGCTGAAATCTCTGTGGGAGCCGGCTTGCCGGCGAAAGGGCCGCAAAGCGGCCCCCATCAACCCTGGAATGCTGCGCGATAGTCGCCGGGTGTCGCACCGAGCGCCTGGCGGAAGCGGTTGCTGAAATGGCTGGCACTGGCAAACCCGCACAGCAAGGCAACCTCGCCCAGCGGCAGCTGCCCCATGCGCAGCAGCTGGCAAGCCCGGTGCAGCCGCCGAGCCAGCAGGTACTGGTGCGGCGGCAGGCCAAAGCTGGTGCGGAACATGCGCGCGAAGTGGTATTCGGAGAGGTTGCAGCGCACCGCCAGCTCACCCAGGGTGATGGGCTGGTCCAGGTGGGCCTCGACGTACTCCGCCAATTGCCGACGCAGGTTCGGCGCCAGGCCGCCTTTCAAGCGCAACCCCTGGCGCAGGCCGACCTGGCTGAGCACGGCGTGGTCGACGATGTCGTGCGCCAGGCTGCTGGCCAGCAGCCGCTCGCCGGGTTCGTCCCAGTCGAGGGTGATCAGCTGACGAAAGCGCACCGACTGCTGTGGGTCGTCGACGAACGTCGCCTCCTGCAGCTGCAACTCCCGCGGTTCGCGGTCGAGCAGGCGCACGCAGCCCAGGGCGAATTGCGCCTCGCTGATGTAGAGGTGCGCCAGGCGGATCGCGCCATTGACCACCCAGTTCGACTCATGGCCGGCCGGCATGATGCAAAGTTTGTTCGGCGCGCCCTTGTCGGCGGGGCGCTGGCGGCGAAAGGTGCCAGTGCCGTCGGCAATGTAGCAAGACAGGGTGTGATGGCTGGGCGCCTGATAGTCGCGGGCATCATCGCGGTTGCGCCACAACGCCGCCGCCAGGCCATCGCCCAGCTGCGCGCTCAGCTCCAGCCGCGCGTGGGGCGAGGCGTGCATGGCGTTGAACACTTGCAACTGGCTGAGTGGGGTCATGGGCGGCTCCTCTGGGGGCCATCGTACTGCGCTTGTGGGGCGGTGACAGCTAGCTGAGATGGAAAAGCGCAAGTTTGTGCAAGTGCGCCGTTGTGGCTTGGGCAGACACTGATGGCGCTGGCGAGGGCTGCGCCCTCGATCGCCGGCAAGCCAGCTCCTACAGATTCAGCGCCCTCCTCGAGGTTTGCGCAGTACGTGTGGGAGCTGGCTTGCCAGCGATGGGCCGCAAGGCGGCCCCATGATTGAACCCCTCTGGAGCCAACCGCATGAACCTGTCCCTGTACCTGCTCACCGTCCTGATCTGGGGCACCACCTGGATCGCCCTCAAACTGCAGCTGGGCGTGGTCGCCATTGCGGTTTCGATCGTCTACCGCTTTGCGCTGGCCGGCCTGATCCTGTTCGCCATCCTGCTGCTCACCCGCCGCCTGCAACCGATGAACCGCCGCGGTCACCTGATCTGCCTGGCCCAGGGCCTGTGCCTGTTCTGCGTCAACTTCATGTGCTTCCTCACCGCCAGCCAGTGGATCGCCAGTGGCCTGATCGCCGTGGTGTTCTCTACCGCGACACTGTGGAATGCGCTGAATGCACGGGTCTTTTTCGGCCAAAGGATCGCCAGCAATGTGCTCGGGGGTGGCGCGCTCGGCCTGCTGGGCCTGGGCCTGCTGTTCTGGCCGGAGCTTTCACACCATGCAGCCAGCCGCGAAACCCTGTATGGCCTGGGCCTGGCCCTGCTCGGCACGCTGTGTTTCTCGGCGGGCAACATGCTGTCGAGCATGCAGCAGAGGGCCGGGCTCAAACCGATGACCACCAATGCCTGGGGCATGGCTTATGGTGCTGCGATGCTGGCGGGGTATTGCGTGGTCAGCGGTATTCCTTTCGCCATGGAGTGGAACACGCGCTACATCGGTTCGCTGATGTACCTGGTCATTCCAGGCTCGGTGATCGGCTTTACCGCTTACCTGACCTTGGTCGGGCGCATGGGGCCCGAGCGGGCGGCGTATTGCACGGTGTTGTTCCCGCTGGTGGCGCTGAACGTATCGGCGTTTGCCGAGGGCTACCAATGGACTGCCCCAGCGTTGCTGGGGCTGGTCGCGGTGATGGCGGGCAATGTGCTGGTGTTTCGCAAGCCGAAGGTCAAGCCGGCAATGGTGTTGGCGCGCTAGGCTGGGGCTCAGCCCTTCCACACCTGCGGGTTCACCAGGTCCTGCGGCCGCTCACCCAGCAGCGCCGCGCGCAGGTTGCCCATCGCCCGGTTGGCCATGGCCTCGCGGGTTTCGGCGGTGGCCGAGCCGATGTGTGGCAGGGTCAGTGCATTGGGCAGCTTGAACAGCGGCGAGTCGCTCAACGGCTCTTTCTCGTACACATCCAGGCCGGCGCCGCGAATGGTGCCGTTCTGCAGTGCCTCGACCAGCGCCGCTTCGTCGACCACCGGGCCACGGGCGATGTTGATCAGGAAGGCGCTCGGTTTCATCAGCTGCAGTTCGCGAGCACCGATCAGTTTGCGGGTTGCGTCAGACAGCGGCACCACGATGCAGACGAAATCGGACTCGGCCAACAGCTGCTCAAGGCTGCGGTACTGCGCGCCCAGTTCCTGCTCCAGCGCCGCCTTGCGGCTGTTGCCGGCATACAGCACCGACATGTTGAAACCGAAGCGGCCACGGCGGGCGACGGCCGCGCCGATGTTGCCCAGGCCGACGATGCCCAGGGTCTTGCCGTGCACATCGCTGCCGAAGTGCGCCGGGCCGACTGTGGCTTGCCACTGCCCGGCCTTGGTCCAGGCGTCCAGCTCGGCGGTGCGGCGGGCGCAGCCCATGATCAGCGAGAAGCCAAGGTCGGCGGTGCTCTCGGTGAGCACGTCGGGGGTGTTGGTCAGGGCAATGCCGCGTTCGTTGAAGTAGTCGACGTCGTAGTTGTCATAGCCGACCGACACGCTCGATACCACTTCCAGCTTCGCCGCGCCTTCAAGCTGGGCGCGGCCAAGCTTGCGCCCCGCGCCGATCAGGCCGTGGGCTTCGGGCAATGCTTCATTGAACTGGGCGCTGATGTCGCCGAGCTTGGGGTTCGGCACGATCACGTTGAAGTCTTGCTGCAGGCGCTCGGCCATGGCCGGGGTGATACGGCTGAAGGCCAGGACGGTCTTTTTCATCGGGCTACTTCTCAGGGCGGTGGTGGGTCAGTTAAGGCCTCTTCGCGGGGCAAGCCCGCTGCCACAGGTACACTGTTAAAACCTGTGGGAGCGGGCTTGCCCCGCGAAAGGGCCGGCATTGATTAGCAACCTACCATTGTCCACCCGCGCACTGCAGCAGCTTTTTCAGGTGGCGATCAGCAACTCGTGGGTTTTCAGGTCCGCCTCATGGGCGGCGAGGATTTCTGGCAACGAGTTGCGCAGGTACTCGACCCAGGTCTTGATCTTGGCATCCAGGTACTGGCGCGACGGGTAGATCGCATACAGGTTCAGCTCCTGCAGCCGGTAGTCCGGCATCACCCGCACCAGGCTGCCATCACGCAAGCCATCGATGGCCGAGTAGATCGGCAGCACACCCATGCCCATGCCGCAGCGGATCGCCGTTTTCATCGCGTCGGCCGAGTTGACCTGGAACGGCGAGCTGGTGATGTTGACCAATTCCTGGCCCTCCGGGCCGTCGAACAGCCACTTCTCCAGCGGGATCACCGGGCTGACCATGCGCAGGCAGGCATGCTTGAGCAGGTCGATCGGCTTGTGCGCGAAACCATGCTTGGCCACGTACTCCGGGGAGGCGCAGACGATGCTGTAGGTGATGCCCAGCCGCTGCGAGACAAAGCCCGAGTCCGGCAGCTCGGTGGCGAGCACGATGGACACGTCGTAGCCCTCGTCGAGCAGGTCCGGTACGCGGTTGGCCATGGTCAGGTCGAACGTCACGTCCGGGTGCGATTCGCGGTAACGGGCGATGGCGTCGACCACGAAATGCTGGCCGACCCCGGTCATCGAGTGCACCTTCAACTGCCCGGCAGGCCGGGCATGGGCGTCGCTGGCCTCAGCCTCGGCTTCTTCGACGTAGGTAAGAATCTGTTCGCAGCGCATCAGGTAACGCTTGCCCGCCTCGGTCAGGGCGATGCGCCGGGTAGTACGGTTGAGCAGCCGGGTTTGCAGATGGGCTTCCAGGTTGGAGACCGCCCGCGACACGTTCGCGGTGGTCGTGTCCAGTTGCGCCGCGGCGGCAGTGAAACTGCCGAGCTGGGCTACGCAACTGAAAGCACGCATGTTTTGCAGGGTGTCCATGGGTCACTCTCAAGGTAGAGGACGAAATTGTGTCACGAAGTAACTTAAATGTGCCTTCGACCAAAGCCGGATTATCGCTGTTTCGGTAACAAAGATTCGCAGGAATCTGCGCTTATCGCCAGTGCAGCGGCCCCCTAGAATTGCTCGGCCCCTCCACCTCATCCTCGGGAAATCGCAGCTGTGCCGCGTCGCATCATCAGAACGCTTCAAGCGTTCAGTGCCTGTGCCCTTAGCCTCACCTTGAGCGGCTGTATCGGAACCTGGGGTATTGCCCCGCAAAGCAAGACGCTGCCAGCCAATACCTTGACCACCGACGCGGCCATTCGCGAAGCCGCCAGCGACGCCCGCTGGCCCGACCAACAGTGGTGGCACGCTTATGGCGACCCGCAACTGGACCGGTGGCTTGCCCTGGCCGTGGCCGGCAGCCCAAGCCTGGCCATGGCGGCGGCGAGGGTGCGCGAGGCCAAGGCCATGGCCGGTGTGGTCGAGTCGGCAGAAAAACTCCAGGCCAACGGCCAGGCAACGCTCAAGCGCCACAACTGGCCAGAAGATCAGTTCTACGGCCCTGGCGCGCTGTCGGGTGCCAACACCTGGGACAACAACGCCGCCATTGGCTTCAGCTATGCCCTCGACCTCTGGGGCCGCGAGCGTAACGCCAGCGAACAGGCCGTGGACCAGGCGCACATGAGCGTCGCCGAAGCGCGCCAGGCGCAGCTCGAGCTGCAGAACAACGTGGTGCGCACCTACATTCAGTTGAGCCTGCACTTCGCCCAGCGTGACATCGTCAAGGCAGAGCTTGAGCAGCAGGAACAGATCCTGGCATTGGCCAAGCGCCGCCTCGACGGCGGCATCGGCACCCATTTCGAGGTCAGCCAGGCCGAAGCGCCACTGCCTGAAACCCACCGCCAGCTCGACAGCCTCGATGAAGAAATCGCCCTGACCCGCAACCAACTGGCGGCGCTGGCGGGCAAGGGGCCAGGGGAGGGCGCACAGATCCAGCGCCCTGGTCTGGCACTTGCAGCGCCGCTGAAACTGCCGTCGGCCATGCCCGCCGAACTGGTCGGCCAGCGCCCCGACGTGGTCGCCAGCCGCTGGCAGGTGGCTGCCCAGGCGCGGGGCATCGACGTCGCTCACGCCGGCTTCTTCCCCAACGTCGATCTGGTCGGCAGCCTCGGCTTCATGGCCACCGGCGGCGGGCCGCTGGAATTCCTCACCGGGCGCAAGTTCAACTACAACGTCGGCCCGGCCATCAGCCTGCCGATCTTCGACGGTGGTCGCCTGCGCTCGCAACTGGGCGTGGCCTCAGCGGGCTATGACGTGGCCGTGGCGCGGTACAACCAGACCGTGATCGGCGCGTTGAAAAACATCTCCGACCAGTTGATCCGCCGCGAGTCGATGAAGCAGCAGGCGCATTTCGCCGCCGAATCGGTGGCCGCCGCGCAAAAAACCTACGACATCGCCACGGTCGCCTTCCAGCGCGGGCTCACCGATTACCTCAACGTGCTCAACGCACAGACCTTGCTGTTCCGCCAGCAGCAGGTGCAACAGCAAGTGCAGGCCGCGCGCCTGATTGCCCACGCCGAGCTGGTGACCGCACTGGGTGGCGGCCTGCAGGCCGGCAAGGATGTGCCTGAGGACGGGCGCCAGGCCGCGCCGAAAACCCCGGCCACCCTGGCCATCTTCGACCGCAAGGCGGAACACGCCGAATGAGCACATCGAGCCTGCCGCTGCGCTGGCTGCACAGCCTGGAATGGCGCCGGGGCTTCTTTGCCTGGGCGCGCACCGACGGGGTGACCTGGGTCTACATCTTCAAGGTGCTGGCCGCCGCGTTCATCACCCTGTGGCTGGCCATGCGCCTGGAGCTGCCGCAACCGCGCACGGCGATGATCACCGTGTTCATCGTCATGCAGCCGCAAAGCGGCCACGTGTTCGCCAAGAGCTTCTACCGGGTGCTCGGCACCCTGGCAGGCTCGGCGATGATGGTTGCGCTGATTGCGCTCTTTCCGCAGAACACCGAGCTGTTCCTGCCCAGCCTGGCGCTGTGGGTGGGCCTGTGCTCGGCGGGCGCCATGCGCTACCGCACGTTCCGCGCCTACGGCTTCGTGCTGGCCGGTTACACCGCGGCGATGATCGGCCTGCCGGTGCTGCAACACCCTGATCAGGCGTTCATGGCGGCTGTATGGCGGGTGCTGGAGATTGCTTTGGGCATTCTGGTCTCGACCTTCGTCAGTGCTGCCATCCTGCCGCAATCGGCCAGTGCGGCCATGCGCAACGCGTTGTACCAGCGCTTTGGCATATTCGCCGGGGTGGTGGTTGAAGCCTTGCGCGGCGACAGCCAGCGCGACCGCTTCGAAACCAGCAACGTGCGTTTCGTTGCCGAGGCCGTTGGCCTTGAAAGCCTGCGCAACGTGACGGCGTTCGAAGACCCGCACATGCGCCGGCGCTCGGGCCGGCTGGTGCGCATGAACAGCGAGTTCATGGCCATCACCACGCGCTTCAACGCCTTGCACCGCTTGCTGGAACGCCTGCGCGCCCGTGGCCCGCTGCAGATCGTCGGGGCCATCGAGCCGGGGCTCAATACCTTGGTCGAGCTGCTGCAGCCGTATGTCGGGCGGGCACTCACCGATGCCGACGCGTTGCGCCTCACGCTGGAGCTGGCTGCCTACAAAGAGGGCCTGCAATCGCAGGTGCGCGGCCTGCGCAACGCGTACCTGCAAACCGCGCCCAGCGAGGCCGACCTGCTCGACTTCCATACCGCCTTCGAGCTGCTTTATCGCTTCGTCGACGAGATGTACAGCTACGCCGAAACCCATGCCTCGCTGGCCGCACACAAGCATGAGCGCGAGCAGTGGGACGAGCCTTACGTGGCCCAGACCAGCTGGCTGGTGTCGCTGGCCGCCGGTGTGCGCGCCTCGGCGGTATTGTTGCTGCTGGGCAGCTACTGGCTACTCAGCGACTGGCCCAGTGGCGCGATGATGACCTTGATCGCCACCGTCACCGTAGGCCTGTCGGCGGCCTCGCCGAACCCCAAGCGCATGTCGTTCCAGATGGCGTGCGGCACGGCCATCGGTGCCTTCATCGGGTTTTTCGAAACCTTCTTCGTGTTCCCCTGGATCGACGGCTTCCCGCTGCTGTGCATGGTGCTGGCGCCGGTGTTCGTGCTCGGCGCGTTCCTGTCGTCGCGGCCGGCTTACGCGGGTTACGGTATTGGCCTGCTGGTGTTCTTCGCCATCGGTTCGGTGCCCAACAACCTGACGGTCTACGACCCCTACACCTTTATCAACGATTACATCGGCATGGTCATCGGCATGTTCGTCTGCGCCGCAGCCGGGGCGATCATCCTGCCGCCCAACAGCCGCTGGCTGTGGAGCCGCCTGGAGCAGGCGCTGCGCGAGCAGGTGCTGTTCGCCATCAGCGGGCGCCTGCGTGGCCTGGGCTCGGCCTTCGAAAGCCGCACCCGCGACCTGCTGCACCAGGCCTATGGCCTGGCCGCCGGCAAGCCACAGGTGCAGAGCGAACTGATGGGCTGGATGTTCACCGTGCTGGAAATCGGCCATGCGATCATCGAGCTGCGCAAGGAGCAGGCCCGTGCCCCGGTGCACCCGGCCTATGCCGAGTCGCAGCCCTGGCGCCAGGCCATCCGCGTCATGGGCCGTGCCCTGGCGCGGCTGTTCCTGCAGCCCAGCGCCAGCAACCACGAGCGCGCGCTGGTGGCGGTGGACCACGCCATCAGCCGCGTGCAGGCCACCGACGAACCCTTCGCCCGGCACTTCGACACCTCGGTGCTGCGCCGCGCGCAAAGCTACCTGCACTTCATCCGTTCCTCCCTGCTCGACCCACAGTCGCCACTGGCCCCAGCGAAAGGACTGCACCATGCCCCGTGAGATCGCTTTCCATGGCGTGTACATGCCCACCATGACCCTGATGTTCCTGTTCGCCCTGGGCCTGGCCTGGGGGTTGGACCGGTTCATCGCCAGCCATGATGGCTATCGCTTCTTCTGGCACCCGGCGCTGCTGCGCCTTTCCCTGTTCGTCTGCCTGTTCGGCGCCCTGGCGCTGTCGCTCTACTGGTGAGAATCCTTCGATGAAAAAGTTCTTCAGCCTGATCGCCACCTTGCTGGTGCTGACCGCTGCCGTGGTGATCGGCCGCCAGTTGTGGCTGCATTACATGACCACACCGTGGACCCGTGACGGCCGGGTGCGGGCCGACATCATCAACGTTGCCGCCGACGTACCCGGTTATGTGGTGGACGTACCGGTCAAGGACAACCAGCGGGTGAAGAAGGGCGACCTGTTGATCCAGATCGACCCCGAGCATTACCAATTGGCGGTCAACCAGGCCAAGGCGCTGGTCGCCTCGCGCAAGGCCACCTGGGAAATGCGCAAGGTCAACGCCCGGCGCCGCGCCGACATGGACAACCTGGTGATCTCCAAGGAGAACCGCGACGACGCCAGCAACATCGCCAACGCTGCGCTGGCCGATTACCAACAGGCCCAGGCCGAACTGGCGGCGGCCGAGCTGAATCTCAAGCGCACCCATATCGTCGCCACGGTCGATGGCTACGTGACCAACCTGAACATCCACAAGGGCGACTATGCCCGCACCGGTGAAGCGGTGATGGCTGTGGTCGACGAGCATTCATTCTGGGTGTACGGCTTCTTCGAAGAGACCAAGTTGCCCCACGTGAAGGTGGGTGACCAGGCCGAGCTGCAGATGATGAGCGGCGAGCGCATCAAGGGGCACGTGGAGAGCATTGCCCGCGGCATCTACGACCGCGACAACCCGCAAAGCCGCGAGTTGATTGCCGATGTGAACCCGACGTTCAACTGGGTGCGGTTGGCGCAGCGGGTGCCGGTGCGGATACACATCGATGAAGTGCCAGATGGGTTTTTGCTGGCGGCGGGGACGACCTGTACGGTGGTGGTGACGCCTGGCGAGGGGTGAGTTGGGGTTGCGTTGGGGTTGCGTTGGGGCTGGCGGAGCATGTCGTGAGGGGTGTGGCGCCCTTGAGATCGAGCGCCGCCCGCGCGGCGCATCGCGGGCAAGCCCGCTCCTACATTTGTTGCAACGCGCCGTTCCAGTCAGGCCATGGTTGTCCGCCTTGGCGCATGACTGAAGACAGGTGAGGCGGCAGCAGTGCCAGCCGAAAAACCTCGTCGTGCTAACAAGGCTGGCAACTATGGCCTATCAGGCCATGGCACGTTGCAACAAATGTGGGAGCGGGCTTGCCCCGCGAAGCGCCGCGCGGGCGGCGCTCGGTCTCAAAGGCGCTAAAGATCCCAAGGCAAGCACTTCGCGATGCGCCGCGCGGGCGGCGCTCGATCTCAAAGGCGCTGAAGATCCCAAGGCAAGCGCTTCGCGCCGCCCGCGCGGCGCTCGATCTGCGCATCACTGCAACCCTCAAGACAAGCGCCCAATCCCCCGAAAGCTAAAACCCCCATCCCCGGCACGGCTATTGCTACACCGCTGGCACCACACCGTTTTTATGACGGTCAGCCACGCGAGAGAGCACGATGCCCCAGGCCGCCCACTTTTCCCGAGTCCCTGATCCGCAGGGGCGTACCCCGGTCGAACAGGAGAGTCGACAGGGGCTGGAGCAGGCATTCGCCCTGTTCAACCAGGTATCCACCCAGCTCAACCAGTCCTACAGCATGCTCGAAGCCCGCGTCAGCGAGCTGAAAGGTGAGCTGGCGGTGGTCGGCGCCCAGCGCATGGCCGAGCTGAACGAGAAGGAGCGCCTGGCCAATCGCCTGCAGAACCTGCTCGACCTGCTGCCCGGTGGTGTGATCGTGATCGATGGTCAGGGCCTGGTGCGCGAAGCCAACCCGGCGGCCTGCGAGCTGCTCGGTGAGCCCTTGCTCGGCCAGCTGTGGCGCCAGGTGATCGCCCGCAGCTTTGCGCCGCGCAAGGATGACGGGCATGAGGTATCGCTGCGCGACGGCCGGCGCCTGTCCATCGCCACCCGTTCGCTGGATGCCGAACCCGGCCAGCTGGTGCTGCTCAATGACCTGACTGAAACCCGTCGCCTGCAGGACCAGTTGGCACGCCATGAGCGCCTGTCGTCGTTGGGGCGCATGGTCGCCTCGCTGGCCCACCAAATCCGTACGCCGCTGTCGGCGGCCATGCTCTATGCCAGCCACCTGGCCGATAGCGAACGCGAGCTTGCGCCAGAAACCCGCCAGCGGTTCGCTGGCAGCCTCAAGGAGCGCCTGCACGAACTGGAGCATCAGGTGCGCGACATGCTGGTATTCGCCCGCGGCGAGCTGCCGCTGGGTGACCGCTTGACCCCCAAGAGCCTGTTCCAGGCGTTGCAGCAGGCTGCCCAGCCCCATGTTCAGGGGCACGCCGTGCGCTGGCAGTGCGACAGCCGCCTGGGTGAGCTGCTGTGCAACCGCGACACCCTGGTCGGTGCCTTGCTCAACCTGGTCGAGAATGCCCTGCAGGCCAGCGATGGCCCGGCCCGGCTCAAGGTGCACCTGTTCCGCCGCGAGCACACCCTGCATTTGTGCGTCAGCGACGCCGGCAGCGGTATCGATGCCGATCTGCTGGGGCGGCTGGGTGAACCCTTTCTGACCACCAAGGCCACCGGCACCGGGCTGGGCCTGGCTGTGGTCAAAGCCGTGGTGCGTGCGCACCAGGGCACGCTGCGGTTGCGTTCGAAGGTGGGGCGTGGCACCTGTGTGACGGTTGAGTTGCCGCTGATCGGCGGCCAGACGGAGGCGCTGTAATGGTCATCAAGGTGCTGCTGGTCGAGGATGACCGCGTATTGCGCCAGGCGTTGGGCGACACCCTGGAAATCGGCGGCTTTGCCTATCATGCCGTGGGCAGTGCCGAGGAGGCGTTGCAGGCTGTGGACGACGACGCGTACAGCCTGGTGGTCAGTGACGTGAACATGCCGGGCATGGACGGGCACCAGTTGCTGGCCCGGCTGCGCCGCCACCACCCGCACTTGCCGGTACTGCTGATGACCGCCCATGCTGCCGTGGAGCGCGCGGTGGAGGCCATGCGCCAGGGCGCTGCCGATTATCTGGTCAAGCCTTTCGAGCCCAAGGCCCTTTTGAGCCTGGTCGAGCGCCACGCCGCCGGGCGCCTGGGCGCATCCGACGACGAGGGGCCGGTGGCCTGCGAGCCGGCCAGCCGACAGTTGCTGGAGCTGGCCGCACGGGTCGCACGCAGCGATTCGACCGTGCTTATCTCGGGTGAATCGGGCACGGGCAAGGAAGTCCTGGCGCGCTACATTCACCAGCAGTCGCCACGCGCCACGCAGCCGTTCGTTGCCATCAACTGCGCGGCGATCCCTGACAACATGCTCGAGGCCACGTTGTTCGGCCACGAGAAGGGCGCCTTCACCGGTGCCATTGCCGCGCAGGCCGGCAAATTCGAGCAGGCCGAAGGCGGTACCTTGCTGCTCGACGAGATTTCCGAAATGCCCCTCGGCCTGCAGGCCAAGCTGCTGCGCGTGCTGCAGGAGCGTGAGGTTGAGCGGGTAGGTGGGCGCAAGCCGATTGCCCTGGATATTCGCGTGCTGGCCACCACCAACCGCGACATGGCTGGCGAGGTGGCGGCGGGGCGCTTCCGCGAAGACCTGTACTACCGCCTTTCGGTCTTCCCCCTGGCCTGGCAGCCGCTGCGTGAACGCAGTGGCGATATTCTGCCGCTGGCCGAGCGCTTGCTGGCGCGGCATGTGGAGAAGATGAAGCACGCACCTGTGCGCCTTTCGGCTGCGGCGCAGGCCTGCCTGCAGGCCTATGCCTGGCCGGGCAACGTGCGCGAACTGGATAACGCCTTGCAGCGTGCGTTGATCCTGCAGCAGGGCGGGGTGGTCGAGGCGGCAGATTTTTGTCTGGCCGGCGCCATTCCGTTGTCGGCGGTTGCGCCCGCCGCGGTCACGCCTGCGGTGGTCGAGGATGCAGGTGATTCCGCTGGCCTGGGTGATGACATGCGCCGCCATGAATTCCAGATGATCATCGACACCCTGCGTGCCGAGCGCGGCCGCCGCAAGGAGGCTGCCGAGCGCCTGGGTATCAGCCCCCGAACCCTGCGCTACAAGCTGGCGCAAATGCGCGATGCGGGGCTTGATGTGGAAGCCAGCCTGTACGGCTGATGCATTGAATTAACCGATCGCGGGGCGGGCTGGCACTCTTGTTGCTAGCTCAGGGCTATCCGCCGCATGAGTGTCAAAAAAATGCGGCCGCCGGAGAGAGAAGGTCATGAGCCAAGGTGTTGAATTCAATCGTCTGATGCTGGACATGCGGGCCATGCAGGCCGATGCCATGTCGTTGCCCAAAGCCACTGCTGCGCCTGAACTGGCGCCTGGCCAGAGCAGCTTTGCCGACATGCTTGGCCAGGCCATCGGCAAGGTCCATGAAACCCAGCAGGCGTCGACCCAGCTCGCCAATGCCTTCGAAATCGGCAAGAGCGGTGTCGACCTCACCGACGTGATGATTGCTTCGCAGAAAGCCAGCGTTTCGATGCAGGCGCTGACCCAGGTACGCAACAAGCTGGTCCAGGCGTACCAAGACATCATGCAGATGCCGGTTTGAGGACGGATGTAAACCATGGCTGAAGCAGTCGTCGATAACGCACCCGCCAAGAGTGGCCCGCCAGCGTCCAAGCCGCCGCTGTTCGGCATGTCGTTCCTGGAAAACATCTCGCAGATGCCCATGCTGCGTCAGGTCGGCCTGCTGGTCGGGTTGGCTGCGAGCGTGGCGATCGGCTTCGCCGTGGTGCTGTGGTCGCAGCAGCCTGATTACCGGCCGCTCTACGGCAGCCTGGCCGGCATGGACACCAAGCAGGTCATGGATACCCTGGCCGCTGCAGACATCCCCTACAACGTCGAGCCCAATTCCGGTGCCCTGTTGGTCAAGGCCGACGACCTCTCCCGTGCCCGTCTGAAGCTGGCAGCTGCGGGCGTGGCGCCAGGCGACGGCAATGTCGGTTTCGAGCTGCTCGACAAGGAACAGGGCCTGGGTACCAGCCAGTTCATGGAGGCTACCCGTTACCGCCGCAGCCTTGAAGGCGAGCTGGCGCGCACCGTTTCCAGCCTGAACAACGTCAAGGCGGCCCGCGTGCACCTGGCGATCCCGAAAAGCTCGGTGTTCGTGCGTGACGAGCGCAAGCCAAGCGCCTCGGTACTGGTCGAGCTGTATCCGGGCCGCGCCCTGGAAGCCGGCCAGGTAATGGCGATCGTCAACCTGGTTGCCACCAGTGTGCCGGAGCTGGACAAGTCGCAAGTCACCGTGGTCGACCAGAAGGGCAACCTGCTCTCCGAGCAGCTGCAGGACACTGCGCTGACCATGGCCGGCAAGCAGTTCGACTACAGCCGGCGCATGGAGGGCATGCTGACCCAACGTGTGCACAACATTCTGCAGCCGGTGCTGGGCAACGACCGCTACAAGGCCGAAGTGTCCGCCGACCTGGACTTCAGTGCGGTGGAATCCACCTCCGAGCAGTTCAACCCGGACCAGCCGGCGCTGCGCAGCGAGCAGGCCGTCAACGAACAGCGTGCCAGCAGCTCCGGCCCGCAAGGCGTGCCCGGTGCCCTGAGCAACCAACCGCCGGCAGGTGCAGCAGCGCCGGAAAATGCCACCGCCGCAGCCCCTGCCGCCGGTGCCGTCCAGCCAGGCCAGCCGCTGGTGGATGCCAACGGCCAACAGATCATGGACCCGGCCACCGGCCAGCCGATGCTTGCGCCATACCCGGCCGACAAGCGCGTGCAGACCACCAAGAACTTCGAACTGGACCGCTCCATCAGCCATACCCGCCAGCAGCAGGGTCGCCTGACCCGCCTGTCGGTCGCGGTGGTGGTCGATGACCAGGTCAAGCTCGACGCCAGCGGTGAAGCTACCCGCGCGCCATGGGGCGCCGAAGACCTGGCACGCTTTACCCGCCTGGTGCAGGACGCCGTGGGCTTCGATGCCAGCCGTGGCGACAGCGTCACGGTGATCAACGTGCCGTTCGCCGCCGACCGTGGCGAAGAAATCGCCGACATCGCCTTCTACCAGCAGCCGTGGTTCTGGGACATCGTCAAGCAAGTGTTGGGCGTGGTGTTCATCCTGGTACTGGTGTTCGGCGTGCTGCGCCCGGTACTCAACAACATCACTGGCGGCGGCAAGCAAGCTGCTGCGACGGACAGCGACATGGAGCTGGGCGGCATGATCGGTCTGGATGGCGAACTGGCCAACGACCGCGTCAGCCTGGGTGGCCCTACAAGCATTCTGTTGCCAAGCCCGAGCGAGGGTTACGAGGCACAGCTCAACGCAATCAAAGGCCTGGTGGCCGAAGACCCGGGCCGCGTGGCCCAGGTCGTGAAAGAGTGGATCAACGCCGATGAGTGACAACCGAGCCGTTACCGCCAAGCTGAGCCGCACTGACAAAGCGGCGATTCTCCTGCTCTCGCTGGGTGAGACCGATGCCGCCCAGGTGTTGCGCCACATGGGCCCGAAAGAAGTGCAGCGGGTTGGCGTGGCCATGGCGCAGATGGGCAACGTGCACCGTGAACAGGTGCAGCAGGTAATGAGCGAGTTCGTCGAAATTGTCGGCGACCAGACCAGCCTGGGCGTGGGCTCCGACGGTTACATCCGCAAGATGCTCAACCAGGCCCTTGGCGAGGACAAGGCCAACGGCCTGATCGACCGCATCCTGCTGGGGGGCAACACCAGCGGCCTGGACAGCCTCAAGTGGATGGAGCCGCGTGCCGTGGCCGATGTCATCCGCTACGAGCACCCACAGATCCAGGCCATCGTGGTGGCGTACCTGGACCCCGATCAGGCCGGTGAAGTGCTGAGCAACTTCGACCACAAGGTGCGCCTGGACATCATCCTGCGCGTGTCGTCGCTCAATACCGTGCAGCCGGCGGCGCTGAAGGAGCTGAACCAGATCCTCGAGAAGCAGTTCTCGGGCAACTCCAATGCTGCCCGTACCACGTTGGGTGGCATCAAGCGTGCCGCCGACATCATGAACTTCCTCGACAGCTCTGTGGAAGGTGCACTGATGGACTCGATCCGCGAAATCGACAACGACTTGTCCGAGCAGATCGAAGACCTGATGTTCGTCTTCAACAACCTGGCCGACGTCGACGACCGTGGCATCCAGGCGTTGCTGCGCGAAGTGTCTTCCGATGTGTTGGTGGTGTCGCTCAAGGGCGCCGACGAGCGGGTCAAGGACAAGATTTTCAAGAACATGTCCAAGCGTGCGTCCGAGCTGCTGCGCGACGACCTCGAAGCCAAGGGCCCGGTGCGCGTCAGCGACGTGGAAACGGCGCAGAAGGAAATCCTCACCATCGCCCGACGCATGGCCGAGGCCGGCGAGATCGTGCTCGGTGGCAAGGGCGCCGAGGAAATGATCTGATTCATCGGGCAATGCGCCCTCCTGTGGGAGCGGGCTTGCCCCGCGAAGTAGGCGCCGCGGTGAATGGCCCCGGCATTGCCGGTGTTCGCGGGTCAAGCCCGCGCCCACAAACACTGCATCGGCAGTTGTTGAGTACCTGAGAACATGCCCACCAAAGAATCCCACCCCAGCGACCTGATCCGTGCCCGCGACCTCGAAGGTGTCGACATCTGGACGCTGCCCAGCTTCGATCCCGAGCCCGAGCCGGTACCCGAGCCTGAGCCGGAAATCATCGAAGAAGAAGTCGAGGAAGTGCCGCTGGAGGAAGTCCAGCCGCTGACCCTCGAAGAACTCGAAGCGATTCGCCAGGAGGCCTACAACGAAGGCTTCGCCACGGGCGAGCGCGAAGGCTTTCACAGCACCCAGCTCAAAGTTCGCCAGGAGGCCGAAGAGGCCCTTGCTGCCAAGCTCGCCGGCCTTGAACAGCTGATGGCGCACCTGCTCGAGCCCATCGCCGAGCAGGACACGCAGATTGAAAAGACCCTCGTGCACCTGGTCGCGCACATGGCCCGCCAGGTCATCGGCCGCGAATTGCGCAGCGATTCCAGCCAGATCACCCACGTGCTGCGTGAAGCCCTGAAGCTGCTGCCGATGGGCGCGGACAACATCCGCATTCACCTCAACCCGCAGGACTTCGAGCTGGCCAAGGCCTTGCGCGAGCGCCATGAGGAAAGCTGGAAGCTGCTCGAGGATGACGCCCTGCTGCCAGGTGGTTGCCGTATCGAGACGGCGCACAGCCGCATCGACGCCACCATGGAAACGCGCATCGAAAAAGCCGTGGCACAGCTGTTCGACCAGTTGCACGACCAGGCCCTGCACCCGGCAGCGCCGGATGTCTCGATCGAGCTGGGCGCCAACGATGCGCCTTGACCGTACCAGCTTCGGCAAACGCCTGGGCGGCTACGCCGAGGCGATCAAGTTGCCGGTGCAGCCGGTGGTCGAAGGCCGCCTGCTGCGCATGGTCGGCCTTACCCTGGAGGCCGAGGGCCTGCGCGCCGCCGTAGGCGCGCGCTGCCTGGTGATCAACGACGACACGTACCACCCGGTGCAGGTCGAGGCCGAAGTCATGGGCTTCGCTGGCAGCAAGATTTTCCTCATGCCGGTCGGCAGCATTGCCGGCATCGCACCCGGCGCACGGGTGGTGCCGCTGGATGACAGCGGTCGCCTGCCGATGGGCATGAGCATGCTCGGCCGGGTGCTGGACGGCGCCGGTCGCGCCCTGGACGGAAAGGGCGGGATGAAGGCCGAGGACTGGGTGCCGATGGACGGCCCGATCATCAACCCGCTCAACCGTGACCCGATCAGCCAGCCGCTGGACGTGGGCATCCGCAGTATCAACGGCCTGCTGACGGTCGGCCGGGGCCAGCGCCTAGGCCTGTTTGCCGGTACCGGTGTGGGCAAGTCGGTGCTGCTGGGCATGATGACCCGCTTTACCGAAGCCGAAATCATCGTGGTCGGCCTGATCGGTGAGCGGGGCCGTGAGGTGAAGGAATTCATCGAGCACATCCTGGGTGAAGAAGGCCTCAAGCGCTCCGTGGTGGTCGCATCGCCGGCTGACGATGCGCCGCTGATGCGTTTGCGTGCCGCCATGTATTGCACGCGTATCGCTGAGTACTTTCGCGACAAGGGCAAAAATGTCCTGCTGCTGATGGACTCGCTGACCCGCTTTGCCCAGGCCCAGCGTGAAATCGCCCTGGCCATCGGTGAGCCGCCGGCCACCCGTGGCTACCCACCGTCGGTGTTCGCCAAGCTGCCCAAGCTGGTGGAGCGTGCCGGTAACGGCGAGCCGGGTGGTGGTTCGATCACCGCGTTTTATACCGTGCTGTCCGAAGGCGACGATCAGCAGGACCCGATTGCCGACGCCGCGCGGGGTGTGCTCGATGGCCACTTCGTGCTGTCACGCCGGTTGGCTGAGGAAGGCCACTATCCGGCGATCGACATCGAAGCGTCGATCAGCCGGGTCATGCCCCAAGTCGTCGATGCCGACCATTTGCGCCAGGCTCAGAAGTTCAAGCAGTTGTGGTCGCGGTTGTCGCAAAGCCGCGACCTGATCAGTGTGGGTGCGTATGTGGCCGGCGGCGATCCGGAAACCGACCTGGCCATTGCCCTGCAGCCAAAACTGGTGGACTTCCTGCGCCAGGCGCTCGATGAGAACGTCGGCATGGGCCAGAGCCGTCAGCAGCTGGGGGCGATCTTCATGCCCCCGTCGAACGGCGGCTAAGCCATGAGCGTGCAAAGCCGTGCCGCGCGCTTGGTGCCGGTGGTGAACATGGCCGAGGAAGCCGAGCGCAAGGCGGCGCAGCGCGTGGGGCATTTTCAGCAGTTGGTGGTGCAGGCGCAGGCCAAGCTTGCGGAGCTGGAGTCGTTTCGCGAGGGCTACCAGGCGCAGTGGATCAGCCGCGGTGGCCAGGGCGTCAATGGTAGCTGGCTGCTCAACTACCAGCGGTTTCTGGCCCAGCTGGAAACGGCCATGACCCAACAGCGCCAGAGCCTGACCTGGCACCAGAACAACCTCAAGAACGCCCGTGGTACCTGGCAGCAGGCCTACGCCCGGGTGGAAGGGCTGCGCAAGCTGGTGCAGCGTTACCTGGACGAGGCGCGGCGCGCGGAAGACAAGCGCGAGCAGCGCTTGCTGGATGAGTTGTCGCAGCGGTTGCCCAGGCAGGGCCACATCTAGCTGCAAGCTTGCAGCTGGCCCGGCTGCCTGCTAAACCTTGAAGAGTTGCATTCGCCATCATCGAAGGAATCGCTAGCATGGCAGTCGAAACTGATTTTTCGCAGGACGGGAAAAAGCTCACGATCAAGATCAAGGGGCGCTTCGATTTCGGCAAGCATCAGGAGTTTCGCGATGCTTATGAAAGCCAGCCCAGGCGGCCAGACTCGGTGGTCGTCGACCTCAAGGACACCACCTACCTGGACAGCTCGGCGCTGGGCATGTTGCTGCTGTTGCGCGATCACGCGGGCGGCGATAATTCGGACGTGCGCGTGGTGCACGCCAGCTCCGACGTGCGCAAGATCCTCGCTATCTCCAATTTTGAAAAACTGTTCGACATCAGTTGAGCGCCCCGATGTCGGCTGAGCAGCCGCTGACCGTGCTGGTGGCCGAAGATGGCGCCACGGATCGCCTGTTGCTGGCGCAAATCGTCCGGCGCCAGGGCCATCAGGTGTTCACCGCCGAAAACGGCGAACAGGCGGTGGCGCTGTTTGCCGAAAAGCGCCCGCAGCTGGTGCTGCTCGATGCCTTGATGCCAGTGATGGACGGTTTTGAAGCGGCGCGGCAGATCAAGGCACTGGCCGGCGAAGCGCTGGTGCCGATCATCTTCCTCACCTCGCTGAACGAAGAGGAGGCCTTGGTGCGCTGCCTGGAGGCTGGCGGCGACGACTTCATGGCCAAGCCGTACAGTGCGGTGATTCTTGCCGCCAAGATTCGCGCCATGGACCGCCTGCGGCGGCTGCAGGCGACCGTGCTGGCACAGCGCGACCTGATCACCCGGCATCACCATCACCTGCTCAACGAGCAGCGCGTGGCCAAGGCGGTGTTCGACAAGGTCGCCCATTCTGGCTGCATCACGGCGCCGAACATTCGTTACCTGCAATCGCCCTATGCCTTGTTCAACGGTGACCTGCTGCTAGCGGCGTTTACCCCGTCGGGCGACATGCATGTGCTGCTCGGGGATTTCACCGGCCATGGGCTGCCGGCCGCAGTCGGCGCCATGCCGCTGGCGGAGGTGTTCTACGGCATGACCGCAAAGGGCTACGGCCTGGCGCACATGCTTCGCGAGATGAACGCCAAGCTCAAGCGCATCCTGCCGGTGGACATGTTCTGCTGCGCGCTGTTGCTCAACTTGAGCGTGCAGCGCGGCACCGTGGAGGTGTGGAACGGTGGTATGCCGGATGGCTACCGGCTGTCGGCCGACGGCGAAGTGATTGCAAGCCTTGCCTCACGCCATTTGCCGTTGGGCGTCCTGGCGGCGGAGCGCTTCGATGACAGCACCGAAGTGCTGCCACTGGCGGCGGGCGAGCGCCTGTTGCTGTTGTCCGACGGTGTTGTGGATACGGCGGACGAACAGGAGCGCCTGTTCGGTGTCGAGCGCCTGCGCGCGGTGCTGGCGGCCAACCGCGACCCGGTGCAGCTGTTCGACGAGGTGATGCAGGCGCTGGAACGCTTTGGCGGGACCCCGCGGGATGACATCAGCCTGTGCGACATTCGCATGTTCACCGTCGAGGAGCGCGTGCCGGCGCCGACCCTCTATTCTGACAGTGGGCGCTCCAGTCCGCTGGACTGGTCGCTGGGGTTCGCGTTGCGCGGCGAAAGCCTGAAGCGCTTCAACCCGGTGCCTTACCTTGTGCAGTTGCTGCAGGAAATCCATGGCCTGCGGCCGCTTACCGGCGCCTTGCACAGCGTGCTCAGCGAGTTGTACTCCAATGCCCTGGAACATGGCGTGTTGGGCCTGGATTCGCGGCTCAAGCGTGATGCGCATGGCTTTGCCGACTACTATCAGGAGCGCGCCCGGCGTTTGGATGCCTTGGTCGACGGTTTCGTGCGCATCGACCTGAAAGTGGAACCGCTGGCTTCAGGTGGGCGTCTGATCATCGAGGTTCGCGACAGTGGTGCGGGGTTCGATGTGCAGCAGGTGCTGTCGCGTCCCGCCCGCGAGCAAGGCTTGAGCGGTCGCGGCCTGAAACTCGTAGGGCAGCTTGGCAGCGATGCCGGTTGGCGCGAAGGCGGCCGTTGCGCCTGGGTGCAGTTCGACTGGTAGGCCGCCTGGCCGGCAGTTTGGCGGTTGAGGCATAATCCGGCTTGATCAAGGAGTGAACAAGTGACTGACATGCATATTGACCACAAGGTGCTCAGTGACCTGCAGGAGGTCATGGAAGATGGCTACCTGCAATTGCTGGAAACCTTTCTGGAAGATTCCGAGCGGCGCCTGAGCCAGTTGCACGGTGCCAGGAATGCCGATGAGCTCGGCATGGCCGCGCACAGCTTCAAGGGCAGCAGCAGCAACATGGGTGCGGTTGGCCTGGCGCAGCTGTGTCATCAGCTCGAAGAGCGGGTCAAGGAGCGGCCACTGTACGGCATCGAGGACCTGATCAACCGGATCGACCAGGAATACCTGGAGGTACAGCGGTTCTACCGGGGTGAGCGCGCGCGGGTTTCTGCAGGCTGACGCGTAGTTGGCGTGACTTTTGCCTGTCTGTGTCCAGACGATATTCCAGTTTCTGGCGCGGAGACCCATCAATGCCTGTCGCACCCAATCCATTACTGCAAGCCAACACGCTGAGCAAGCCGTCGCGTGCGGGTTCCTCGCTGGTGGACAAGCCCCTGCAGGCGGCGGGCGGGCAGGGCGGCGGCTTCGACCAGGTCATGGCCGGGCAGGGGCGTGACAAAGGCGTGGGGCGCGATGACAAGGTCGCTCAGGCCAAGCCCAAGGACAAGCCCGACGTTGCCCAAGCCGGCAAGAAGGAGGCTGTCGACAAACCGACGGTTGCCGATGACGGCAAGAAATTGCCAGCAGACGATCAGGCCCAGGCCAGCACGGATGCTGCAGCGGGCGAAGAATCCACTTCCCTCGACGCCAACCTGGTGGCGGGGCAGGTCACTGATGCGCAGCCGGGGGCGCAACTGCTGCAGGCTCAGGCCGAAGC
Organism: Pseudomonas sp. P39-UII1; assembly: GCF_039672635.1. Taxonomy (NCBI): domain Bacteria; kingdom Pseudomonadati; phylum Pseudomonadota; class Gammaproteobacteria; order Pseudomonadales; family Pseudomonadaceae; genus Pseudomonas; species Pseudomonas sp. P39-UII1. The sequence goes on from NZ_JBDFPP010000008.1 coordinate 128,891, forward strand.
GGTAGCCCCAGTGCTGGCGGCTGTCCAGCAGCCCATCAGCGAGGCGTTGCCGGAAGAACCGGCGGCGCAAACCTTCGACCCCGACGCAGACGCCCTGGCCAATATGCCCGCCCTGCGCCTGGCGCTGGAGCAAAGCGCCCAGGCCAAAGGCACGACCTCGGCCCATGCCACCGACCCTGCGCAAGCCGACGATGGCCAAGCCGCCGTCAATCCATTGGCGACCCTGATGGACAAGATCGAAGCCGAGGCGGGGCAGTCGGAGACTGGTGACAAGGCATTCGGTGCACTGCTGGACGACGGCCTCAAAGACACCAAGAGCGCGGGCAGCGATACCCGTATCGACGATTTCGCCAACCGCCTGGCCAGCCTGACCCAGGCTGCCACGGCCAAGACCGCCAATGCCGTACCGGTGAGCAGCAACCCGTTGCATCAGCCGTTGCCGATGAACCAGAACGCCTGGGCCGAAGGCCTGGTCAACCGGGTCATGTACTTGTCCAGCCAAAACCTCAAGTCGGCCGACATCCAGCTGGAGCCGGCCGAGCTCGGGCGGCTGGACATTCGTGTCAATCTGGCGGCGGACCAGGCAACCCAGGTGACCTTCATCAGCGGCCACGCGGGTGTGCGTGATGCGCTGGACAGCCAGGTGCATCGCCTGCGCGAACTGTTCGCCCAGCAGGGGCTGGCGCAGCCGGACGTCAACGTCGCCGATCAGTCGCGCGGGCAGCAACAGCAGCAGGCGCAGCCGGACGGCTCGCAGTTGTCCGGGGTGGCGGCGCGGCGGGCCCAAGGTGGTGCCGGTGGCGAGCAGGGTGAGCTTGCCGATGCCGCTCGTCCGGTCGAGCAGCAGGTAGTGATTGGTGACAGTGCGGTAGATTTTTACGCTTGAAGGGTGTGGTGGGATTGAGATCGAGCGCCGCTTCGCGAAGCGCATGCCTTGGGATCTTCAGCGCCCTTGAGATCGAGCGCCGCCCGCGCGGCGCATCGCGGGCAAGCCCGCTCCTACATTTGTTGCAACGTGCCATGGCCTGATAGGCCATAGTTGCCAGCCTTGTTAGCACGACGCGATTTTTTGGTGGGCGCGGCCGGCGCCCCACCTGTCTTCAGCCATGCGCCAAGGCGGACAACCATGGCCTGACTGGAATGGCACGTTGCAACAAATGTGGGAGCGGGCTTGCCCGCGATGCGCCGCGCGGGCGGCGCTCGATCTCATGGGCGCTAAAGATCCTAAGGCAAGCGCTTCGCGATGCGCCGCGCGGGCGGCGCTCGATCTCAAGGGCGCTAAAGATCTCAAGGCAAGCGCTTCGCGCGGGCGGCGCTCGTCTCACCGTCGCCACAACATACATGCCATGCGCCCACAAACCTGGCATAACACTTGCTCAAGCCACGTCATCCTCCTTTGAAACCCAGATGGACGACGGATTATTGGCATGGCGAAGAGCGACGCAGTGAAAGACCCCGCCACTAAAGGCAAACTCAAGCTGATCCTGCTGCTGGTACTGGCCCTGTTGCTGGCGGTCGGCCTGTCGGTGGGCGCTACCTGGTTCTTCATGCACAAGAGCGAACCCGCCACACAGACCGACCCGGCAGCAGCGAACGTCAAGCCAGCGGCGCTGTACGAGGCCCTGTCCCCGGCGTTTGTGGTCAACTTCAACCAGAACGGTCGCCAGCGCTACATGCAGGTGAGCATCACCCTGCAAGGCCGCAGCCAGGCTGACATGGACGCCCTGAAGGTGCACATGCCGGTGATTCGCAACAACCTGGTGATGATGTTCTCCGGGCAAGGCTTCGACACCTTGGCCAGCAGCCCCGTGGGCCAGGAAATGCTGCGCCAGAAAGCCACCGCAGTGGTGCAGGAAGTGGCGCAGAAGGAAGTCGGCAAGCCGGTGGTAGACCAGCTGCTGTTCACCAATTTCGTATTGCAGTAGGAGTCCGTTATGGCCGTACAGGACCTGCTGTCCCAGGATGAGATCGATGCCCTGTTGCACGGCGTCGATGATGGGCTGGTACAGACCGAGAGCGCTGCCGAGCCTGGCAGCATCAAAAGCTACGACCTGACCAGCCAGGATCGGATCGTGCGCGGTCGCATGCCGACCCTCGAGATGATCAACGAGCGTTTCGCGCGCTATACCCGCATCAGCATGTTCAACCTGCTGCGCCGCTCGGCGGACGTGGCGGTTGGCGGCGTGCAGGTGATGAAGTTCGGCGAGTACGTGCATTCGCTGTACGTGCCGACCAGCCTCAACCTGGTCAAGATCAAGCCGCTACGCGGCACCTCGCTGTTCATCCTCGACGCCAAGCTGGTGTTCAAACTGGTGGACAACTTCTTCGGCGGTGACGGGCGTCACGCCAAGATCGAAGGCCGCGAATTCACCCCCACCGAGCTGCGGGTGGTGCGCATGGTGCTGGACCAGTGCTTCGTCGACCTCAAGGAAGCCTGGCAGGCGATCATGCCGGTCAACTTCGAGTACATGAACTCCGAGGTCAACCCGGCCATGGCCAACATCGTCGGGCCGAGCGAGGCGGTGGTGGTGTCAACCTTCCATATCGAACTGGACGGCGGCGGCGGCGACCTGCACGTGACCATGCCGTACTCGATGATCGAGCCGGTGCGCGAAATGCTCGATGCCGGTTTCCAGTCCGACCTGGACGACCAGGACGAGCGCTGGGTCAAGGCCCTGCGCGAGGACGTGCTGGACGTCTCTGTGCCGCTGAGCGCCACGGTTGCCCGCCGCCAGCTGAAACTGCGCGATGTGCTGCACATGCAGCCTGGCGACGTGATCCCGGTGGAGCTGCCGGAGCACCTGGTGCTACGCGCCAACGGCGTGCCGTCGTTCAAGGCGCGCCTGGGTTCGCACAAGGGCAACCTGGCGCTGCAGATCATCGACCCGATCGAACGCCGCTGACGGCGTGCCGGTCGCTCACTACGAATTGAATGCCTGTCGAGGACATCATGGCTAACGAAAACGAGATCACCTCCCCAGAAGACCAGGCCCTGGCCGACGAATGGGCCGCGGCGCTGGAAGAAACCGGTGATGCCGGCCAGGCTGACATCGATGCGCTGCTGGGCGGCGACAGCGGCAATGCCGGCGCTGGCCGGCTGCCGATGGAAGAGTTCGCCAGCTCGCCGCGGCCGAAGGAAAACGTCAGCCTCGAAGGCCCGAACCTGGACGTGATCCTGGACATTCCGGTGAACATCTCCATGGAAGTGGGCAGCACCGAAATCAACATCCGCAACCTGCTGCAGCTCAACCAGGGTTCGGTCATCGAGCTCGACCGCCTGGCCGGTGAGCCGCTCGACGTGCTGGTCAACGGCACGCTGATCGCCCATGGCGAAGTGGTGGTGGTCAACGAGAAGTTCGGCATCCGCCTGACCGACGTGATCAGCCCCAGCGAACGTATCAAGAAGCTGCGCTGAGTGAAGGGTACGATGCGGGCCCTGACGGCCCTGGCCACGCTGCTCGCCAGCGAAGCGGTGATTGCCGCTGCCGCACCGGCGGTGCCGGTAACGCCACCGCCAGGCACACCCGGCAGCCTGGGTGGGCAGCTGGCGCAGATGGTGTTCGGCCTGCTGCTGGTGGTGGGCCTGATCTTCTTCCTGGCCTGGCTGCTGCGCCGCATGCAGGGCGCTGCGCCCAAGGGAGGCCAGGTGATCGAGATCGTCGGTAGCCGCGCCCTTGGCCCGCGCGACCGGCTGTTGCTGGTGCAGGTCGGCAAGGAGCAGATTCTCATCGGCCATACCCCTGGCAGCATCGAGGCCTTGCACGTCATGGCCGAACCTGTGGAAGTAGCCGCCAGCGCCCGTCAGGCGACGCCGGAATTCGCCCAGCGGCTGATGGAGCTGATGGGCAAGGATCAGAAGGACAAGAAGTGATGATCGGCGCGCTGCGCATCATGTTCACCCTGGCGCTGCTGTTGGCCGCGCCGTTGGCCCTGGGCGCCGACCCGCTGTCGATCCCGGCCATTACCCTGTCCAATGGGCCGGACGGGCAGCAGGAATACTCGGTCAGCCTGCAGATCCTGATGATCATGACGGCGCTGAGTTTCATTCCAGCGTTCGTCATCCTGATGACCAGCTTCACCCGCATCATCATCGTCTTCTCGATCCTGCGCCAGGCGCTGGGCCTGCAGCAGACCCCGTCGAACCAGGTGTTGACCGGTATGGCGCTGTTCCTGACCCTGTTCATCATGGCGCCGGTGTTCGACCGGGTGAACCAGGACGCCGTGCAGCCGTATTTGAAGGAGCAGATGACGGCCCAGCAGGCCATCGACAAGGCCCAGGGGCCGCTGAAGGACTTCATGCTGGCACAAACCCGCCAGAGCGATCTGGACCTGTTCATGCGCCTGTCCAAGCGCACCGATATCGCCGGGCCCGAGCAGGTGCCGCTGACCATTCTGGTGCCAGCGTTCGTCACCTCGGAGCTGAAAACCGCGTTCCAGATCGGCTTCATGATCTTCATCCCGTTCCTGATCATCGACATGGTGGTCGCCAGCGTGCTGATGGCCATGGGCATGATGATGCTGTCGCCGTTGATCATCTCGCTGCCGTTCAAGATCATGCTGTTCGTCCTGGTCGATGGCTGGGCGCTGATCATGGGCACTTTGGCCGGCAGTTTCGGCGGCGTCTGACGCTGCCAAGGAGAGCCTTGCATGACACCTGAAGTAGCCGTCGACCTGTTCCGCGACGCCCTCTGGCTGACCACGCTGATGGTGGCCGTGCTGGTGGTGCCGAGCCTGTTGGTCGGCCTGGTGGTGGCGATGTTCCAGGCCGCCACGCAGATCAACGAACAGACGTTGAGCTTCCTGCCACGCCTGCTGGTGATGCTAGTGACGCTGATCGTTGCCGGGCCGTGGCTGACGCAGAAGTTCATGGAGTACATCACCGGCCTGTACACCAGCATCCCGCAGCTGATCGGTTGAAGCAGCCATGCTGGAGCTGACCGACGCGCAGATCGGCACCTGGGTCGCCACCTTCATGCTGCCGCTGTTCCGGGTGACCGCGGTGCTGATGACCATGCCGATCTTTGGCACCCGCATGCTGCCGGCGCGCATTCGCCTGTACGCGGCGGTGGCTATCACCGTGGTGATCGTGCCGGCCTTGCCGCCATTGCCCGAGTTCGACCCGCTAAGCCTGCGCGGCCTGTTGTTGTGTGGCGAGCAGATAATTGTCGGGGCATTGTTCGGCTTCTCATTGCAGTTACTGTTCCAGGCCTTTGTCATCGCCGGGCAAATCGTCGCGATTCAAATGGGCATGGCCTTCGCCTCGATGGTCGACCCGGCCAACGGTGTCAACGTGGCGGTGGTCAGCCAGTTCATGACCATGCTGATCAGCGTGCTGTTCTTGCTCATGAACGGCCACCTGGTGGCGTTCGAGGTACTGACCGAGAGCTTTACCACCTTGCCGGTCGGCAATGCGCTGGTGGTCAACCATTTCTGGGAGATGGCCGGGCGCCTGAGCTGGGTGTTCGGCGCCGGTCTGCTGCTGATCCTGCCGGCGATTGCAGCGCTGCTGGTGGTGAACATTGCCTTCGGCGTGATGACCCGTGCCGCGCCGCAGTTGAACATCTTTTCCATCGGCTTCCCGCTGACCCTGGTGCTGGGCCTGGGCATTTTCTGGGTGGGCCTGGCCGATGTGCTTTCCCACTACCAGGCATTGGCCAGTGAGGCGCTGCAATGGCTGCGTGATCTGGCAAGGGCGCGCTGAACATGGCAGAGAGCGAGAGCGGTGCCGACAAGACGGAAGACCCCACCGACAAGCGCAAGCGCGATGCGCGCGAAAAAGGTGAGATTGCCCGCTCCAAGGAGCTGAATACGGTGGCAGTGACGCTGGCCGGTGCGGGTGCGTTATTGGCCTTTGGTGGGCACTTGGCCGAGACGCTGCTGGCGCTGATGCGCCTGAACTTTTCGCTAACCCGCGAGGTGCTGACCGATGAGCGCTCCATGGGCCAGTTCCTGCTCGCCTCGGGCAAGATGGCGATCTGGGCAACGCAGCCGATCCTGGTGCTGCTGTTCTTCATTGCGCTGATCTCGCCCATCGCGCTAGGTGGGTTCATCTTTTCGGGCAGCCTGCTGCAGCCAAAATTCAGCCGCATGAACCCATTGTCGGGGATCAAGCGGATGTTTTCGATGAACGCATTGACCGAGCTGCTCAAGGCGCTGGCCAAGTTCTTCATGATTCTGATCGTTGCGCTGGTTGTGCTGAGCAACGATCGCCAGGCATTGCTGGCCATCGCCAACGAGCCGCTGGAGCAGGCGATCATCCACAGTGTGCAGGTGGTGGGCTGGAGTGCGCTGTGGATGGCGGCAGGGCTGCTGATCATCGCGGCGGCAGATGTGCCGTTCCAGCTGTATCAGACCCACAAGAAGCTGAAGATGACCAAGCAGGAGGTCAAGGACGAGTACAAGGACAGCGAGGGCAAGCCCGAGGTCAAGCAACGTATTCGTCAGCTGCAGCGCGAAGTATCGCAGCGGCGCATGATGGCCGCAGTGCCCGAGGCGGATGTGATCATTACCAACCCGACGCACTATGCCGTGGCCCTGCAGTACGACCCCGAGAAGGGTGGGGCGGCGCCGTTGCTGCTGGCCAAGGGTACCGACTTCATTGCCTTGAAGATTCGCGAGATCGGCGTCGAGCACAAGGTGCAGATCCTCGAGTCGCCGGCGCTGGCGCGGGCGATCTACTACTCCACCGAAATTGAACAGGAGATCCCCGCGGGGCTGTACCTGGCGGTGGCGCAGGTGCTGGCTTATGTGTTCCAGATCCGGCAGTACCGGGCGGGCAAGGGCAAGCGGCCGGAGCCGTTGAAGGATGAACTGCCGATTCCGCCGGATTTGCGGCGTGATAGTTGAGGGCTGCGGTGTATGTTGTGGGCCTGGCGGTGGTTCTATGTCGATCGCAAGAACACCCAAGATTCCGAGCCATACACAAAGTTGGAAAGCTTCTTGCAGAGCCACGCCCAAGCGCCCCTTGGGCGTCAAAGTTTTGCATGAAGAGGAATCGCGGTGGATCGCACTCAGTTAATCAGCAACGCGCGCCATAACCTGGCCGGCCTCGGTCGGGGCAACCTGGGTGTGCCGCTGTTGCTGCTGGTGATGTTGGCAATGATGATGTTGCCGATACCGCCGTTCCTGCTCGACGTGTTCTTCACCTTCAACATCGCCCTGTCGATCGTGGTCCTGCTGGTCTGCGTGTACGCACTGCGCCCGCTCGATTTCGCCGCGTTTCCGACCATCCTGCTGGTGGCAACATTGCTGCGCCTGGCGCTGAACGTGGCGTCCACGCGGGTGGTCATGCTGCACGGTCAAGAGGGGCATGGCGCCGCAGGTAAGGTGATCCAGGCTTTTGGTGAGGTCGTGATCGGCGGTAACTACGTCGTCGGTGCGGTGGTGTTCGCCATCCTCATGATCATCAACTTCGTGGTAGTGACCAAGGGTGCCGGGCGTATTTCCGAGGTGAGCGCGCGCTTCACCCTCGACGCCATGCCCGGCAAGCAGATGGCCATCGACGCCGACCTCAATGCCGGCCTGATCGACCAGGCGCAGGCAAAGTCGCGCCGCGCCGAGGTGGCCCAGGAGGCCGAGTTCTACGGTTCGATGGACGGTGCCAGCAAGTTCGTGCGCGGCGACGCCATCGCCGGCTTGCTGATCCTGTTCATCAACCTGATTGGCGGCATGCTCATCGGCATGCTGCAGCACAATATGTCGTTCAGCGATGCGGGCAAGGTCTATGCCCTGCTGACCATCGGTGACGGTTTGGTGGCGCAATTGCCATCACTGCTGCTGTCTACCGCCGCTGCAATCATGGTCACCCGTGCTTCGGGCTCCGAAGACATGGGCAAGCTGATCAACCGGCAGATGTTCGACTCGCCCAAGGCGCTGGCGGTGTCCGCGGGGCTGATGATCGTCATGGGGCTGGTGCCGGGCATGCCGCACGTCGCCTTCCTCAGCCTCGGCCTGCTGGCTGGTGGTGGCGCCTACCTGGTGTGGAAGAAGCAGCAGAAGGCCAAGGCCGACGCGCTGCAGGAAGCGCAGCGCCAGCAGGACCTGCTGCCCTCGCCACAGCGCGCGATGGACACCAAGGAGCTGGGCTGGGACGACGTGACGCCGATCGACATGATCGGCCTGGAAGTCGGCTACCGCCTGATCCCGCTGGTCGACCGCAACCAGGGTGGCCAACTGCTGGCGCGGATCAAAGGGGTGCGCAAGAAGCTCTCCCAGGACCTGGGCTTCCTCATGCCCACCGTGCACATTCGGGACAACCTCGACCTGCAGCCCAGCGCCTACCGCCTGACGCTGATGGGCGTGATCCTGGCTGAGGCCGAGATCTACCCGGACCGGGAGCTGGCGATCAACCCAGGCCAGGTGTTTGGCACCCTCAACGGCATCGCTGCACGTGACCCGGCGTTCGGCCTGGAAGCGGTGTGGATCGACATCGGTCAGCGTGCCCAGGCGCAGTCGCTGGGCTATACCGTGGTCGATGCCAGCACTGTGGTCGCCACGCACCTCAACCAGATCCTGCAGAAGCACTGTCACGAGCTGATCGGCCACGAAGAGGTTCAGCAATTGCTGCAGGTGCTGTCCAAGGCATCGCCTAAACTTGCTGAAGAGCTGGTGCCGGGTGTCATTTCCTTGTCGGGGCTGCTCAAGGTCCTGCAAGCGTTGCTTGCCGAGCAAGTGCCGGTGCGCGACATCCGCAGCATTGCCGAGGCTATCGCTAACAATGCCGGCAAGAGTCAAGATACCGCCGCGCTGGTGGCGGCAGTGCGCGTCGGATTGTGTCGCGCCATCGTGCAAAGCATTGTCGGCGTTGAGTCCGAGCTGCCTGTGATCACCCTTGAGCCAAGGTTGGAACAGATTTTGCTCAATAGTCTGCAAAGGGCCGGGCAAGGTCAGGAAGACGGTGTTCTTCTTGAACCGAGCATGGCCGAAAAGCTGCAGCGTTCGCTGATCGAAGCCGCCCAGCGCCAGGAGATGCAAGGCCAACCGGCCATCCTCCTGGTCGCAGGCCCGATCCGCGCCATGCTGTCGCGCTTCGGTCGCCTGGCTGTACCGAATTTGCATGTTCTGGCGTATCAGGAAATACCGGATAACAAGCAAGTCACCATCGTTGCCACCGTGGGCCCCAACGGCTGAGGTAGTGGGTTATGCAAGTTAAGCGTTTTTTCGCCGCCGATATGCGTCAGGCCATGAAGCTGGTTCGTGATGAGCTGGGCTCCGACGCCGCCATCATCGGTAACCGCCGCATCGCCGGCGGTGTCGAGCTGACGGCCGCGCTGGACTACAAGCTGTCCGCCCTGGCCCCGCGCGTGCCCAACCCCGAGCTCGAACAAGAGCTGCGCAAGACCCAGACTCGCATCGCCACTGCCCAGGCCGAACTGGACAACCGCAGCGAGGCCAGTGAAGGCGACCGCCAATTGTTTGCCGGGCAATCGCTGACCGCCTCGGAGCCATTGATCGAGCCGCACGTGGAGGCGCCGGCCGCTGCTGCTGCCGCTGCCCCGGCCCCGGTCGACCCGCGCCTGTTCGACGCCATGCGCTCTGAACTGTCGGGCCTGCGCGAACTGCTCGAAGTGCAGCTCGGCTCACTGGCCTGGAACCAGCTGCAAGGCAGCAAGCCGGCACAGGCCAACCTCTGGCGCCGGCTGCAGCGCATCGGCCTGTCCGGGCCGATTGCCCGCGAACTGCTCGAGCTCACCGCCGAGATCGAAGAGCCGCGCCAGGCCTGGCGCATGTTGCTGGCGCACCTTGCACGGATGATCGAAGTGCCCGAGATCGAGCCGATCGAAGAGGGTGGTGTGATCGCCATGGTCGGCCCCGCCGGCATGGGCAAGACCACCACACTGGCCAAGCTGGCGGCGCGTTATGTGCTCAAGTATGGCCCGCAGAACCTGGCCCTGGTGAGCATGGACAGCTTCCGCATCGGCGCGCAGGAACAGCTCAAGACCCTGGGCCGCATCCTCAATGTGCCGGTGACCTATGTCGACCCGGGCCAGTCGCTGGCCCAGGCGCTCGAGCCGCTGCTGCGCAAGCGCGTGGTGCTGATCGATACCGCAGGCCTTCAGGCCAGCGACCCGGCCCTGCGCATGCAACTGGAAAGCCTGGCCAGCCGAGGCATTGCCTCGAAGAACTACCTCGTGCTGGCCACCACCAGCCAGAAACAGGTGCTGACCGCGGCCTACCACAGCTACAAACGCTGCGGCCTGGCCGGTTGCATCCTGAGTAAACTTGATGAAACGGCAAGCCTCGGCGATGTGCTGAGCCTGGCCATCAGTCATGAACTGCCCGTGGCCTATCTCACCGATGGCCCGCGCATTCCTGACGACCTTCACCTGCCGCGGGCGCACCAGTTGGTGACGCGGGCGGTGAATGTGCAGTTGCAGGACGAGCCCAGCGAAGAGGCCATGGCCGATATGTTCGCTGATCTCTATCACAACCCACGACGAGCGGGTTGATGATGAAGCGTTTGCAAAATACCTACACCAAGGGGGCTGCAGTAATCCCCCTCGTGTGGCTTGGGTCCAAGCGAGACAAGGTAAACAACGAACATGGGTAGCATGCATCCCGTACAGGTGATCGCCGTAACCGGTGGTAAAGGTGGCGTCGGCAAGACTAACGTTTCAGTGAACCTGTCCCTGGCGCTGGCTGAGCTCGGCCGCCGGGTCATGCTGCTGGACGCTGACCTGGGCCTGGCCAATGTCGACGTGTTGCTGGGCCTGACCCCGAAACGCACCCTGGCCGATGTCATCGAAGGGCGCTGCGAGCTTCGCGATGTGCTGTTGCAGGGGCCGGGCGGTGTGCGCATCGTGCCGGCCGCCTCCGGCACCCAGAGCATGGTGCACCTGGCCCCGGCCCAGCATGCCGGGCTGATCCAGGCATTCAGCGAAGTCGGCGACAACCTTGATGTGCTGGTGATCGACACCGCGGCAGGCATTGGCGATTCGGTGGTCAGCTTCGTCCGCGCGGCGCAGGAAGTGCTGCTGGTGGTGTGTGACGAGCCGACCTCGATCACCGACGCCTACGCGTTGATCAAACTGCTCAACCGCGACTATGGAATGAACCGTTTCCGCGTGCTGGCCAACATGGCGCAAAGCCCGCAGGAAGGGCGCAACCTGTTCGCCAAGTTGACCAAGGTCACCGACCGTTTCCTTGACGTCGCCCTGCAGTATGTCGGCGCCGTGCCGTACGACGAGTGCGTGCGCAAGGCGGTGCAGAAGCAGCGGGCAGTCTATGAGGCGTTCCCGCGTTCCAAGTGCGCGCTGGCCTTCAAGGCGATTGCGCAGAAGGTCGATAGCTGGCCATTGCCGGCCAACCCGCGCGGGCACCTGGAGTTCTTCGTCGAGCGCCTGGTGCAACCCACCAGTGCAGGGCCAGTGCTATGAGTGCGAGCGGTTTCAAGATGTACAGCAAGGCGTCCAAGGACGCCCAGTACGAACTGATCGAACGCTACGCCCCGCTGGTCAAGCGCATTGCCTATCACCTGCTGGCGCGTTTGCCGGCCAACGTGCAGGTCGAAGACCTGATCCAGGCCGGCATGATCGGTTTGCTGGAAGTCGCCAACAAGTACGACGCCAGCAAGGGCGCCAGCTTCGAGACCTACGCCGGTATCCGCATCCGCGGGGCGATGCTCGATGAGGTGCGCAAGGGTGATTGGGCACCGCGTTCGGTGCACCGCAACACCCGCATGGTCAGCGACGCGATGCGCGCCGTGGAATCCAGAACCGGCCGCGACGCTAAAGATCATGAAGTTGCTGCCGAACTCCAGTTGAGTCTCGATGATTACTACGGGATTTTGAACGATACCTTGGGTAGCCGCCTGTTCAGTTTCGACGACCTGTTGCAGGACGGCGAGCATGAAGGGTTGCACGAGGACGGCGCCAGTGGCCAGGTCGAGCCGTCGCGCGACCTGGAAGACGAGCGCTTCCAGGCTGCCCTGACCGATGCCATCGCCAACCTGCCCGAGCGGGAGCGGCTGGTCCTGGCGCTGTACTACGACGAAGAGCTGAACCTCAAGGAAATCGGTGAGGTCCTGGGCGTCAGCGAGTCGCGTGTCAGCCAGCTGCACAGCCAGTGCGCCGCGCGCCTGCGCAGCCGCCTGGGGGAATGGCGGGCGCGCTGAGCCCGGGGTCGTTGCAGTCGTTTTCACGTTGTACCGAATTGATTGAATGCGCGCTCGGGGCCGAGCGCGTTTGAGACTGCTTGGAGGTCTAATTGAACAAAGACATGAAAATCCTCATCGTTGACGACTTTTCGACGATGCGGCGGATCATCAAGAACCTGCTGCGTGATCTGGGCTTCACCAATACCGACGAAGCCGATGACGGCACCACGGCGCTGCCGATGCTGCAGGCCGGGCATTACGACTTCCTGGTGACCGACTGGAACATGCCTGGCATGTCCGGCATCGACCTGCTGCGCAAGGTGCGCGCGGACGAGCGCCTGAAGGCCATGCCAGTGCTGATGGTGACTGCCGAAGCCAAGCGCGACCAGATCATCGAAGCGGCCCAGGCCGGGGTGAATGGTTACGTGGTCAAGCCGTTCACCGCTCAGGTGCTCAAAGAAAAGATCGAGAAGATCTTCGAACGCGTCAACGGCTGAGTCCGGTCAGGGGGCGCCATGGAATCAACACAAACGTCTTTGGGGGAGTTCGAATCGACCCTGAAGAAGCATGCCCAGGAGTTGGTCGAAAGCCTGGAGCGGGGACGGTTCGGCGAGGCGGTGCAGCTGATTCATCAGCTCAACCAGACCCGCGACCGTGGCCTGTACCAGGAAGTCGGCAAGCTGACCCGCGAGCTGCACAGCGCGATCGTCAGCTTCCAGATCGACCCGCACATGCCGCAGGCCGAGGAAGTTTCGCAGATTACCGACGCCACCGAGCGTTTGTCCTATGTGGTCAAGCTCACCGAAGGGGCTGCCAACCGCACCATGGACCTGGTGGAGGAAAGCACGCCTGTGCTGGGAGACCTGGCCGTTGAGGCGCAGAGCCTGAGCGTCGACTGGCAGCGCTTCATGCGCCGCGAGGTCGCCGCGCCGGAATTCCGTGAGCTGGTCAAACGCGTCGACAGTTTCCTGACGCACAGCGCCGAAGGTAACCGCAAGGTCGCTGGCCACCTTAATGACATTCTGCTCGCCCAGGACTATCAGGACCTGACCGGGCAGGTGATCAAGCGCGTGACTGCGCTGGTGACCGAAGTCGAAAGCAATCTGCTCAAGCTCGTGCTGATGGCCAGTCAGGTCGACCGTTTTGCCGGTATCGAACATGACCACCAACAGCTGCGTGCTGAAAAAGATCAAGAAAAATATCCGGCTCGGGGTGAAGGTCCGCAGATTCATGCCGATAAGCGTGAAGACGTCGTGTCCGGTCAGGACGATGTCGATGATCTGCTGTCCAGCCTGGGTTTTTAAGGAGCACCTTTGATGAGCTTCGGCGCCGATGAAGAAATCCTTCAGGATTTCCTGGTAGAAGCCGGCGAAATACTTGAGCAACTGTCCGAGCAACTGGTCGAGCTGGAAAGCCGGCCCGACGATGCCGACCTGCTCAATGCCATTTTTCGCGGTTTCCACACTGTAAAAGGGGGCGCCGGCTTCCTCCAGCTCAACGAGCTGGTGGAGTGCTGCCATATCGCCGAGAACGTATTCGACATCCTGCGCAAGGGTGAGCGCCGGGTTGACGCTGAACTGATGGACGTGGTGCTCGAAGCACTGGACACGGTCAACAGCATGTTCGGCCAGGTGCGCGAACGCAGCGAAGTGACCCCGGCCACGCCCGAGTTGCTGGCAGCCCTGGCGCGGCTCGCTGAGCCGGGCAGTGCCCAGGCCGCTGCGCCGGTGGTGGAGGCTGCACCTGTGCAGGCGGAGCCTGCCGCCGAGGCGGATATTACCGATACCGAATTCGAACAGCTGCTCGACTCGCTTGACGCCGTCAAGGCCGAAGCCGCCGCTGCCGAACAGCAGCTGCAGGGCGAAACCCTGACCGGCGCCGGCGATGAGATCACCGACGCCGAGTTCGAATCGCTGCTCGACCAATTGCATGGCAAAGGCCAGTTCTCGCCCGAGGTCGTCGCCAGCGAGCCGGTGGTGGTCACTGCCAGCGCCCCGGCAAGTGACGAGATCACCGACGAAGAATTCGAGTCGCTGCTCGACCAGCTGCATGGCAAAGGCACGTTCCAGGCCGATGCGTTGCCGGCCGCCAGCGCAGCGGTGGCAAGCGATGCGCCGGCGGCTGCCAGCAGCGAAGAAATCAGCGAGCACGAGTTCGAAGCGCTGCTCGATCAGTTGCACGGCAAAGGCAAGTTCTCCGGCGACACCGTCGCCGCCGAGGCGCCAGCTGCCGTTGTTGCCCCCGTGGCTGCCAAGCCGCACAGCCAGCCCGTGGCCAAACCGGCACCTGCCGCTGCAGCCAAGCCCGCCGCACCCGCCCGTGCCCCGGCACCGGCGGCCGAGAAGCATGCGGTCAGCGAAGCGGAAACCACGGTACGCGTCGACACCGCGCGCCTGGACGAGATCATGAACATGGTCGGCGAACTGGTGCTGGTGCGTAACCGCCTGGTGCGCCTGGGCCTGAACAGCGGCGACGAGGCCATGTCCAAGGCCGTGTCGAACCTCGACGTGGTCACTGCCGACCTGCAGACCGCGGTGATGAAAACCCGCATGCAGCCGATCAAGAAAGTCTTCGGCCGCTTCCCGCGCCTGGTTCGTGACCTGGCTCGCCAGCTCAAGAAAGAGATCAACCTGGAGCTGGTCGGCGAAGAAACCGACCTGGACAAAAACCTGGTCGAGGCCCTGGCCGACCCGCTGGTGCACCTGGTGCGCAACGCGGTCGACCACGGCATCGAAATGCCTGACGAGCGTGAAGCCTCGGGCAAGGCGCGCACGGGCCGTGTGGTGCTGTCGGCCGAGCAGGAAGGCGATCACATCCTGTTGTCGATCTCGGACGACGGCAAGGGCATGGACCCGAACATCCTGCGTGCCAAGGCCGTGGAAAAGGGCCTGATGGACAAGGACGCCGCCGAGCGCCTGAGCGAGTCGGACTGCTACAACCTGATCTTCGCCCCAGGCTTCTCGACCAAAACGGAAATTTCCGACGTGTCCGGCCGTGGTGTCGGCATGGACGTGGTGAAGACCAAGATTTCCCAGCTCAACGGCTCGATCAACATCTTCTCGGCCAAGGGCCAGGGTTCGAAGATCGTCATCAAGGTGCCGTTGACCCTGGCGATCATGCCGACCCTGATGGTGATGCTGGGCAACCAGGCGTTCGCCTTCCCGCTGGTCAACGTCAACGAGATCTTCCACCTCGACCTGTCGCGCACCAACGTGGTCGACGGCCAGGAAGTGGTGATCGTGCGCGACAAGGCGCTGCCGCTGTTCTACCTCAAGCGCTGGCTGGTCCAGGGCCAGGTGCATGAAGAACAGCGCGAGGGCCATGTGGTGATCTTGTCGGTCGGTACCCAGCGTATCGGCTTCGTGGTCGACCAGCTGGTGGGCCAGGAAGAGGTAGTGATCAAGCCGCTGGGCAAGATGCTGCAGGGCACCCCGGGCATGTCCGGCGCCACCATCACCGGTGACGGTCGCATTGCGCTGATCCTCGACGTACCGAGCATGCTCAAGCGTTACGCGGCGCGGCGTATTTGATTTCGGTGGCGCGCCCTGGCGGGCTGCGCCACCTAATGGAGTGTTTATGGCAGTCAAGGTCCTGGTGGTGGATGATTCCGGTTTCTTCCGCCGCCGCGTCTCGGAAATCCTCTCGGCGGACCCGACGATCCAGGTCGTGGGTACCGCGACCAACGGCAGGGAAGCGATCGACCAGGCACTGGCGCTCAAACCTGATGTCATCACCATGGACTACGAAATGCCCATGATGGATGGCATCACCGCCGTGCGGCACATCATGCAGCGCTGCCCGACGCCGGTGTTGATGTTCTCCTCGCTGACCCACGAAGGCGCCCGGGTAACCCTCGACGCGCTGGATGCCGGTGCGGTGGATTACCTGCCGAAGAACTTCGAAGACATTTCGCGCAACCCGGAAAAGGTCAAGCAGATGCTGTGCGAAAAGGTACATACCCTTTCGCGCAGCAACCGCCGCTTTGGCGGTTACGCAAGCCCCGCGCCGGTCACCGCGCCAGCCCCGGCCAGCGTAGCCCACGCCCCGGCCAGCAGCCTTGCCAGCCACGCCCCGGCGCGTGCGGCAGCGCCAGCCCGTGCAACGGCCCCGGCACCCGCACACTCGCCAACGCATTCGCCAACGCATTCGCCAGCGCCCAAGCGCAAGCCCTACAAGCTGGTGGCCATCGGTACGTCCACCGGCGGCCCGGTCGCCCTGCAACGGGTGCTGACGCAGCTGCCTGGCAACTTCCCGGCGCCGATCGTGCTCATCCAGCACATGCCGGCGGCGTTCACCAAGGCATTTGCCGAGCGCCTCGACAAGCTGTGCAGGATCAGCGTCAAGGAAGCCGAGGATGGCGACGTGTTGCGCCCGGGCCTGGCCCTGTTGGCGCCCGGCGGCAAGCAGATGATGATCGATGGGCGTGGCACGGTGAAGATCCTGCCCGGTGACGAGCGCCTGAACTACAAGCCGTGCGTGGACATCACCTTCGGCTCGGCGGCCAAGTCGTACGGCGACAAGGTACTGTCGGTGGTGCTCACCGGCATGGGTGCCGACGGCCGGGAAGGCGCGCGCCTGCTCAAGCAAGGCGGCAGCACCGTGTGGGCCCAGGATGAAGCCAGCTGCGTGATCTATGGCATGCCCATGGCCATCGTCAAGGCCAACCTGGCCGATGCGGTGTACAGCCTGGATGAAATTGGCAAGCACCTGGTCGAGGCCTGCGTCTGATGGATGTTTTGAGCCTGATTGGCCTGATTCTGGCGTTCGTTGCCATTGTCGGCGGCAACTTCCTCGAAGGCGGGCACGTGGGTGCGCTGCTCAATGGTCCGGCGGCGTTGATCGTGCTTGGCGGTACCTTGGCAGCGGCGCTGTTGCAGTCGCCGCTGGCGTCGTTCAAGCGTGCCTTGCAGATCTTGCGCTGGATCATCTTCCCGCCGCGGGTGGACCTGGCTGGCGGCATCGACCGGGTGGTGAACTGGAGCCTGACGGCCCGCAAGGAGGGCCTGCTGGGCCTGGAGGGCGTGGCGGATGCCGAGCCCGACCCGTACGCGCGCAAGGGCTTGCAGTTGCTGGTCGATGGCGCCGAGCCCGAATCGATCCGCAGCATCCTGGAGGTGGATTTCCTCACCCAGGAAGGCCGCGATATCCAGGCAGCCAAAGTGTTCGAAAGCATGGGCGGCTACGCGCCGACCATCGGTATCATCGGTGCGGTCATGGGCCTGATCCATGTGATGGGCAACCTGGCCGACCCTTCTCAGCTGGGTAACGGCATTGCCGTGGCCTTCGTTGCCACCATTTACGGCGTAGCCAGCGCCAACCTGATCCTGCTGCCCGTCGCCAACAAGCTCAAGGCCATCGTCATTCGCCAGTCGCGCTACCGCGAGATGCTGCTTGAGGGCTTGTTGTCGATTGCCGAGGGTGAAAACCCGCGCTCGATCGAGCTGAAGCTGCAAGGCTTCATGGAGTAACCCATGCGTCGCCGTCGTCATACCGAGGAACACGAAAACCACGAGCGCTGGCTGGTGTCGTACGCCGACTTCATCACCTTGCTGTTCGCCTTTTTCGTGGTCATGTATTCGATTTCCTCGATCAACGAGGGCAAGTACAAGGTCATCTCGCAAGCGCTGCTGGGGGTGTTCAACGACCCTGAGCGGAGCATGAAGCCGATCCCCATCGGCGATGAGCAGCCGCTTAGCGTCAAGCCGGCCGAGCCGTTGATCAAGGACAGCGAACAGATTGATGCGGGCCTTGCGCAGAACAGCGTGGACCCACTGAAAACCATCAGCGACGACGTGCGCGATGCGTTCGGCGACTTGATCAAGTCCGACCAGATGACCGTGCGCGGCAACGAGCTGTGGGTGGAGATCGAGCTCAACTCGTCGTTGCTGTTCGGCAGCGGTGATGCCATGCCCAGCGACAAGGCGTTCGACATCATCGAAAAGGTCGCGAACATCCTCAAGCCGTTCGCCAACCCGGTGCACGTCGAGGGCTTTACCGACAACCTGCCGATCCGCACGGCGCAGTACCCGACCAACTGGGAGTTGTCGTCGGCGCGTGCAGCGAGCATCGTGCGCCTGCTGGCGATGGAAGGGGTGAACCCCGGGCGCATGGCGTCGGTAGGTTATGGCGAATATCAGCCGGTGGCCAGCAACGACACGGCCGAAGGCCGTGCGCGCAACCGAAGGGTGGTGCTGGTGATTTCCCGCAACCTCGAAGTACGCCGCAGTTTGACCGGCTCCGGCAGCGCCAACGCCACCCCGGACGCCGCCTTGCGCCGTGCTGGCACACAAAGTGCACCGGCAACGCCAGTAACGACGGCGGGGCAGTGACTCGTCAATTCTCTGTCGCCCCATACCCGGTGAGAGCCGGCTTGCCGGCGATGCAGGCAACGCGGTGTGTGGCACCGGCGCTGCCGGTGATCGCCGGCAAGCCGGCTCCCACAGGGGGCCGCGGCATCAATGAATCAAGAGTTGTCCTATGAGAGTCTGGGCAGTAGCCAATCAAAAAGGCGGGGTCGGCAAGACCACCACCACCATCGCCCTGGCCGGCCTGCTGGCCGAGGCGGGCAAGCGCGTGGTAGTCGTCGACCTCGACCCCCACGGCTCGATGACCAGCTATTTCGGGCACAACCCCGATGCCCTGGAGCACAGCTGCTACGACTTGTTCCTGCACAAGGGCCAGGTGCCTGACGGCCTGCCCGGGCAACTGCTGCTGCCTACCAGCCACGAGCGCATCTCGCTGCTGCCGTCGAGCACCGCACTGGCGGTGCTGGAGCGTCAGTCGCCCGGGCAGAGTGGCCTGGGCCTGGTGGTCGCCAAGAGTCTGGCGCAGTTGTGGCAGGATTTCGACTTTGCCTTGATCGACAGCCCGCCGCTGCTCGGCGTGCTGATGGTCAATGCCCTGGCTGCCAGCCAGCAGTTGGTGATCCCGGTACAGACCGAGTTCCTGGCAGTCAAGGGCCTGGAGCGGATGATCGGCACGCTGGCCATGATCAACCGTTCGCGCAAGCAGGCCTTGCCGTACCAGATCGTGCCGACCCTGTTCGACCGCCGTACCCAGGCCTCGCTGGGCACCCTCAAGGTGCTGCGCGATACCTATGGACAGCAGGTGTGGCAGGGCTATATCCCGGTCGACACACGCTTGCGCGATGCCAGCCGCAACGGCGTCACGCCGTCACAGTTCGATGGCAAGAGCCGCGGCGTGATCGCCTACCGGGCGCTGCTCAAGCACCTGCTCACCTACAAGACTGCCGTGCAGGTGGCGTCATGACCGTGAAGACCGGCACCCGGCCGCAACTGGCGCTGCAATCGTATCTCGATGGCCTGCTGCAGGAAGCCACCGAGGCTGAGGACATACTTGACCTGCCCGCCGCGAGCGACGAGTTTGCCGCCGCCGTGCGCGAAGAGCAGGCCCGCGATGTGCGCCAGCAGGCCCCTGTTGCCAGCAGCGTTGCGAAGCCTTTCGCCGAACCGCAGCTGAAGGTTCTGCCAACGGTTTTGCCTGTCGAAGAGCCGGTGGTGGCGGTGGTCGAGGCCGAGGTGGTGGCCGAGGCCAGCATCCCCGTCCTGACTGAGGTCCAGGCCCCTGAACCGGTCGCGCCGCTGGTCGAAGTGCACCTGCCTGCGCCGGATGTGCCAGCACCGCCCGCCACGCTCGACGGTCGACCGGCCTGGGCTGCCGAGCCGTTCGAGTGCCTGCTGTTCGACGTCGCCGGGCTGACCCTGGCGGTGCCGCTGGTGTGCCTGGGTTCGATCTACAGCCTGCAAGGCCAGGAGCTGACGCCGCTGTTCGGCCAGCCTGACTGGTTTCTCGGCATCCTGACCTGCCAGGCGGGCAACCTGAAGGTGCTGGACACCGCACGTTGGGTGATGCCCGACCGCTACCGCGACGATTTTCGCCAGGGCCTGCATTACGTGATTTCCGTCCAGGGCTATGAATGGGGGCTGGCGGTGCACCAGGTCAGCCGCTCGCTGCGCCTGGACCCGTCCGAGATCAAGTGGCGCAGCCAGCGTGGCCAGCGCCCGTGGCTGGCCGGCACGGTGATCGAACACATGTGTGCGCTGCTGGACGTCGCCGAACTGGCCGAGCTGATCGCCAGTGGCGCGGTCAAGCAGCTGCATGCCAAACACAAATAACTGCGAACACACCGCCATTGGCGGATTTTGAGGGCTAGGGGAATGAAAAAGTCGTCTGCACAGGGTTCTGAAGATCCGATCCTGCAGTGGGTAACCTTCCGGCTGGACAATGAGTCCTACGGCATCAATGTGATGCAGGTGCAGGAAGTGCTGCGTTACACCGAGATCGCCCCGGTACCGGGCGCGCCCAGCTACGTGCTGGGCATCATCAACCTGCGTGGCAACGTGGTGACGGTGATCGATACCCGTCAGCGCTTCGGCCTGATGCCCACCGAGGTGACCGACAACACCCGTATCGTCATCATCGAGGCCGACAAGCAAGTGGTCGGCATCCTGGTCGACAGCGTGGCCGAGGTGGTCTACCTGCGCCAGTCGGAGATCGAGACTGCGCCGAACGTGGGTAATGAAGAGTCTGCCAAGTTCATCCAGGGCGTGTGCAACAAGAACGGCGAGCTGCTGATCCTGGTAGAGCTGGACAAGATGATGACCGAGGAAGAGTGGTCCGAGCTGGAGAACATCTGAGTTGATTTTCGAGGTTGCTGTCATCTTCCTGGCGCTGCTGTGGGCGCTGAGCCTGTGGTTTTTCCTCAACTACAGCAAGCGCCAGCGCGAGCTGGCTGCCCAGCAGGCCCAGGGTGATGCGCTGCGTGACCAGCGCATCAAGGACCTGGCCAAGCGCCTGGATGACTACCAGAACGGCACCGTGCGCATGGGCGAAGCCATCCACGCATTGCGCACCGAGGTGGCCACTGTGCCCGACCGGCTGGAGCGCCTGGAGCAACGTGACCCGAGCAATGTCACCTTCAGCCAGGCAGCCAAGCTGGTGGGCATGGGCGCGAGCATTTCGGAACTGACCGAAACCTGCGGGCTGACCCAGGCCGAGGCGGAGCTGATGAGCAAGCTGCACCGGGCTCCTTGACGGCGGTTGGGAGGTATCGGGGTCCAGGTCGAGGTTCTGCTGTCGTGCCCCGCGCCTATTGCAGCGCCGGCTTGACGATCGGGACGGGGCACACGGCTGAGCAGCGACGTGACATGACGTACGCCTGCCTGGCCAATCGCTGACGAGGGGGTGGAGGGAAGCGTTACGGACGTCATCTCAGTTATTCACCCACGAGTGGTTGCCGCCGACCTTGGCAAAACGGTTCAGGGGCAGGAGCTTTCTCAGCGCTGCGTTGGCCTGTGCAACGTCGATGAAGCTATAGGTATTGATACGCGGCATGGTGTGCAGGTTGATGATCTGGCGCAGGGTACGCAGGCCCGGCAGGTGGCGGTCGACGACCTCGGTGACCAGCGCTGGGCCGGTCATATAGCTGAGTTTGCTGGCATAGCGGTAAAAACCCGCCGGGTCCTGCGCCAGGCTCGGGCGGCTGTCGTAGAAGTCTGTGGCGGTCTGATAACGTGCGAGCATTTCCTCGGAAATCGCCTCGAGCACTGGGTTGCCTGGGTGACTGCCGATGAGGCTGGTGTTGTACAGGCAGTTCATGCTCATTTTCTCGTTGGACATGGGGGGTGCCAGCAGCAGGCCACTGGGCCCGGTGTGCAGCGCCACCTGATCGATCGATTCGCTGGGCTGCCCTACCGGCTGTCCATTGATGATCTCGGGGTGCTCCCCGGCTGCCAGCAACGAGTCGTCGACATCCATGTACAAACCGCCTTCGTGATGCAGCATCGGATAACGCAGAACATCGGAGGCCGAGGCGTAGTTGGTCGCAATGCCCCCATTGCCATCCAGTGCTGCCTCGTATTGCGCGTGATAGCGGCTCTGGCGAAACGCTCGGAAGAAAGCCTGCTCTTCAAGTGGAAGCACCTGCAGGCCTGGCGCCCGGGCTGCCAGCAGGCTTGCATTTTGTTCATAGGCTGTAGGCGAGGCCTTCGACAGGAACAGCCGTAGGCTGTATTCACTGTCGCTGAGGCGCTCAGCGTTGGCGGCAAGGTTCGCCAGTAATGGTTCGCTGATGACGTTGTCGCCGACCCACAGGCTGGATATCCGTTTGGGAATTGGCGCGCTTTCTGGCGCCAGTGTCGGGACATGCACCGGCAGCGGCAAATCGATACCCATGGCACGCAGGCTGCGGGTGCGCATGGCGTCGGTCACTGGGCGGGGCATTTTGAGGGCGACCAGGTCGCGGCTGTTGGGGACGGCGATGAATGCTGGCGGGTTGACGTCGTTCAGGTCGCCCTCGCGAATGAATGCATCCCGCTCCAGGTCGTAGACCACATGCGCGTTGTAGCCCTCGATGCTGGCGTCGAGGGTATCGAGTTCGCCATCGTAGCGCGGTACACGTACCACTGCTCCGGCAATATCCGGGTCGCCTTCGGCAAGCGGCGCGATGGGGTAGTGGTTGTGAAAATAGACCGCTCCCTCTGGCTCTGGTAGCCGCGGTGGACTGGTCGGGCTCAACGGATAGCCGAACTGCCCGTTGACCTCGCGTGGCATGACAAAACCGTCACTTTTGAATTCGAACAGTGCCTTGATGCTTGCCGTACCTTCTATCGCCAGCGGTGCGGCGTTGAACAGCCCCCAGGCTATGTCGCCAACACCGTCCTGCTTGGCTTTCAGGCTGCCGCCATTGATCACCTGGTCCAGGCCCAGGCCCAGCTGGGCAATGCCTCCGATCGCCAGCAGCGGTGCCAGCCCTGGAACTACCAGGCACAGGGGTGCCAGCAGGTTGAGGGTATTGGTGAGGTAGCCACGCCATTTGCCCTTGGTTACCTGGCTATCGGTGGTAATGACGAAGTCTGCATCGTCGTAACTGCGCTGGCGCTGGCGCTCGGTCAAGGCCGCGAACATATCCCCGGTCAGTTTGGGGTTGTATTTGCCAGGTTTGTAGTTCACATAGGTTCTGGGTGCCCAGACACCATCATCGTTGAAAAAGCCATGTTCAGGCGGCAGTCGGTGCCGGTTTGGATAATCGCCAAGGCCCTCGAGGGCCGTGTCCAGACCACTGAAATCGAGGCCTGGGGGGCGGTCGGCGAGCCTGAAGTGCTGCTTGAGTGCCTCGCGCCGGGTAGGGTCCTTGCACTGATCGCCCACCCAGTCCTTGAGTAGGTTTTCGCTTTCGAATTCAAGCAAAGGCGAGCTGTTACCTGGCATGTACAGCAGGGTCAGATCGCTGTCGGGGTCATTGATGTACAACAGATCGGTGGCCGTGTAGCCATAGATGTTCAGCGTGCTCAACCGAATTTTGCGGCGTCGCGGCATGAGCCCGGCGGCTCGCCAGGCCAGTTTGCGGGCGGCATCGCTGAGGCGGCCCTGGCTGACCTGGGCGTTGCAGGCCGCGATGAAATTGAGCTTACCGGCCAGGCGATGATTGTCCTTGTGCTGCTGCCAGTAGGTGTCGAGCATGGCTTTGAACGGGCCATGAAAATCCAGTTGCTCGATGAAGCGCTGGAAGGCTTCGGCCGGGATCTGCACGTGCGTCGAGGCATCGTAACGGGCGGGCTCGGTGCGCTTGAACAGCCCGTTGTAGACTTCGAATGCAGCACCCTGATAGCTGAAGCTCGGCGCCGGCAGGCGCTCGACCAGCCTCAGCGGCCCTTGCGGAAAAGCCCCAGCCCACGGCGCTGCGAACAAGGCGCCGAACAGGTTGTTGGCGGATTCGCCCTGCCAGTTGCCGAGCAGGGCCTGGGTCATGCTCTGGGCCTGCTGGACCGTTGCCAGGTAGCCCTGTTCATCGGGCCGGTAATGGAGGGTGACCACATCGACCTGATCGGGGTCGATATCCACATCTTGCCCGGCCAGCCACTGGCGGATCAGGCGGCTGGCTTCACGGTCCGGGCGTGGCACATTGGCCAGATGGTCTACTACGAACTGCACGCCGTCGGCGTTGATTTTGCTGTCGATCATGGCGGTCACCTTGTCTGCGAGGCTGACAAGGGTGGGCGCATGGCAGTACCGGCTGGCGGTAGATAGTTAAAGCCCAGCGCCAGGCAGCAGCGGCGGTGCCGGGGTGATATCGCGCTCGGCTGCAGGCGCATCGTCGAAGCCGACCGGCACTTTGCCGCGCAGTCGCCAGGCAAAGGCGATGATCTCGGCGATGGTCAGGTACAGTGCCTCGGGGATCTGCTCGCCCAGCTCAAGGCGCGCCAGCAGGCGAACCAGCTCGGCGTTTTCATAGATTGGAATTTCATGCTCTCGGGCGATCGCGAGGATGGCCTCGGCCAGATCGTCGTCGCCTTTGGCGGTGAGCGTTGGCGCCTGTTGGCCGTCGTAGCTCAAGGCGATGGCCTGGCGCAGTGTGGTGTCACTCATGCGGTTTCGTCCACCCAGCGTTGTTCCACCCGGGTGTGCGGGCCCTGCGGTGGGATGCCTGCATGGCACTCCAGGTCACCGACCACCAAGCCGCGAGCCAGCAGGCATCCACGCAGTTCACCGAGCTGTTTGTCTATCAGTTGCGCGGTCTGTTCACGTTCAGCCCACAGCTGGCCCGACAACCGCCCTTGGCTCAGTTGCGCCTGGACTTGCAGGGGGCCAAGCGGAGCCAGGTCGAAGGCAAGGTCGATGCGCCACAGCGCCTGCAGTGGGTCTTGTCGCCCGCGCTTGCGCTCGGCCTGCTGCTCTGGCGTTTGTTCGCGCTGCAACTTCATCTGCAAGGGGATGAAGTCTTGGCCGTGGCGTACCGGGATCTCCGTCTGCCAGGTAGTCTGCAGATTGCCGTTATCCAGCGTGCCTGATTGCTGCAGGCTGCTCAGGGCGTGGCTTTGCAGGCGCGAAATCGCAGCAGCGGCCAGGCGCAACAGTTGCTGCAGATCGCTTTCGTATTCCATGGCCTGCAGCAGCCGCGAGGGCAGCGGAAAGGCCCCGGACGGTGTCCGCGGGCTGACCCGGTCGAGCATGCCCAGCGCGTTGCGGGCCATGGCCGGCAAGGCCTGGGCCAGGGTGGCGGAGGCGGTCAGCGGGTTGCTCGGCGCGTTCGCCGAGGCCTGGGCCACCAGCCGCAGCAGTTGAGACTTGAGGTCGCTGGCCATGTCGGCGCTGAAGCCGCCGAGCAGCTTGGCCTCAAGGAAAACGCCACTGTTGTTCAGGGCCTGGGCGAGTGCTCTACCGTCGCTGAGCTGGCGAGCATCCGGCAGGCTTGCCAGCAGGCTGTTGGCGCTGCTGCGCAGTTCGCCATCGCTGCTCGCGCTGCTGGCAAGCTGCTGCAGGGCGTTGAGCAGGCCGGGCAGGGACGCCTGGCGGCCTTGCTGGGTGAGCAACTGCTGGGCGATGTTCAACTGGCCTTGGCGCCCACTGAGCGGCATGAAGCGCAGCGACTGGTCGCCTTGCACCAGGGCGCTGAGCAGGCTGCCGACCGGCAGCGGGCGAGGGCTGTCGATGGTCAGTGTGGCGCCGGCCTGGGCGGTGTTGAGCAGGCTCACCAGCGAGCGGAAGCTGGCAGCTTGCCCTGGGTTTTGCGGCAACGGCTGGTTGGTCAGGACCTTGCCCTGCAGCAAGGTGCCCACTGGGACCTTGCTGGTATCGAGCTGGACCAGGGTGGCGACATTGCTGGCGCTGGCCTGTTGCACCATCACCGCCAGGCGGTTGCTTTGCGGCTGGCTGACGGTGATCTGGCTGCCTGGCGCAATCGGCTGGCTGGCATTGGCCTGGACCTGGGTCTGGGTGCCATTGGCCTGGATCACCTGCAGCACCAGCTGGAAGGTGCTACCGGTCTGACGCAAGGTCAGCACTTCGGCCTGCGCCGTCTCACCGGGTTTCAGCAGGCCGGGTTGGGCCTGGGACAACCTTAACAACTCACCGGCCATTGCGACCTTGACCGCCTGGTGACCGATGGCGGTTGATGCGTTGAGGCCATTGATGTCAGTCATTTTTGCTTACCGCAATTTGTCGAGTGGGGCGGCCAAGCGGCGACCCCACGAATCTGGAGCATTCTTGTCAGGGTAACGGCAGCAAGATCGATGACTTGAAGCGTTGCTTGGGAGAGTGATGATAGGTCACGATCCCTTGTACAGTTCGATGAGTTCACTCACGCTGAACTGGGCCGGGATTACTATCCAACACCAGTACCATTTACGTTCGTCAGGTTCAATGGCCGCCAGCACCGTCAAGCGAGTAGCTGCGCTGTCGGAAAGGCTGACGACGCCTCGTTCATCGACTGTGCCTTCACCGACGAGAAACGTCCATTCAATGGTAGCGGGGTCCACCACCACTGGATTCCCCCCACCGCGCGGGTGATAGAACATTGATAAACGCAAGTTGCCCTGATGTTCGTCGGCTTGAAAGAAGTGGGTCGGTGCGGTATGCAACACCGTGTGATAGCAAAGAGATGGCTCCTGGCCGACTTTGCATACCAGGGTGTCGACGCTCAGGGGAAGCTCCGGGAGACTGGCTTTAAGTGCGCAGGGCACGTTGGTTTTACCCTCGTCGTAAGCCGTCGAAGCGTTGGGAGCAGGCGGAACGTACTTCCATTGCTTATCAGTATTCAGCAAGGTTCCCACTGCTGGATTGCGCAATTCCCAAGTCGCTGAATCGGTGGGAGGGAAAGTCTCCAGTTTATAGGCCCCGGCGCCTTCATTGTGTACGATGAAGACAGGATTGGCAGCATAATCCGCGCGCCGCCGGGTGTTACTCTCAAGGAGTGACTCAGAATATGCGTAAATGCCCACACTTTCTTGCCTAACAGCGGTATCCCTTTCAGCAAGCTTGAATGACTCGACCATGCCCCCAGCCAACAGGTCGCACAGGTACTCAATACCTTCCGTGCTGAAACCTGACGCACGCATCTGGGACGTGGAGAAAAACGTGGTAGCCAGGTAGGGGAGCCGCCATGGAATTAAGAGATTCTTGGTAACGATAAGGTATTTCTGGCCGTTAGGGTCAGGTAGCGTGGGATTGGCGTCGGGTGCGGCCACATGTACCAGTGTCTGGTGGGCGTCTGCGCTGGCCCGATGCGTGCGTATGAAAAGGTTCACGGGTTTCACGCCGGCAAAGGGTCGGCCTTTCTTCAGCGTGAACGTCTGGTCAGGGGCATGGCGCAAGTGTGTGGCCAGGCCCCTTGCACCCTCCTCGTCACGATTACTGCCTTGCGCATCGCTGAGGAAAAAACGTGGTGCGTGGCCCCAGCCCAGGCTTATGGCACCATCCTCCGCAAGGATGGCGCTGTTTTCAGCTGCGTAGTATTCGGTATTGAGATACTGACCCCCGCTGGGAAGAATCGTGATCTTGAAGGGGGTTCGCAAAGGATGGCCATCCGATCGAGACAGCTCCGTCTCCATACGCCAGGTGATCGGTTCGCGTATGGTCAGTATGGTGTCCGCCAGCGTCGTTTTGTCGACGATCAGACGGCCCCGGCCGAGCGTCGAAGAAACGGCTCGCCAGGTTTGCCCTGGGGTAATCGTGTCGATGCCGTTGATCACTTTTTCCGGCCAATCGTGCTGGGATTCCTGGAGCCTTGTCAGTAGAAGGTTAAGCGTATCGGTGTCGTAGGCAACTATTGCCATACTGCCCCTGAGAAAGCTTCCTTCCGAAGGACGGCCCTGCGCCCAGTTGATGATGTCATCCGCAGTCTGCTGAGGTACCGAGTTCATTTCGTCTCTCCGATGAATGGCCCAGTTCGAGCATGACCGGCGCAAAAAAACGGCACAACTGTCAGAATTGTCAGGTCAGGCTGTGCTTGTTGCGCATGCCTGGTGCAACGAATGGTTTTGTTGATCTCAGGCATGACTGTATACAATCATGCGGATCTATCGCTTGGCAGCGTTGCCATGGATGTAATAATGCGTGCTGCCCTTCTCAGCCCAGAAGCAAGCGCAGGTAAATGCATCGACCGTTCGTTCAATTTGCATAAGGCGAATCCGTGACCCTTCACCTCCAAGCCG
Organism: Pseudomonas sp. P39-UII1; assembly: GCF_039672635.1. NCBI lineage: Bacteria > Pseudomonadati > Pseudomonadota > Gammaproteobacteria > Pseudomonadales > Pseudomonadaceae > Pseudomonas > Pseudomonas sp. P39-UII1. The sequence continues at coordinate 156,935 of NZ_JBDFPP010000008.1, forward strand.
CAGGCCTGGCCTGCGAGCGCGACTGGCGCCTGCTGTTCGAGCACCTCGATTTCGAGTTGCGCCCGGGCGACATGCTGCAGATCAGTGGCCCCAACGGCAGCGGCAAGACCAGCCTGCTGCGCCTGTTGGCCGGGCTGATGCAGCCGACCGCCGGGCAGATCCTGCTGGGCGGCAAGCCATTGGCCGAACAACGGCATGCCTTGGCCAGTATCCTGCTGTGGATCGGCCATGCTGCGGGCATCAAGGACCTGCTCACCGCCGAGGAAAACCTGGCGTGGTTGTGCGCGCTGCACCAGCCGGCCAGCACCGAGGTGATCTGGGCTGCGCTGGCGGCCGTCGGCCTGCGCGGTTTCGAAGACGTACCCTGCCATACCCTGTCTGCCGGCCAGCAGCGCCGGGTGGCATTGGCCCGGCTGTACCTGGACAGCCCGCCACTGTGGATTCTCGACGAGCCGTTCACGGCCCTCGACAAGCAGGGCGTGGCTCAGCTCGAAGCGCACCTGGCGGCCCATTGCGAGCAGGGCGGCACCGTGGTGCTGACCACCCATCACAGTCTCGATCGCAAGCCTTCCGGCTACCGCGAATTGAACCTGGGGCAATGGGCGGCATGAGCGTATTCATTCTGTTGCTGCGCCGCGAAGCGCGGCTGTTGTTCCGCCGGCCGGCAGAGCTGGCCAACCCACTGGTGTTCTTCGCCATCGTGGTGGCGCTGTTCCCGCTGGCGGTTGGCCCGGAAAGCCAATTGTTGCAAACCTTGTCGCCAGGCTTGGTCTGGGTCGCGGCCTTGCTGGCCGTGCTGCTGTCGTTGGACGGGCTATTCCGCAGCGATTTCGAGGACGGCTCACTGGAGCAATGGGTGTTGTCACCGCACCCGCTGGCGCTGCTGGTGCTGGCCAAGGTCCTGGCACACTGGATCTTTTCCGGGCTGGCGCTGGTATTGTTGGCGCCACTGCTGGCATTGATGCTGGGGCTGCCGAGCCATTGCCTGCCGGTGTTGCTCGGCTCGCTGCTGCTGGGCACGCCGGTGTTGAGCCTGCTGGGCGCGGTTGGTGCGGCGTTGACGGTGGGCCTGAAGCGCGGCGGGTTGCTGCTGGCGTTGCTGATTCTGCCGTTATATATCCCTGTGTTGATCCTGGGCAGTGGTGCGTTGCAGGCGGCATTGCAGAATATGCCGGCCACCGGCCATCTGCTCTGGCTGGCCAGCCTCACGGCCCTGGCAGTCACACTGGCACCCTTTGCGATAGCGGCCGGCCTGAAGATCAGCGTCGGTGAATAACGAGTCCCGGGCTCTCAAGCCCGGCTAATACCCTGGATGTACCCTGATGAAAATGAGCTGGACGTGGTTCCACAAACTGGGCTCCCCCAAATGGTTCTATGCCATCAGCGGCCGCATGCTGCCGTGGCTGACCGTCTCCGCCATCCTGCTGCTGGCCACCGGGGTGGTCTGGGGCCTTGCGTTTGCCCCTGAGGATTACCAGCAGGGCAACAGTTTCCGCATCATCTATATCCACGTGCCGGCCGCCATGCTGGCGCAGTCCTGCTACGTGCTGCTGGCGGTCGCCGGGGTGGTGGGGCTGGTGTGGAAGATGAAGCTGGCCGATGTTGCCCTGCAGTGCGCTGCGCCCATTGGCGCCTGGATGACCGCCGTGGCGCTGGTCACGGGGGCCATCTGGGGCAAGCCGACCTGGGGCAGCTGGTGGGTGTGGGATGCGCGGCTGACGTCGATGCTGATCCTGTTGTTCCTGTACTTCGGCATCATCGCCCTGGGCCAGGCGATCAGTAACCGTGACAGCGCGGCCAAGGCCTGCGCGGTGCTGGCCATCGTCGGGGTGATCAACATTCCGATCATCAAGTATTCGGTTGAATGGTGGAACACCCTGCACCAGGGCGCCACCTTCACCCTGACCGAAAAGCCCGCCATGCCCGCCGAGATGTGGCTGCCGTTGTTGTGCACGGCGCTGGGCTTCTATTGCTTCTTCGGCGCCGTGCTGCTGCTGCGCATGCGCCTTGAAGTGCTCAAGCGCGAAGCGCGCGCCAGCTGGGTCAGGGAAGAGGTGTTGAACAGCCTGGGTCGGAGGGCCGCGTGATGAGCTTTTCTTCATTCGGCGATTTTCTCGCCATGGGCCACCATGGCCTGTACGTCTGGTCGGCCTACGGCATCTGCCTGGCGGTGCTGGCGCTCAATGTCGCCGCGCCATTGCTGGCCCGCCGTCGCTATCTGCAAGAAGAGGCGCGCCGTTTGCGCCGGGAGAACAACCAGTGAATCCGCAGCGCAAGAAACGCCTGTTCCTGATTCTCGGCCTGTTGGTCGGGGTCGCGGTTGCCGTCGGCTTTGCCTTGAGCGCCCTGCAGCAGAATATCAACCTGTTCTATACCCCGACGCAAATCGCCAATGGCGAAGCGCCGCTGGACACGCGCATTCGCGCCGGTGGCATGGTCGAGAAGGGCTCGCTTGAGCGCTCGGCCGATTCGCTCGATGTGCGCTTCGTGGTCACCGACTTCAACAAGTCGGTGCCGATCACTTACCGCGGTATCCTCCCCGACCTGTTCCGCGAAGGGCAGGGCATCGTCGCGCTGGGCAAGCTGAATGCCGAGGGCGTGGTGGTGGCCGATGAAGTGCTGGCCAAGCACGATGAAAAGTACATGCCGCCGGAAGTCACCAAAGCCCTGAAGGAAAGCGGCCAGGCGGCCACCGGTACGGAGGCCAAGCCATGAACGCAGCGCTGGTAATCCCTGAACTCGGCCAGTTGGCGATGATTCTGGCCATCTGCTTTGCCGTGGTTCAGGCCACGGTGCCGTTGCTCGGCGCATGGCGTGGCGACAGCCTGTGGATGAGCCTGGCACGCCCGGCCGCCTGGGGGCAATTTGCCTTCCTGGCGTTTGCCTTCGCCTGCCTCACCCACGCCTTCATGACCGACAACTTCTCGGTCGCCTATGTGGCCAGCAACTCCAACAGCGCCTTGCCCTGGTACTACAAGTTCAGCGCCGTGTGGGGCGCGCACGAGGGGTCGTTGCTGCTCTGGGCGTTGATCCTGGGTGGCTGGACCTTCGCCGTCTCGGTGTTCTCGCGCCAGTTGCCGCAAGTGATGCTGGCGCGGGTGCTGGCGGTGATGGGCATGATCAGCGTGGGGTTCCTGAGCTTTCTGATCATCACCTCCAACCCCTTTCAGCGCCTGTTGCCGCAAGTGCCGACCGATGGCCGCGACCTCAACCCATTGCTGCAGGACTTCGGCCTGATCGTCCACCCGCCGATGCTGTACATGGGCTACGTGGGTTTTTCCGTCGCCTTCGCCTTCGCCATCGCCGCCTTGCTGGGCGGGCGCCTGGATGCGGCCTGGGCCCGCTGGTCGCGGCCGTGGACCATCGTCGCCTGGGCGTTCCTCGGCGTGGGCATCACCTTGGGCTCCTGGTGGGCCTATTACGAGCTGGGCTGGGGCGGCTGGTGGTTCTGGGACCCGGTGGAAAACGCCTCGTTCATGCCCTGGCTGGTGGGCACGGCGCTGATCCACTCGCTGGCGGTGACGGAAAAGCGCGGCGTGTTCAAGAGCTGGACCGTGCTGCTGGCGATTGCCGCGTTCTCGTTGAGCCTGCTGGGCACCTTCCTGGTGCGCTCCGGCGTGCTGACCTCGGTGCATGCGTTTGCTGCCGACCCGTCGCGCGGCGTGTTCATCCTGATTTTCCTGCTGTTTGTGGTCGGCGGCTCGCTGACCCTGTTCGCCCTGCGCGCCCCGGTGGTGAAAAGCCAGGTCGGCTTTGCCCTGTGGTCCCGCGAAACGCTGCTGCTGGCCAACAACCTGGTGCTGGTGGTGGCGGCTTCGATGATCCTGCTCGGCACCCTCTACCCGTTGGTGCTCGATGCGCTCACCGGCGCCAAGCTGTCGGTGGGGCCGCCGTACTTCAACGCGCTGTTCCTGCCGCTGATGGCGTTGCTGATGATCGTGCTCGGCGTGGGTGTGGTGGTGCGCTGGAAGGACACCCCCGGCAAATGGCTGGCCAGCATGCTGACCCCGGTGCTGATCGGCAGCGCCGTGCTGGCGCCCGTGGCAGGCTTCATCGTCGATGACTTCGACTGGCCGACCCTGACCGCCTTCGCCCTGGCGGCCTGGGTGGTGCTCAGCGGGCTGCGCGACGTGCTCGACAAAACCCGCCACAAGGGCCTGGCCAAGGGCGTGCGTGGCCTTACCCGCAGCTACTGGGGCATGCAGCTGGCGCACCTGGGCCTGGCGGTGTGCGCCTTGGGCGTGGTGCTGTCGAGCAACAACAGTGCCGAGCGTGACCTGCGCCTGGCACCGGGCGAAAGCGTCGAGCTGGGTGGTTACCAGTTCCTGTTCCAGGGGGCCAAGCACTTCGAAGGCCCGAACTTCATCTCCGACAAGGGCACCGTTGTAGTCAGCCGTGACGGCCGTGAAGTGACCACGCTGCACCCTGAAAAGCGCCTGTACACCGTGCAGCAGTCGATGATGACCGAGGCGGGCATCGATGCCGGCTTCACCCGTGACCTGTACGTCGCCCTTGGCGAGCCGCTTGAAAACGGCGCCTGGGCCGTACGTGTGCATATCAAGCCTTATGTCCGCTGGATCTGGCTGGGTGGTCTGCTGACCGGCCTGGGCGGTTTGCTGGCGGCCTTCGACCGGCGCTACCGCGTCAAGGTCAAGACCCGGGTGCGTGATGTCCTGGGCGTGTCTGGAGCAGCTGCATGAAGCGTTGGATCATGGTGGTGCCACTGGCAGTATTCCTGCTGATGGCGGTTTTCCTCTACAAAGGGCTGTTTCTCAAGCCGGATGAGTTGCCGTCGGCAATGATCGGCAAGCCGTTCCCGGCGTTCTCCCTCGCCTCGACTCAAGGCGATCGCAACCTGACCCAGGCCGACCTTCTCGGCCGCCCGGCGCTGGTCAACGTATGGGCCACCTGGTGCCCGTCGTGCAAGGTCGAGCACCCGTACCTGAATCAACTGGCCCAGCAGGGCGTGGTGATCCATGGCATCAACTACAAGGACGACAACGCCGCCGCCGTGAAGTGGCTGGCCGAGTTCCACAACCCGTACCAGCTGGACATCCGCGACGAGCAGGGCGGCCTGGGCCTGGACCTGGGGGTATACGGTGCGCCGGAAACCTTCCTGATCGACGCCAAGGGCATCATCCGCTACAAGCACGTCGGCATCGTCGATGCCACGGTGTGGCGCGAGCAGTTGGCGCCGCTGTACCAGGGCCTGGTGGACGAGGCCAAGCCATGAAGCGCTGGCTTGCTGCTGCCGTGCTCGGCCTGAGTGTGGCTGGCATGGCCAGGGCGGCCATCGATACCTACCAGTTCCGCGACGACGCCGAGCGCGAGCGCTATCAGCAACTGACCAAGGAACTGCGCTGCCCCAAATGCCAGAACCAGGACATCGCCGATTCCAACGCGCCGATAGCCGCCGACCTGCGCCGCGAGATCTTCCGCATGCTTGGGGAAGGCAAGAGCAACCAGCAGATCGTCGACTTCATGGTCGACCGCTATGGCGACTTCGTGCGCTACAAGCCGGCGCTCAGTGGCCGTACCTGGTTGCTCTGGTTCGGCCCGGGCATTCTGCTGGTGGGGGGCTTCGTGGCGCTGGCGGTCATTGTCCGTCGGCGTCGCGTGCCGGCTGCCCAAGGCTCGCATGAGCTGTCCGTCGAAGAACGCGAGCGTCTCGCCAAACTGCTGGATAAAGAACAGAACCATGACTGAATTCTGGCTAAGCGCGGGCCTCTTGCTGCTCGCCGCCCTCGGCTTTCTGCTGATCCCGATCCTGCGTGGCCGGAGCCGCCAGCAGGAAGAAGACCGCACCGCATTGAACGTTGCCCTATATCAGGAGCGTGTCGCCGAATTGGCGGCCCAGCAGGCCGCTGGTGTACTGGACGCAACGCAACTGGCCAACGGCCGCGATGAAGCTGCGCGTGAGCTGCTGGCCGACACCGAGGGTGCCGAGGCGCCTCGCCAGGGCCACCTGGGCAAGGTGCTGCCCCTGTTGGCCGCGGTGCTGGTGCCAGCCATGGCGCTTGGCTTGTACCTGCACTTTGGCGCCGCTGACAAGGTCGAGCTGACGCAGGAGTTCGCCGCAGCGCCTAAGTCGATGGAAGAGATGACCACGCGCCTGGAGCGCGCCGTTCAGGCCCAGCCGGACTCCGCCGAGGGCCTGTACTTCCTTGGCCGCGCCTACATGGCCGAGCAGCGCCCGGCAGATGCCGCCAAGGCCTACGAGCGCGCCGTGGCCCTGGCCGGCCGCCAGCCCGAGTTGCTGGGCCAGTGGGCCCAGGCTCAGTACTTTGCCGCCAACAAGCAATGGAGCCCGCAGGTGCAGGCGCTGACCGACGAGGCGCTCAAGGCCGACCCGAACGAAGTCACCAGCCTTGGCCTGCGTGGCATCGCCGCATTCGAGGGCGAGCGTTATCAGGAGGCCATCGATTACTGGAAGCGCCTGCTGGCGCAACTGCCTGAAGGCGATGCCTCGCGGGCAGCGCTGCAAGGCGGCATCGACCGCGCGGCTGAACGCCTGGGCAGCACCGGTGCCAAGCCTTCGGTAGCGGTGGCTGCGCGCCTGAAAGTGCGGGTTGAACTGGCAGCCGCCCTGAAGGACAAGGTCAAACCCGACGACACCGTGTTCATCTTCGCCCGTGCCAGCAACGGCCCGCCCATGCCGCTGGCGGCCAAGCGAGTGACCGTGGCGCAGTTGCCACTGGAAGTCGAGTTGTCCGACGCCGATGCGATGATGCCGCAGATGAAACTGTCCGACTTTGCCGAAGTCCAACTGGTTGGACGCGTATCGCGCGCGGGCCAGCCCACCCATGGCGAGTGGATCGGCCAGGGCGCACCGCTGGCCAACACTACCCAGGCCCTTCAGCACCTGACCATCGACAGCCCCGACCTGTAAGAGAACACTGCCATGCGAAACGCCGTCCGCCTGACCCTGATTACCCTGGCCTTGGGTTTGTCCGCGTGTACGGTGCGTGAGCCGTACGAGCAGCCGGCACCGCCGATCGAGACGGTGCCGCCGCAAAAGGGGCCGGTGGTCAAGCCGTTGCCGGGCAGCCAGCCTTCCACCCAGCCGAGCAAGCCTGCGGCGATCCCCAAACCGATGCCGCGCACGTCCGCAAGCTTTGCCCCGCCACCGGGTGGGGCCAGCCACTGGGACCCTAAGCTGGGTGTGTATGTGCTGGAGAAAAAGCCCAACACCTTCTACCGGCAGCGCACCTATTACCGCTATGAAAACAGTGGCTGGAGCTGGTCGCTGAGCCCGGATGGCCCGTGGCAGGAAACCGACAGCAGTGGCGTGCCGGGCGGGCTTGGGCGGGCGTTCGCGCAGTAAACGTGTGGGCTTGTAAGTGCTCGTCGATGTTTTTGTGTGGCCCTTGAGATCGAGCGCCGCGCGGGCGGCGCTGGATCTCAAGGGCCACACAAAAACATCGGCAAGCGCTCACAGACTCCCCATAATGCCCCTTCGAATTCGAGCCGGAGGGTGAGCATGAGGAAAACAGTCCTGGTACTGGTGGAGACCGTCGACGATTACCTGCCCCTGCTGGAGCAGGCCGGCTACCGCCTGATCCGCGCCCCGTCCCCGCAACTGCGCGCCGACGCCATCCAGCGCCACGCCGCCGAAATCGATGCCGTGCTCACTCGCGGCCCATTGGGCCTGACCGCTGCCGAAATCGAAGCCTTGCCCAAGCTGCAGATCATCTGCGTGATCGGCGCCGGTTACGAACAAGTAGACCTGGCCGCCGCCGCTGCCCGCGGCATCACCGTTACCAACGGCGCCGGCGCCAATGCCGCGGCTGTGGCTGATCACACCCTGGCCATGCTGCTGGCGCTGCTGCGCGACATCCCGCGTGCCGATGCCAGCACACGGCGGGGCGAGTGGAACCGGGTGATCAGCCCCTCTGTGAGCGGCAAGCGCCTCGGCATTCTCGGCCTGGGCGCAGTGGGCCTGGCCATTGCCAAACGTGCCAATCTCGGCTTCGACATGACCGTCAGTTACCACAGCCGAACACCACGCCAGGACGTGCCTTACACCTGGTGCGAGAGCCCTGTGCAGCTGGCTGGCGCCGTCGACATCCTGGTTGTGGCCACCCCTGGCGGTGCCAATACGCGTCATCTGGTCGATGCGCAGGTGCTGCAAGCGTTGGGTACCCAGGGCTACCTGGTGAATATCGCCCGCGCCAGCGTGGTGGACACCCAGGCGCTGGTCGAGGCAGTGGAGCGTGGCCAGATCGCCGGCGCGGCGCTGGACGTGTTCGATGACGAACCGGCCGTTCCCGATGCCCTCAAGGCCCTCGACAACACCGTGCTCACGCCCCATGTCGCCGGCCAGTCGCCGGAGGCTGCGCGTGACACGGTCGCCCTGGTGCTGCGCAACCTGCAGGCCTTTTTTGCCGGCGAGCCGGTGCTCACCCCAGTCAAATCGTAACCCTCGCTTTTGACCCAGGCCGGCGCTGGCCCGCTGGGGCTGTGAGCCATTGTGCGGGGGCGATCTATACTTGCCCTCCCAGCCAATGCGAGGAGCCCCACCATGACCTTGGAAAAGCACGGCAGTTGCCTCTGCGGCGACACTCGGATGCACGTCACTGTCGACAACACCCGCATCAGTGCCTGCCATTGCAGCATGTGCCGCAAATGGACCGGTGGGCCGTTGCTGGTCGTCCATTGCAGCCAGGCGCCGCAGGTCGAGGGGCGCACGCCCAGCGTCTATGACTCCTCCGACTGGGCCCAGCGCGGCTTCTGCGGGCGCTGCGGTACTCATCTTTATTACCGGCTCAAGGCCAATGACGCCTATGCGGTGCCGGTGGGCCTGCTCGACGGCGATGAAGCCTGGGATTTCGACTTGCAGATCTTCGTCGAACAGAAACCCGCCTGGTACTGCTTCGCCAACCAGACCACCGAGCTGACCGGCGAGCAGGCGTTCGAGCAGCTGGGTTGAGCGGCGCCTGCTTGCCAAAAACGTGGATTCCTGAGAAAAGGGCGGCCTTGAATTTCACCGTTGGAGGATGCCCATGAGCAGCGAACTGCAGATCACCGACCTCGTCGAAGGCGAGGGTAAAGCCGCCGTCAAAGGTGCCCTCATCACCACGCAGTACACCGGCTGGCTGGCCGATGGCAGCGAGTTCGATTCCTCCTGGTCGCGCGGCAAACCTTTCCAGTGCGTGATCGGCACCGGCCGCGTGATCAAGGGCTGGGACCAGGGCCTGATGGGGATGCGCGTGGGTGGCAAGCGCAAACTGCAGGTGCCAGCGCACCTGGGCTATGGCGAGCGCAGCGTGGGGGCGATACCGCCGAATTCGGACCTGACGTTCGAGATCCAGCTGCTGGAAGTGCTGACGCGGGATGATTGAGTAGTCCACTTCCTGCGCAAGGTCGAAAAGTACTACATGCCCTGTTGACCCGCGTCTGATTGAGAGGTGAATCCGGTATGGCTACCCTTGCAAACAGGTTAAGTGAAGGGGTAAATCCATGAAATCGTATTTTTCCTCGCGCGCAGTGCGTGAGGCAAACGCTTTGCTGGTCGCGTCGGGGGCACGAATGGAAATTGAGCTGCCGCGAGAATTGACAGGCATTGTCAGCAGCACGAGAAAAACACGCTCGGAGTTGAAGGCTGCGTTCGAGGCCGCCTACTCTCGGATACAAAAGGGGTAACAGCCTGATGGCCGACGGTTGTTACAACCACATTTATTCGGTCCTTGTAGAGAATGAGCAGGACACATTGGGGGTCATTGCGTATTCGTTGTATAAACGGCAGAAGATCGAATACATCAAAACATTCAAGGTCAAGTACGGCAGGGAGCCAAAGGACGACGACCTGACGCCGTTCCACGATGTGAGCAATAGTGAAACCCAACTTGAAAGCTACCGTAACCAGGCCAGCCAGCTAGCTCAGGGCTTTCTCGATGCATCTATCTCTACACAGGCGATGGAGCTCCAACAGTACTATTCCGACAAGGCCAGCAGTGAGATCAGGAATGCCAAACCGGGCTTTTGGCTTGGGGTGGCACAGAGCCTCGTGGGTTCTGTTCTGTTCGTGTTCATGCTCGGCTTCCTTGTGTTTTTCACCTGGAGCCTGAATCAAGGCCCGAAACAGGTGATCGAGCAGGTTTTCGACGTGACCATCATCAATACCGTTTCCACGCAAGACTCCGCCCAGCTACCCTCGCTGCAATGAAAACGAGGTCCGGATATTCACCTTTCCAGAAATAATTCAGCAACACCCATGCCTTAGTTTAAGCGTTGCCCACGGAACGGCATTCACGCTCAAGGAGGAACCAAACGGGTTGAGGGCACTCTGACCCCTACTCGTTGCCAGGGATGGCATTCACTACAGGGACGCCTGGGCGCTTCAGCCATGGGCAATGTGGCGGGTCAACCCGATACTCATCGCCACAAGAGCCTGCTTACATGAAGTTGCCAACTTTCCTTCGACGTCGACGCCACCTGCTGCTGAGCCTGGCCCTCGTCGCTGCGGCCGTGCCACTGGCACTGGAGGTGGTCGAAAGCCGCGCTGAACCGGTGGACGGTACCCAGACGCTGGTGTTTCTGCGCCATGCCGAAAAGCCCGGTGAAGGGTTGGGGCAGTTGAACTGCCAAGGGTTGAATCGAGCGCTGGACCTGGCCACGCTGCTGCCTGAGCGTTTCGGCAAGGCCGATTACGTGTTTGCTGCCAACCCCACGCGGCATGTCGAAGAAGGCAGTACCGACCAGAGTTACAGCTACATCCGCCCGTTGATGACCATCACCCCCAGCGCCATCCGTCTGGGCTTGCCGGTGAACATCGATTACGGCGCCAACGACACGGATGATCTTGCAGACGAACTGCTTAGCGAAAAATACCGCAACGCCACCGTCTACACGGCCTGGTCCCATGGCTACCTGCCCGAACTCATCAATACCGTGGCCGGCAAGGCGCTGGGCGATGAGCGGGTGATCACCGAGGACTGGAACGGCGATGACTTCGACACCCTGTATGTGCTGACCCTGACCTGGCACGACGGCAAGGCCAGCCTGCTGAGCCGTAACGTGCGCCAGGGCTTGAATGGCGGCGAGCATAGCTGCCCGACCTGATCCACTGTTACTGTCTAGGTACGGAAGCCGAAACAGGGGCAATGCATGAAGCAGCACGTGACGGTCATTGGTGGTGGGGTGATTGGCCTGGCAACCGCTTATGCGCTGGTGCGCGAGGGGATGTCGGTAGACCTGGTCGAGGCGCGCGACAGCCTGGCGTCTGCCACCAGTTTCGCCAATGGCGGGCAGCTGTCATACCGCTATGTCGCGCCCTTGGCCGATGCCGGTGTGCCGTGGCAGGCATTGGGCTGGATGCTGCAGGGGGATTCACCGCTGCGTTTGCGCTTGCGCATGGACCCGGCGCAGTGGCGCTGGTTGATGGGGTTCATGCTCGCCTGCCGCAGCAGCGTCAACCGTCGCAACGGCGCACAGTTGCTCGCGCTGGCACTGCAAAGCCAGGCCACGTTAGCCCGCTGGCGCGAGGACGATGGCATCACCGATTTTGCCTGGCGACGTAACGGCAAATTGGTCGCCTTCCGCAGTGCACGGGCGTTCGCCCATGGGCGTGAGCGTTTGCTTGACCCGCAGGGCCAACGGGTGCTCGATGCCAACGAACTCAGGAGCCTGGAGCCCGCCTTGGCCGAGGTGCCGTTCGTGGGGGGCGTATTGACGCCCGATGAGGAAGTCGCCGACTGTCACCGCTTCTGTGAACGCCTGGCCGCGCACCTGCAGGCATCTGGGCAGTGTCGGTTCTTGCTAGGCAAGCCAGTGACTCAGCTGCACAAGCACCAGGACCAGATCGTCGCGCTGCAGCTGGGAGGTGAGCGGATCGATGTGCAGCGCCTGGTAGTGTGCGCAGGTCATCGCAGTGCCGGCCTGGCGCTGCCGGGCCTGAAACTGCCGGTTTATCCTTTGAAGGGCTACAGCCTGTCTGCGCCGATCGGCGCGGAGCATCGGGCGCCTGAGGTCAGCATTACCGATTACGAGCGCAAAATCGTCTATGCGCGCCTGGATCGGCAACTGCGGGTGGCGGCGATGGTCGATATCGTCGGTTTCGACGAGTCGGTGGATGCGCGCCGGCTTGAAAGCATGCGCCGGTTGGCGCGCGATACGTTGCCGGACGCGGCGGATTATGGGCAGGCGGTGGAGTGGGCGGGGATGCGGCCGGCCACGCCTACCGGGGTGCCGATTATCGGCGCTACGGCCTACCGAAACCTTTGGCTGAACGTGGGGCATGGCGCATTGGGGTTTACCTTGGCCTGTGGCAGTGCGCAGCGGTTGGCCAGGATGATGGGTTGACTGCACCGGCCTCATCGCCGGCAAGCCGGCTCCTACAGGGTAGGGCGATGAGGCCGATCTTGACCTAGCGCCCGAACTGCATCGGCCAGCCCACCACCTTCTTCGCCCGCGGCGTGGCATAGGTCCGCACTTTCGACGTGCTCAACCCCATTCGCACCAGCGACTCGGCAATGGTCACCGCTGCACTTACACCATCTACCACCGGCACCCCGGTGCGCTGGCGGATCTGCTCATCCAACCCGGCCATGCCGCCACAACCCAGGCAGATCACTTCTGCCTTGTCATCGCGCACCGCGCGTTCGGCCTGTTCGACGATGGCCTGCACGGCACGCTGCGGGTCGGCCTCGAGCTCCAGCACGGCCAGGCCGCTGGCGCGTACCGAGGCACATCGTTCATACAAGCCCGACAGTTTCAGGCGGTCCTCGATCAGCGGCACGGTTCGGTCGAGCGTGGTCACTACCGAGTAGGCGTGGCCCAGGTACATCGCGGTGCTGGCTGCGGCGTCGGTGATGTCCACCACCGGCACGTTCAGCAGCTCCTGCAGGCCTTCGCGGCCATGTTCGCCGTAACCGGCCTGGATGACCGCATCGTACGGGCCTTCGTAGGCGAGTACACGGTCCATCACGGCGATGGCGGCCAGGTAGCTCTCGAAGTTGCCTTCCACCGATTCGGCGCCGAACCAGGGGGTCAGGCCGACGATTTCGGTGCCGGGCGAGGCCACGCTGCGCGCCTGTTCGGCGATGGCTTCGGTAATGGCTTCGGTGGTGTTCACGTTGGCGATCAGAATACGCATGGGTACTGCTCCTTGATCAGTGGCTGCTGTGGTCGACGGCGATGCACTCGCCGCTGACATCAGCGTATTGACGGTTGCGCGGGGCGATCAGCAGGTACACCGCCGCAGCGATGCCAGCGCCGATCAGCCAGGAAAACGGCGCGATGGCATGGAAGTTGGGCACCAGTGCCAGGACGATGGCCAACAGCGCTGCAGGCACGAAGGCGGCGACAGCGCGCAGGTTGATGCCTTTGCTGTAGTGATAGGCTCCGGCCGGGTGTTCGCTGTACAGCTCCGGCACGTTGATGCAGCCTTTTCGCAGCAGCCAGTAGTCGGCCATGATCACCCCGTACAGCGGGCCGAGCAGGGCACCCAGGCCGGACAGGAAGTACACGATCACCACCGGGCTGTTATAGAGGTTCCAAGGCAGGATCAGCACCGCCAGGGTGGCGCTGATCAGGCCGGCGCGGCGGAAGTTCAGGTGGCGCGGCGCCAGGTTGCTGAGCACGAACGCCGGGGCGACGAAGTTGGCCATGATGTTCACCGCCACGGTGACGATCAGGAACGCCAGGCAACCCAGGACCAGGAATGCGGTGCTGGGGATGCTGGCAACGATCTGCGTCGGGCTGTCGATGATCTGGCCGTTGATCTTGAACTGCGCGCCGCACAGCACCACGGTGATCATGGCGAACACCAGAATGTTCACTGGCAGGCCCCAGAAGTTACCGACCCGGATGGTCTTGCGGCAGGGCGAGGAGCGGGCGAAGTCGCAGAAGTTGAGCACCAGGGTGCCGTAGATCGCCAGCCACAGCGCGCCACCGGCGAAGATATTGCGCCACATCTCGTAACCGGTCAGCGGTTCGGCCACCGACCAGGCAATGCGCGCATCGGCCTTGAAGTACATGAACAGCGCCAGGCTGGCCACGGTCAGCAGGATCACCGGGCCGGCGAAGGCCTCGTAACGGCGCACCATCTCCATGCCGTAGGCGAGGATCACCAGTTGCACCAGCCAGATGGCCACGAAGCACACCCAGCCCAGGCTCGAAAGCCCCAGGATACTGTTGTGGTCATAGCTGGCCAGTTGCGGCCACACAGCCGTGAGCAGCACCCGCAGCACCACCGAGGCCAGGTAGGTCTGGATACCGAACCAGGCGATGGCGATGACGGCGCGGATCAGCGCCGGGATCTGCGCGCCATGGATACCAAAGGCAATGCGGCTGATGACCGGGAACGGCACCCCGGTCTTCTGCCCCATGTAGCCGGACAAGTTCATGAAGAAGTACACCAGCGCTGCGCCGATCGCCAATGACATCAATATCTGCCAGCCACCCAGACCCAGGGCGAACAAGCCCATGGCGAAGGAGTAGTTGGCGATGTTGTGAACGTCATTGGTCCACAACGCGAAGATGCTGTAGCGCCCCCAGCGCCGGCCCTCCAGGCGGGTCGGTGCGAGGTCGCGGTTGTGCAGGCGGGGGCTCAGTTCAAGTGGGGGCGCATGGCCGGCGAGGGTGGATGAGGGGGTGCTGCTTGCGACGGATTGTTCAGGCGCGAGTTCGAGGCTGGTACGCATTCCGGCAGGCTCCTGATGCACGTGGACTGCGATGAGCGGGCATGCGCACGGGCTCGCCATCTCGTCGGTGCAGCGTTGGCATCACTGGGTTCTGGGCGCGGCGGCCGGGGTTGGGCCGGCGTCGCGGGTTCTTGTGTATTTATGTTTTGTTTAACGTGTATACAAAACACGAACACACAAAAGCGAGTTCCATGCCAGGCATAAACCAGTGCTCAGCTAGCCACTATTTTGAATCTATAGAGCTGAAACATAAGTGAATGAAATAAATGAAGTATAAGTTGACCAAATGAACAGGTTTAAATTTTCAGTGGATGAATTAGTTGATCATTTGGTCAAAATTAGTTGCGAAAGTGGTGTAACGTATTGGGGCATTGCTAGCACTTGTGCACACAAAAATGGCACCTAAGGTGACATTCGTGTGTACAAAAATTAGTCAGGTTTTCCTGGCCCTTCGTTCATAGGTGGCAGGCGCCGCTTGACCGGGCTTTTCTTGATGATCGCCGTGTTGGTTTCGGCCAGTACATTGATGCGGTCAAGCAGGGTGTCGAGCTGCTCCATCGAACGCACATGCAGGCGGGCGATGAAGCAGTCCTCGCCCGTTACCTTGTCGCACTCGGTGAATTCCGGGATGGCGACGATTTGCCGTTCCACCTCCTGCAATTGCCCAGGCAGCGGGCGGATGCGCACGATGGCCTGCAGTTGGTAGCCGAAACTGCGGGGGTCGACATCCACGGTGTAACCGCGCAGCACACCGCGCTCCTCCAGGCGGCGCAGGCGCTCGCTGACGCTGGGGGCCGACAGCCCGCTAATCTGCGCCAGCGCTTTGAGCGAGCGGCGGGAGTCTTCCATCAAGGCATTGATCAGCAATTGGTCGATCGTATCGGTCATTTTCGCCTCGTCAGGTAGAACCAGTGGTCTGCCTTGATAGTAAAGGCTAGTTCGGCAAATGGCCTTGGTTATCCGCTGGAGACTGCTGCGCGCCCCTTTCATACTGTGGCCATCGTCAATGGGAGGTGTGGGATGGACAGTTCATTGCGCCGCGGCTCGCTGGAAATGGTGGCTGCCATGTTGATTTCTGGAACTATCGGCTGGTTCGTGCTGGTGTCCGGGCAGCCGGTGCTGGAGGTGGTGTTCTGGCGCTGCGTGTTCGGTACTGGCACGTTGCTGGTGATCTGCGCCGCCTTCGGCTTCCTCAAGCCGGGCATGATCAGCCGTACTGCCTTTCTGCTGGCCATCGTCAGCGGTGTAGCCATCGTCGGCAACTGGGTGTTGCTGTTCGCCTCTTATTCGCGGGCATCGATTGCCATCGGTACGGCGGTGTACAACGTTCAACCGTTCATGCTGGTGGGGCTGGCGGCGATCTTTCTGGGCGAGAAGATCACGGCGTCCAAGGTCACCTGGTTGAGCGTGGCCTTCCTCGGCATGTTGGCGATTGTCAGCGCCCATGGTGCGGGGCAGGGCAGCGGTGAGGACTACCTGCTGGGCATCGGCCTGGCCCTGGGCGCGGCGCTCTTGTATGCCATCGCCGCACTCATCATCAAGCGCCTGAAAGGCACACCCCCGCACCTGATTGCCTTGGTCCAGGTAGCCACCGGCGTGCTGTTGCTGGCGCCTTGGGTCAAGCTTGGCGGGCTGCCTGGCGAGCCGTCAGCACTGGCCAGCTTGTTGACTCTGGGCATGGTCCACACCGGGTTGATGTACGTGCTGCTGTACAGCGCCATTCAGCGGCTGCCCACAGCGCTGACCGGTGCGCTGTCGTTCATCTACCCGATCGCTGCGATTCTGGTCGACTGGGTGGCGTTCGGCCACCGACTGGTGCCATTGCAGTGGCTCGGCGTTGCCCTGATCCTGCTGGCAGCGGCGGGGATGCAGCAGGGTTGGTGGTTCCGCTCGGCGCAGCTTGCAGCCAAAGGGTAGAATGCTCCCTTTTATCTGCTTGCGACCCGCCATGACTTCGCCGATTCAGACCCTCGAACAGCACCTGCTCACCGCCCTCGACCCCGCCCCGCAGGAAACCCGCCGCCTGTTCCATGGGCGCGGTCGCTGCTGGCCGGGGCTGGAGCAGGTCACCGTCGACTGGCTGCAAGGCGTGTTGTCGGTGGCGCTGTTTCGCGAACCGCCGCAAGGTCAGTTGGCGGAGCTGGAGGCCATGCTGCGTAACCTGGCCGAGCGCCCGCTATGGGGTGGCCAAGCCATCCTCATTCAGCACCGCTACCTGCCGGACAGCCCGGGCCAGTGGCTGTGGGGCGAGCCGTGCCAGCAGCGCGAGGTGATCGAAGATGGCCTGACCTACCTGCTCGACCTCGGCGTGCGGCAGAACAACGGCCTGTTCCTGGACATGCGCTATGGCCGGCGCTGGGTGCGCGAGCAGGCAGTGGGCAAGCGGGTGCTCAACCTGTTTGCCTATACCTGTGGTTTTTCGGTGGCGGCCATCGCGGGCGGCGCCGAACAGGTGGTCAACCTGGACATGGCCAAGTCGGCACTGTCGCGTGGCCGCGACAACCATCGGCTCAATGGCCACGACGCCTCGCGGGTGGCGTACCTGGGCCATGAGCTGTTCAAGTCGTGGGGCAAGGTGCGCAAGTATGGGCCGTATGACCTGATCATCATCGACCCACCGACCTTCCAGAAGGGCAGTTTCGTGCTGACCCAGGATTACGCGAAGATCTTGCGGCGGTTGCCGGAATTGTTGAGCGAGGGGGGGACGGTGCTGGCGTGTGTTAATGATCCGGGGATTGGGCCGGAGTTTCTGATCGAGGGGATGGCGGAGCAGGCGCCAACGTTGGCCTTCATCGAGCGATTGAAAAACCCGCCGGAGTTTCCTGATGCGGACCCGGCGGGGGGCTTGAAGGCTTTGGTATTCCGCCAGGGTTGATGCTGTTCCCACTGGCCCCATCGCCGGCAAGCCGGCTCCCACATTGACTGCCGCGCTGCATAACCCTGTGGGAGCCGGCTTGCCGGCGATAGGGCCGGACCTGCCTGCATCAAGCTGTAACCCCACGCACGGGCAGCGGATACAC
The DNA here is from genome assembly GCF_039672635.1 of Pseudomonas sp. P39-UII1. Lineage (NCBI taxonomy): Bacteria > Pseudomonadati > Pseudomonadota > Gammaproteobacteria > Pseudomonadales > Pseudomonadaceae > Pseudomonas > Pseudomonas sp. P39-UII1. The sequence goes on from NZ_JBDFPP010000008.1 coordinate 174,597, forward strand.
CTGAGCAAAAAACACATTTTCGGTCTGGTCCACACGCTTTTTCAGCCGCTCGTTGAACGCCCGGCTCACCGCATACTGCCCGCCGGAAATGGTGCGGAACTGCGCCGTCAGCACAAACCCGTTCAAGTCCATGCGATCCACCCCGAACACCTGCAGTGGCCCCTGCAGGTTGATGCGCAGCATGGGGTCGTCGCTGATCGACTGCCCCACCTCATGAATCAACGCCAGCGATTCATCCACATCGCTGTCATAGGTGAACTGCACCGAGAAGAACGCATAGGCGAATTGCCGTGACTGGTTGGTGACCGCCTTGATCTGCCCGAACGGTACCGAGTGCACGAAGCCCTTGCCATCACGCAGGCGCAAAGTGCGGATGGTCAGGCTCTCGACGGTGCCGGCGTGGCCGGAGTCGAGCACTACCCAGTCGCCGATCGAGATGGTGTCCTCGATCAGGATGAACAGCCCGGTGATCACATCCTGCACCAGTTGCTGCGAGCCAAAACCGATGGCCAGGCCGATCACCCCGGCACCGGCCAGCAGGGGCGCGACGTTGATGCCCAGGTTGGCCATGGTGGTAATGGTGCAGATGACCACCAGGATGACTTTGATGGCGTTGCGCAGCATGGGCAGGATGGTCCGCACCCGGGTACTGGGCTGGCGCGCGGCGCGCCGCCCGGCGGGAGGTTTGAGGGCCTCCTGGATGGCGGTGTCGAGCACCACCCACAGCAGCCAGGTGACCAGCAGGATCAGGCCGATGCTCGACAGCGAGTTGCTGATGGCCTGCCCCAGGCTGTTGCTCAACGCGAAGCCGATCACCGAGACGCCCCAGATGCGCCCCAGCAGCTCGATGAAGGCCACCGCCATGGCAATGCGCAGCAGTGCGTGGGCGAGGCTGCGCAGCAGCTCCTTGTAGGGCCGCACCCGTTGCCCGGGGTCGGCTTCGCGCGGTGCCAGCAGGTGTTGCAGCAAGGTGCTGAGAAACACCGTGCTGACCAGCAATACTGTAGTCAGCAGTGCGTTCTGCAGGGCCTTCTGGCTTTCTTCGCCGGCACCGATCAGGTGGATGGCCGAGACCAGGATCATCAGCAGGATCGGCAAGTACCACACCACCGAAAAGATCCGCAGGGTTTCCTGGACGGCGCGGTGTTGCACGCGGTCCTTGAAGGCGCGGTTACGGATCAGGTGCGCCACCGGGCGGCGCAGGCGGATCACCAGGCTGGCAAAGATGATCGTGGCGGCAAGGCCGGTGAACACTGCGACGCTGGCAGTGATGTTGCCGCCCAGCTGGCGGGCGATCTGCGGGCTGGTCAAGGCATCGCTCCAGGCCGCCAGGAAGCCGATGAGAAACAGCGGTCGCGGCGCCAGGCGCTTGATCACGGCCACGGCGGGGCGCTTGTGGCCGGCATCGAACACGGTGACCAGGCACAGGATGATCGAGGTGGAGAACAGGCCGCTGCTGGTGGCGTAGGCCAGGCTCAGCCCCAGTGCGCGAGCGATCGATGGGTCGAGAAAGCGGCTGACGTAAAGCGTCAATGGCAGGCTGGCCAGCGCGGGCAAGGTATACGGCAGCAGGTAGCCGAGCAGGCTGCTGGCGCGTTGCCGCTGGCGCAGCCAGGGTGTGGCGGTGGCGCGCTTGCTGCACCAGCGGCCGAGACTGGTCAGCACGGCGAAGCTCGCGGCCCAGGTCAGCGTCAGCAGGATGAAGTTGCCAGCCAGTTGCAGCGAATCACTGGCCGAGTGGCGATCGACCAGGCGTTCCATTTCCTTGGCGGCGCGGTCGGTGCGCAGGCGCCAGGCGTCGACCAGATGGGCGTCGAGGTCCAGCTCCTGGGCCGCGCTGTCCAGGCCGTCGGCCAGGGCGCCGAGCAAGCCACCTTGCAGGACCGGTTCCGGTTCGGCGGGTTGTTCGTCGGCGGGGGCGGGGTCTGCGGCGAGCAGGTGGGTGCTCAGCAGGCAGCCGAGCAACAGGGTGGAGAGGTAGCGCAGCACTGGAGTACTCCTTGGGCCGGGATGAGCGGTGCAGGGTTACTCAAGGAACTGAGGGGTGAGGGGGGTAAAAAGTTCGATGCGGTGTGTTGTCGGCGCGGGCCCCATCGCCGGCAAGCCGGCTCCCACTGGGCCCGAGCAACGCCCGGGCCTGTGGTCATCCAGTGGGAGCCGGCTTGCCGGCGATAGGGCCGGTACTGCCTGGATCGATTACTGGCCGGTATAGATCTGGTCGAACACGCCACCGTCATTGAAGTGGGTTTTCTGTACGGTGCGCCAGTCACCAAAGGTCTTCTCAACCGACAGGAAGTCGACTTTCGGGAAGCGGTCGGTGTACTTGGCCAGCACGGTTGCATCGCGCGGGCGCAGGTAGTTCTGCGCGGCGATTTCCTGGGCTGCCGGCGACCACAGGTACTTCAGGTATTCCTCGGCCACGGCCTGGGTGCCCTTTTTGGCCACGACCTTGTCGACCACGCTCACCGGCGGCTCGGCTTCGGCCGATACGCTTGGGTAGATCACTTCGAACTGGTCGCGGCCGAACTCGCGGGCGATCATCTCGGCTTCGTTCTCGAACGTTACCAGCACGTCGCCGATCTGGTTGGTCATGAAGGTGGTGGTGGCGGCGCGGCCACCGGTATCCAGCACCGGTGCCTGCTTGAACAGCTTGCCGACGAAATCACGGGCCTTGGCCTCGTCACCGCCTTGCTTGAGCACATAGCCCCATGCCGAGAGGTAGGTATAGCGGCCGTTACCCGAGGTTTTCGGGTTGGGCACGATCACTTGCACGCCCTCCTTGAGCAAGTCCGGCCAGTCCTTCAGCGCCTTGGGGTTGCCCTTGCGCACGATGAACACGGTGGCCGAGGTGAACGGCGCGCTGTTGTTCGGCAGGCGCGTCACCCAGTTGTCCGGCACCAGCTTGCCGTTGTCGGCCAAGGCGTTGATGTCGGTGGCCATGTTCATGGTGATGACATCGGCCGGCAGGCCATCGATCACCGCACGCGCTTGCTTGCTCGAACCGCCGAAGGACATCTGCACGTTGACCTTCTCGTTGTGTTCGGTTTCCCAGTGCTTCTGGAACGCCGAGTTGTAGTCCTTGTAGAAGTCGCGCATCACATCGTAGGAAACGTTGAGCAGGGTCGGGGCGGCTTGGGCGAGGTTGCCCAGGGCGAGGCCTGCGGCGAGCAGCGAGGCGCTGAAGAGTTTTTTCACGATGCTTCCTTGTTCTTGAACAGTTATGGGCAGAGTGCCAGCGACTATAGCGGGTGCCCTGCAGCTGTTTAAAGAACAAAAAACGCTTTGGTTATTCCCGCTTGGGAAACAGCGCATTGCCACACCGCGAGCAGAAGGCCGCGCCATGTTCGTGGCTGTTTTTGCGGCAGGTTGGGCAGTCATGCTGCAACTGTTCCCCGCGCATGGCGTTGGCCAGCTCTGCGGTAAAAATCCCGGTGGGCACAGCGATGATCGAGTAACCGGTGATCATCACCAGCGACGACAGCACCTGGCCGAGCGGGGTCTTCGGCACGATATCGCCAAAGCCCACCGTGGTCAGGGTGACGATCGCCCAGTAGATGCCTTTGGGAATGCTGGTAAACCCGTGCTCCGGGCCTTCGATGACGTACATCAAGGTGCCGAACACGGTCACCAGGGTGGATACGGTGACCAGAAAGACGATGATCTTCTGCTTGCTGCCGCGCAGCGCCGCCATCAGGTAGTTGGCCTGCTTGAGGTACTGGCCGAGCTTGAGCACGCGGAAGATTCGCAGCATGCGGATGACACGGATGATCAGCAGGTACTGCGCGTCGCTGTAGTAAATGGCGATGACCCCCGGGACGATCGCCAGCAGGTCGACCAGGCCGTAAAAGCTGAAGGCGTAACGCAGCGGCTTTGGCGAGCAGTACAGGCGTGTCAGGTATTCGGCCAGGAAAATTGCGGTGAAGCCCCACTCGATCCCGGCCAGAAGGCCTGCGTAGCCCTGGTGCACCGCGTCGATGCTGTCGAGGATCACCGTGACCAGGCTGGCCAGGATGATCAGCAGCAGGGTCTTGTCGAAGCGGCGGCCGGCTACGGTGTCGGTCTGGAAGACGATGATGTAGAGCCTTTCGCGCAGGCTCGCTGGGTTGTTCATGGGCTCGGTCCACAGGGCGATGGGCTGAGCCTAGGGGCTGGCTTTCAGCTGTGCAAGCGGCTTGCGTCGCCGCGCTGATTGAGCGACGCCAGATGATTGCCAAAGTGCATCAGCCAGCAGGCTACCACGAAGGGTGCGGTCAGCCCGGCGACAGGCAGCAGTTTGAACAGCGGCTGCAGCACAAGCGCCAGAGCGATGGCCAGCAGGGTGACCCATGGCCGTTCGCCTTGCCGGCTGAACGCCAGCGCCGCCAGCGCCGCGTTGAACCCGTACAGCCCCATCCAGGCAGCCTGTGTCTGCTCAGCCAGCAACGCCACGCCGCCGCCGATGGCCGAGCCGATCACGGCCCACATGGCCGCATAGGGGTTGGCAATGAACATGCCGACGATAATCAGCAGCCCGGCCAATGGATTATCAAGCAGGAAAATCTGGCCGACACCGCGCGCCAGGGCGTACAGCGGGTCTGGCTCGGCAAACATGGCAGTCGAGGGTGCAGCGATCAGCAGGGTGCCCCAGCCCAGTAGCACGAACGGCGCGGTATAAGCGATCAGCAACTTGCCGCCGCGCTTGCGCCATTGGTGGGTGATGATGCTGGACAGGCCGCCGGCCGCGATGATCAGCGGCGGCATGATTGCCGACCACGGCAGCACCGCGCTGACCAGGATGCCGATCAGTACGCCGTTGTAGCAGTACAGCCCGGCCTGGCGGTCGGCGCGGTCGTAGCCGCGGCGCTGGGCCGTCAGCAAGCCGGCGAGGGCACCGAGCAGGGCGCCGCCGACCAGGTTGGGAGCGGTCAGCAGGATGGCCAGCAGGCAGCACAGGCCGCACAGGGGGTTGCGCAGCAGCAGCACCTGGCTGAAACCGTTGAGCAGCGCCGTGGCCCAGTCGGGGCACGGGTTGACGAAATTTTTGCTGTACATGGGCAGTCGGTAAGGTTGATTGATGAGCGGTGGGCCTCTTTGGGCCTCGGTTTTCCGCAGGGTTTTGTAATGGGTACAAGGTGAGGGCTTTTGCCCTCCATTCGCTGGCAAGCCAGCTCCCACAGGTACAGCGGCGCTTTCAAGAGCAGCAGAGTACCGGTGGGAGCCGGCTTGCCGGCGAAAGGGGCGCAGAGCGCCCCCAACAATCTCAGACCAAGGTCTCGATCCGCAGCGTATTAGTCGAACCCGGCTTGCCGAAAGGCACGCCGGCGGTGATCAGCAGCGTGTCGCCACGGCTGGCCATGCCTTGTGCCTGGGCGATCTCCAGCGCGGTCGAGCAGATTTCGTCGACCTGGCGCAGGCGGTCGTTGACCACCGAGTGCACGCCCCAGGCCACGCTCAGGCGGCGGGCGGTGATCAGGTTTGGCGTCAGGTTGAGGATCGGTGCGCGTGGCCGCTCGCGTGCAGCGCGCAGGGTCGAGGCGCCCGACTCGCTGTAGTTGACCAGCACGGCTACCGGCAGAATGCCGCTGATACGGCGGATCGCGCAGCTGATGGCGTCCGACACGGTGGCCTCGGCCTTCGGCCGGCCAACGTCGAGCTGGGCCTGGTAGTCCGGGCCATTTTCCACCTGGCGGATGATCTTGCTCATCATCTGCACGGCTTCCAGCGGGTAGTCACCCGAGGCCGTTTCGGCCGACAGCATCACCGCATCGGCGCCTTCGGCCACGGCGTTGGCCACGTCGGTGACTTCGGCACGGGTGGGTGCCGGCGAGAAGCGCATCGACTCGAGCATCTGCGTGGCGACCACTACCGGTTTACCCAGCTGGCGGCAGGTGCCGATGATACTTTTCTGGATGTGCGGCACGCTCTCGGCCGGTACTTCCACGCCCAGGTCGCCCCGCGCCACCATGATGGCGTCGGACAGCTCGGCGATGGCCTGCAGCTGCTCGACCGCCGATGGCTTCTCGATCTTGGCCATCAGGTAGGCGCGGTCGCCGATCAGCTGGCGCGCCTCAAGGATGTCTTCCGGGCGCTGCACGAACGACAGTGCCACCCAGTCCACGCCCAGCTCCAGGCCGAAGGCCAGGTCGCGGCGGTCCTTTTCGGTGAGCGGGGAGAGGTCCAGCACCGCTTGCGGCACGTTGACGCCCTTGCGGTCGGACAACTCACCGCCGTTCAGCACGGTGGTATCGATAGCGTCGGCGTGCTTGGCGGTCACCCGCAGGCGCAGGCGGCCGTCGTCCACCAGCAGGTCCATGCCGGGCTGCAGCGCGGCAATGATTTCCGGGTGGGGCAGGTTGACCCGCTCGTTGTTGCCGGGCGTCGCGTCCAGGTCCAGGCGCAGTGACTGGCCGCGCTGCAGTTGCACCTTGCCTTCGGCCAGGCGGCCAACGCGCAGTTTCGGCCCCTGCAGGTCCATCAGAATGCCCAGCGGGTAATTCAGCTGCTGCTCGACTTCGCGGATCCACTGGTAGCGCAGGGCGTGGTCGGCGTGTTCGCCGTGGCTGAAGTTGAGGCGGAAGATGTTCACCCCGGCTTCGACCAGCTGGCGGATGTCATCGATGCCATTGATCGCAGGGCCGAGGGTGGCGAGGATTTTGACTTTTTTATCAGGCGTCATGATTGTGCAGTCTCGAGGATCAGGATGGCGCGGAAGTCGTTGACGTTGGTGCGGGTCGGTTCGGTGACGATCAGCGCATCGAGCGCGGCGAAGTAGCCGTAGCCGTTGTTGTTGTCCAGCTCATCGCTGGCCGACAGGCCCAGGGCTTGGGCGCGGGCGTAGCTGCAGGGCGTCATGAAGGCGCCGGCGTTCTCTTCCGAGCCGTCGATGCCGTCGGTGTCACCGGCCAGGGCATACACGCCCGGCAGGCCCTTGAGGCTTTCGGTGAGGCTGAGCAAAAACTCGGCGTTGCGCCCGCCACGGCCATTGCCGCGCACGGTGACGGTGGTTTCGCCGCCAGACAGGATTACGCAAGGCGCCTTGAGCGGCTGGCCGTGCAGGACGATCTGCCGGGCGATGCCGGCATGCACTTTGGCCACTTCGCGCGATTCGCCTTCCAGGTCACCGAGGATCAGCGGGCTGAAGCCGGCCTGGCGGGCTTTTACCGCGGCGGCCTCGAGCGATTGCTGGGGCTTGGCGATCAGCTGGAAATGGCTGCGGGCCAGGGCCGGGTCGTCGGCCTTGACGGTTTCCGAGGCCGGGTTGTTGAGCCAGTCGATGACCGCCCTGGGCGCTTCGATGTTGTAGCGCTTGAGGATCGCCAGGGCGTCAGCCGAGGTGCTCGGGTCGGCCACGGTGGGGCCGGATGCGATGACTGTGGCCAGGTCGCCAGGCACATCGGAAATGGCATAGGTGTAGACGGTGGCCGGCCAGCAGGCCTTGGCCAGGCGGCCGCCCTTGATCGCCGAGAGGTGCTTGCGCACGCAGTTCATCTCGCCGATGGTGGCGCCGGACTTGAGCAGCGCCTTGTTGATGTGTTGCTTGTCGGCCAGGGTCAGGCCTTCGGCTGGCAACGCCAGCAGGGCGGAACCACCGCCGGAAAGCAGGAAGATGACGCGGTCGTCTTCGTTGAGGTTGCTGACCAGTTCCAGCACGCGCTTGGCCACGGCCAGCCCGGCGGCATCAGGGACCGGGTGGGCGGCTTCGACCACTTCGATCTTCTGGCAGTTGGCGCCATGACCGTAACGGGTGACCACCAGCCCGGAGACTTCGCCCTGCCAGCTTTTTTCGACCACTTCGGCCATGGCGGCTGCGGCCTTGCCGGCGCCGATGACGATGACCCGGCCGCTACGGTCGGCGGGCAGGTAGGGTTCGAGGACTTGGCGTGGGTGGGCGGCGGCGATGGCTGTGTCGAACAGGTCGCGGAGAAGTTTTTGCGGATCGACCGACATGGCAGGCTCCCAATTATTGTTGTTCTGCAGAATCGAAAACGCCCCTGGAACTGCCTCCGTGCAGGCCGAACCAGGGGCGGGTGTTGCTCGGTGCGGGGGCTGCGCAACAGCCCCCGAATTCAGCTTATTTGCCTTCGCCGCGGATCGAGAAGTTGGCCATGTGTTCCAGGCCTTTGATCAGCGCCGAGTGGTCCCAGTTGCCGCCGCCCAGTGCCACGCAGGTGCTGAACACTTGCTGGGCGTTGGAGGTGTTGGGCAGGTTGATGCCCAGTTCCTTGGCGCCTTGCAGGGCCAGGTTGAGGTCCTTCTGATGCAGGTTGATGCGGAAGCCTGGGTCGAAGGTGCCTTTGATCATGCGCTCGGCATGCACTTCGAGGATTTTCGACGAGGCGAAGCCGCCCATCAGTGCTTCACGGACCTTGGCTGGGTCGGCGCCGTTCTTGGCGGCGAACAGCAGGGCTTCACTGACGGCCTGGATGTTCAGGGCGACGATGATCTGGTTGGCCACCTTGGCAGTCTGGCCGTCGCCGTTGCCGCCGACGCGGGTGATGTTCTTGCCCATGGCTTCGAACAGCGGCAGGGCGCGCTCGAAGGCTTTCGGGCAGCCACCGACCATGATGCTCAGGGTCGCGGCCTTGGCACCGACTTCGCCGCCGGACACCGGGGCGTCCAGGTAGGCGGCGCCAGTGGCCTTGACCTTCTCGGCGAAGGCCTTGGTGGCGGTCGGCGAGATCGAGCTCATGTCGATCACCACCTTGTTCGGGCCGACACCTTCGGCCACGCCGTTTTCGCCGAACAGGACGCTTTCGACCTGCGGGGTGTCCGGGACCATGATGATGATGAACTCGGCTTCCTGGGCAACCTCTTTCGGGTTGGCCAGGGCCACTGCGCCAGCGGCGATCAGGTCTGCCGGGGCGGCGTCGTGGTGGGTGGAAACGAAGATGCTGTGACCTGCTTTTTGCAGGTTCTGGGCCATGGGTTTGCCCATGATGCCGGTGCCGAGGAAACCGATTTTAGCCATGAGAATTTGCCTCTTTGTAATTATTGAATCTCAAGTGCAACCCGGACCTTGTGGGAGCGGGCTTGCCCGCGAAAGCGGCTGTGAAGCCACTACTGCATTCGCGGGCAAGCCCGCTCCCACAGGTTCGATGTTCTAGCCTTTAGATTGCGTTATGGGTTTTCAGCCAGCCCAGACCGGCTTCGGTCGTGGTCAGCGGCTTGTACTCCGCGCCAATCCAGCCCTGGTAACCGATGCGGTCCAGGTGCTCGAACAGGAAGCGGTAGTTGATCTCGCCGGTACCCGGTTCGTTGCGGCCCGGGTTGTCGGCCAGCTGGATGTGGTTGATCAGCTGCAGGTTGGCTTCCATGGTGCGCGCCAGGTCACCTTCCATGATCTGCATGTGGTAGATGTCGTACTGCAGGAACAGGTTGTCACTGCCGACTTCGGCCTGGATTTCCAGCGCCTGTTGGGTGGTGTTCAGGTAGAAGCCTGGGATGTCGCGGGTGTTGATCATTTCCATGACCAGGCGGATCCCTGCGGCTTTCAATTTTTCGGCGGCAAACTTCAGGTTGTCGACGAAGGTCTTGCGTACGTCGGCGCACTGCAAGCCTTGCGGGCGGATACCGGCCAGGGCGTTGACCTGGGTGTTGCCCAGCACCTTGGCGTATTCGATGGCCTTGTCGACACCGGCGCGGAACTCTTCCACGCGGTCGGGGTGGCAGGTGATGCCACGCTCGCCTTTGGCCCAGTCGCCGGCCGGCAGGTTGAACAGCACCTGGGTCAGGCCGTGCGCATCGAGCTGCTGTTTGATTTCAGCCGCGCTGAAGTCATACGGGAAGAGGTATTCGACGCCGCTGAAACCAGCATCGGCGGCAGCCTTGAAGCGGGCCAGGAAGTCCTGTTCGGTGAACAGCATGGACAGGTTGGCAGCGAAGCGAGGCATGAGTTGTCTCCTTGCGTTGAAGGCCCCCAGGGCGTGCCTGGGGGCGTCAGGCGATCAGTCCAGCAGCGAGATGGCGGTTGGCGCGTCGTTACCGACCAGGGCCAGGTCTTCGAACTCGTTGACCGCGTTGATCTCGGTGCCCATGGAAATGTTGGTCACACGCTCGAGAATCACTTCGACCACCACCGGCACGCGGAACTCTTCGGCCATTTTCTGTGCCTTGAGCAGGGCAGGGGCGATCTGGCCAGGCTCGAACACGCGGATGGCCTTACAGCCCAGGCCTTCGACCACGGCGACATGGTCGACACCGTAGGTGGCGGCGTCGGTGGAGTTGATGTTCTCGAACGCCAGTTGTACACAGTAATCCATGTCGAAGCCACGCTGCGCCTGGCGGATCAGGCCCAGGTAGGCGTTGTTCACCAGTACATGGACATACGGCAGGTTGAACTGCGCGCCCACGGCCAGCTCTTCGATCATGAACTGGAAGTCGTAGTCACCCGACAGTGCGACGACCTTGCGTTTCGGGTCGGCCTTGACCACACCCAGCGCTGCAGGGATGGTCCAGCCCAGCGGGCCGGCCTGGCCGCAGTTGATCCAGTGACGTGGCTTGTACACGTGCAGGAACTGCGCACCGGCGATCTGCGACAGGCCGATGGTGCTGACGTAGGTGGTGTCCTTGCCGAACACTTGGTTCATCTCTTCGTACACGCGCTGCGGCTTGACCGGCACATTGTCGAAGTGGGTCTTGCGCTGCAGGCTCGACTTGCGTTCCTGGCAGTCTTGCAGCCACGCCTTGCGGCACTTCAGTTTGCCGGCGGCTTTCCACTCGCGGGCCACTTCGAGGAACACGTCCAGCGCCTTGCCAGCGTCCGAAACGATACCCAGGTCCGGGGTGAACACGCGGCCGATCTGGGTCGGTTCGATGTCGACGTGCACGAACTTGCGGCCTTCGGTGTAGACATCTACCGAACCGGTGTGGCGGTTGGCCCAGCGGTTACCGATACCGAACACCAGGTCGGATTTCAGCAGGGTGGCGTTGCCATAGCGGTGCGAAGTCTGCAGGCCGACCATGCCGACCATCAGTTCATGGTCGTCCGGGATGGTGCCCCAGCCCATCAGGGTCGGGATAACCGGTACGCCGGTCAGTTCGGCGAACTCGACCAGCTTGTCGCTGGCGTCGGCGTTGATGATGCCGCCACCGGCCACCAGCAGTGGGCGCTCGGCGTCGTTGAGCAGGGCCAGGGCTTTTTCAGCCTGCACGCGGGTAGCGGATGGCTTGTTGACGGCCAGCGGCTCGTAGGCGTCGATGTCGAATTCGATTTCGGCCATCTGCACGTCGAATGGCAGGTCGATCAGCACAGGGCCTGGGCGGCCGGTGCGCATTTCATAGAAGGCCTTCTGGAAGGCGTAAGGCACCTGGCCTGGCTCCAGAACAGTGGTCGCCCACTTGGTCACCGGCTTGACGATGCTGGTGATATCGACCGCCTGGAAGTCTTCCTTGTGCAGGCGTGCACGCGGGGCCTGGCCGGTGATGCAGAGAATCGGGATGGAGTCGGCCGATGCACTGTACAGGCCGGTGACCATGTCGGTGCCGGCTGGGCCGGAGGTGCCGATGCACACGCCGATGTTGCCTGGGTTGGCGCGGGTGTAACCCTCGGCCATGTGCGAGGCGCCTTCAACGTGACGAGCGAGGACGTGATCGATGCCACCGACTTTCTTCAGGGCCGAGTACAACGGGTTGATGGCAGCCCCTGGGATGCCGAACGCGGTATCTACACCTTCACGGCGCATGACCAGAACGGCTGCATCGATTGCTCTCATTTTGCTCATGGGTTGTGCCTCATCGATTTTGTAATTGTATACAACTTGCTTTGTGCCAGAGTGTATTCACGCCTGGCGGTTCAGGTCAATGGGTTTTCATCGGGGGAGGTTGCTTTCGTCCGAGCGCCCAGGAAAACGGCGATTTGCGTCATCGCATACGATCGTTTCAATTTATTGTATACAAAAGTCATTGCAGTTGTGTTCTATTTGGTTGATCGATTTTCAACTGCCCTCAGGGCTTCTCACAACAAGAAGAGGACCTTTCCATGAACGTTTTGAACCTCAAAGTCGCTGTCAGCCTGGTAAACGCCGCACTGGCGGCAGGCCGCAAGATCAATGCAGCGCCGTTGACCGTGGTGGTGCTGGATGCCGGTGGGCATGTGCTGGCTTTGCAGCGCGAAGATGGCGCCAGCCTGATCCGCCCTGAAGTGGCCACAGGCAAGGCCTGGGGGGCGATTGCCCTGGGCAAGGGCTCGCGGCTGCTGGCGCTGGATGCGCAGCAGCGGCCGGCGTTTTTCGCGGCGTTGAATGGTTTGGGTGAACGGCCGGTGGTGCCAGCGCCGGGTGGCGTGCTGGTTCGCGATCAGGACGGTAAAGTGCTGGGTGCGGTGGGGATCAGCGGGGATACGTCGGATATCGACGAGCAGTGTGCGATCAGTGCGATCGAAGAGGTGGGGTTGAAGGCGGATGCGGGTGTAGCGGCCTAAATCTCTATAGGTTGTATTGGCCTCATCGCCGGCAAGCCGGCTCCCACAGGTACACCACCGCTACCAGATAGTGTGGAGTACCTGTGGCAGCTGGCTTGCCGGCGATAGGGCTGCAGAGCAGCCCCTTGGGCCCTGTCAGGCGGCCTCGGGCTCACAGCCCTTGAGCACAAGCCGAATGATGGTCTCGGCTGCTGCTTCATAATCACTGTCGGCCAGCTTGGCCTTGCCGGTGATCACGGAAATCTGCCAGTCGAAATCCGCATAGGTCTGGGTCGCCGCCCAGATGCTGAACATCAGATGGTGCGCATCGACTTTGGCAATTTGCCCACGCTCGATCCAGCGCTGGATGCATTCGATGTTATGGCGTGCCTGCTCGTTGAGCTGCTCCACCTGGTTGGGCGAAAGGTGCGGTGCGCCGTGCATGATCTCGCTGGCGAAAACCTTGGAGGCATGGGGCAAGTCGCGCGAGATGCGTATCTTCGAGCGGATGTACGCACTCAATACTTCCTTGGGGTCACCGTCGGCATTGAACGGCGTCGACGCCTGCATGATCGGCGCGATGATGCTCTCCAGGACCTCGCGGTAGAGGTTGTCCTTGGATTTGAAGTAGTAGTACACGTTGGGCTTGGGCAGGCCGGCCTTGGCCGCGATATCGCTGGTCTTGGTGGCGGCGAAGCCCTTGTCGGCGAATTCCTCGCTGGCCGCGCGCAGGATCAGTTCCTTGTTGCGCTCGCGAATGGTGCTCATGGTCAGGGATCTTCCTCGTGTCTGGCCACCTCTAAGAGGGATCGGGCATGGTAGCACCGGGCCCGAGGGGCGCTCAAGGCAGCGACTTTCGGCTAGACTCCGGCCCACTCACTTCACGGGAAACAGGCAAACATGGCAGGAAGCAGTCTACTGGTACTGATCGACGACATCGCCACGGTGCTCGATGACGTTTCGCTGATGACCAAGGTCGCGGCGAAGAAAACCGCGGGCGTGCTGGGCGACGACCTGGCGCTCAATGCCCAGCAGGTAACCGGCGTGCGTGCCGAGCGTGAGATCCCGGTGGTGTGGGCGGTAGCCAAGGGCTCGTTCGTCAACAAGGCGATCCTGGTGCCAGCGGCGCTGCTGATCAGCGCGTTCATCCCTTGGGCAGTGACCCCGTTGCTGATGATCGGTGGCGCATACCTGTGTTTCGAGGGCTTTGAAAAGCTCGCGCACAAGTTCCTGCATAGCAAGAAGGAAGACGCCGAGCAGCACAGCTCGCACAGTGAGGCGGTGGCAGACCCGAACGTTGACCTGGTGGCTTATGAGAAAACCAAGATCAAGGGCGCGGTGCGCACCGACTTCATTCTCTCGGCCGAAATCATCGCCATTACCCTGGGCACGGTGGCCGACGCGCCGCTGACCCAGCAGATCATCGTGCTGTCGGGCATCGCTATTGTCATGACCGTGGGTGTGTATGGGCTGGTAGGCGGTATCGTCAAGCTCGATGACCTGGGCTTGTGGATGACCCAGAAGGCTTCCAGGGTGGCCCAAGCGGTGGGTAACGGCATCCTGCGGGCCGCGCCGTACATGATGAAGAGCCTGTCGGTGATCGGCACTGCGGCGATGTTTTTGGTCGGTGGCGGGATTCTGGTGCACGGGGTTGCGCCGCTGCATCATGCCATCGAGGCGTTCAGTGAAGGGCGGGGCGGGGCGTTGACCGGGGCGTTGCTCAACGGCGGTGTGGGGATTGTTGCGGGTGCCGCGGTGCTTGCTGTCGTAGCGCTGGCCGGCAAGCTGTGGCGGGCGGTAAAGCCAGCCACCTGATGCGTATGGCCGGGGCAGGCCCCGGATCGCCGGCAAGCCGGCTCCCACAGGTACCCCACCTGTCTCAGGCGCGGCGCTGTCTCTGTAGGAGCCGGCTTGCCGGCGATGGGCTGCAGAGCAGCCCGGTTATCAGAAGTGAACCTTGACCAGGAAGCTCGCCGTGTTCTGGTCGGTGGTGAACCCGTCGGAATCCTTGATACCGTACTTGTTCTTCCAGTAGTCATACTCGAAACCCACGTACAGCTGCTTGTCACCCAGGTGCAACGCCTTGCCCAGGTCATATTTGACCTGCGGGTTGAAGTGCAGGTTGGCGTGGTATTCGCCACGGCGGTTCTCGTCGTTGTCGACCACCCAGTCCATGAAACCGTCGATGAGGATGTCGGACGAGCCTACAGGGATGGTGTAGGACCACACCGGGGTGATCTGCCAGACATTGTCACCGGCGCGGCTGCCATCGGTAGTGCGCTGGTAGAAGTTCAGCTGGAAGTAGTCGAAGCCTGGGATATCCAGGTCGAAGCCCGGGCCGATCAGGTAGGACTCGGTATCACCTTCGCCGAACTCGTAGGTCATCGCCAGCAGCACGTCCTTGACCGGGCCGAAGGCCAGCTTCTGGTCGAAGATCTTGCCGAACGACAAGCGCGGGCTGATCTCGCCGTAATAGGTGTTGTCGCCGTTACCGGCGTCCTTCTTGCCGTTGTAGAAAATCTTGTCGACGAAGATGAAGTTGTCGCCGTACTTCCAGCCATCGGCGTGCTCGAAGGTCACGGTTTGCTGGATTGCCGGGTTGACCTTGAAGTTCTTGCCCCACAGGTAGGTCAGGCTGTTGTTCTGCCACTGCAGCAGGTCGTCGGCATAGGTGGTGCCGCAGGCCAGCAGGCCGCCCGCGAGAATCAGGCTGTTGATGGTACGCATTGCAGATGTCGCTCCCTTGATTGATCTGTTGTCAGCGCTCGGTGGTGGCGCTGTTTTTGTCTTTTGAGTCAGCTTTTTTCGATAGGCCACAGCTATTTGGCAAGAGCTGCGCCAACTTTCCCGGGTTAGCTACAACCTTCCTGCTCGACTCGTTCCGAACGGTTGAAAATGGGTATTTCAGGCTGGCAACACGTTGGCTAACCGCCCGAATTCATTGACTGAGCGGTCAGCAAACGCGGGCAGGATCCGTCCTGCCCTGATCGAGGGGGCGCGCAGATTACTGGCTTGCGCGCCGGGCCTCAAGTGCTCCGTCCTGGAGCACAGTGAATCAAACTTGGGCGTTTGATCAAGTTTTCAGAAATGCACCTTGATCAGTGCACTGGCAACGCTCTGGTTGCTCTCCAGGTTGCCGCGGCTGTCGATGCCATATTTGTCCTTCCAGTAGCTGTATTCGAAGCCGACATACAGCTGCTTGGCGCCCAGGTTAAGCGCCTTGCCCAGGTCGTATTTGACCTGCGGGTTGAAGTGCAGGTTGGCGTGGTAGGTGCCGCGGCGGTTCTGGTCGTTGTCGGGTACCCAGTCCATGTAGCCGTCGATCAGAATGTCCGACCGGCCGACGGGGATGGTGTAGGACCAGCCGGGCGTGATCTGCCAGACGTTGTCACCGGGGCGGCCGCCTTCGGTGTTGCGCACGTAGAAGTTCAGGGTGAAATAGTTGAAGCCGGGAATGTCCAGGTCGAAGCCGGGGCCGATCAGGTAGGCCTCGTTGTCGCCTTCGCCGCGCTCGTAGGTCATGGCCAGCAACACGTCCTTGACCGGGCCGAAGGCCAGCTTCTGGTCGAAGATCTTGCCGAACGACAGGCGCGGGCTGAATTCACCGTAGTAGGTGGTCACGCCTTTGCTGGCGTCGGGCTTGCCGTTGTAGAAGATCTTGTCGACGAACAGGAAGGTGTCGCCGTACTTCCATTTGTTGGCGTGCTCGAACGTGATGGTCTGCTGGATATCAGGGTTGACCTTGAAGTCCTTGCCGTACAGATAGGTCAGGCTTTCGCCATGCCACAGCAGCCATTCGCCTGCGTGCGCGGGGAGGGTGGCCAGCAGGCTGCTGCCCAGCAACAGGCTTGATGCGATGCGCTTCATGTTGTGATTCCCGGACTTATTGTTTTTGTTGGCGGTGTTTTCGGCGCGCAGGCGCCCCGGGCAGCCCATTCCGGCGGGCCGACGGCACAGCGGTTGTAGCGAAAGACGAGAAAGGGCGGCATTGCGCCGCCCTGCAACTCAATGCTGGTGGCAGGCGTCGTTATGCGCCGCGCGATCAGCGCCACCGAGGATGTTGAACAGCACGTTCAGCACCAAGGCACTGACCGTGGCCATGGCGATGCCACTGTGGGTGATGGGTTCCATCCATTGCGGCATCTGCGCGAAGAACTCCGGGCGCACCACAGGGATCAGGCCGAAGCCCACACTGACCGCAACCAGCAGCTGGTTGCGACGGTCGCCGATGTCCGCTTCCTGGAGGATCTTGATCCCGGTGGCGGTGACCATGCCGAACATGGCGATGGACGCGCCGCCCAGTACCGCAGGCGGGATCGAGGCAATCAGGAAGGCGGCCTTGGGCAGCAGGCTGAGCAGGATCAGCAGCCCGCCAGCCACGATGGTGACGAAGCGGCAACGTACCCCGGTCATCTGCACCAGGCCGATGTTCTGCGCAAAGGAGGAGTGGGTGAAGGTGTTGAAGAACCCGGCAATGAACGACGCACCGGCGTCGCACAGCAGGCCACGGCGAAGCATGCCAGGGGTGACTTCACGATCGGTCACCTTGCCCAGGGCGAGGAACATGCCGGTGGACTCGACGAAGATGATCACCACCACCAGGCACATCGACAGGATCGGTGCCAGGCTGAAGGTCGGCATGCCGAAGTGCAGTGGCGTGACCACTTGCAGCCACGGTGCTTCGTTCAGGCCGGACAGGTCAACCATGCCGATGGAGCCCGCCAGGATGTAGCCCAGGCCCATGCCCACCAGCACCGACACGTTGACCCAGAAGCCACGCATGAAGCGGTTGATCAGCAGGATCACGGCCAGCACCAGGCCCGCCACCATCAGGTAGATCGGCGAGCCGAAGGCTTCTGCCTCATGGCCGCCACCGGCCCAGTTGACCGCAACCGGGAACAGCGAGAGGCCGATCGAGGTAATGACGGTGCCGGTGACCAGCGGTGGGAAGAAGCGTACGACCTTGGACATGAACGGCGCGATGAGCATGCCGAAGAACCCGGCGGCGATGGTCGCCCCGAAGATCCCCTGCAGGCCCACGCCAGGCATGCCAGCCATGGCCACCATGCTGCCGACGGCAGCGAAACTGGCGCCCATCATCACCGGCATGCGGATCCCTACCGGGCCGATACCGAACGACTGGATGATGGTGGCGACGCCTGCGACCAGCAGGTCGGCGTTGATCAGGAAAGCGACTTCTTCACGGGACAATCCGGCAGCCTGGCCAATGATCAAAGGCACGGCAATCGCCCCTCCGTACATCAGCAGAACGTGTTGCAGGCCAACCAGGATCAGTTGGAACAGGGGCAGAGGCTCTCGCGGCGGCGCAACAGGAATGTACGCCTTGCGTGACTCGGACATGCAGCACCTCGAGTTTTGTTTTTATTCTCGGATCCAAGCGCCAGGCGGTTGGCCTGGGCGCTCGATGCTTGCTTGTTGCGTATTGCTTGTAATTCGGGCCGGCAGTGCCGGCCCTGTTTGCGGCGCAAGGCCGCCCCTGCCAGGGCGCGCGGACGCCCGGCAGGAGAGGTGTATCAGTTGACTTGAGCGCCTTTGGCGATCCAGTCACCGACGAGCTTGCGCTCTTCGGCGGTCATCTGGGTGATGTTGCCCAGCGGCATGATCTGGCTGGCAACCGCTTGCGCCTGAATGCGCGCGGCCTGGGCCTGGATCTGTTGCGGGGTGTCGAACATCACGCCGGCAGGTGCGGCGCTGAACAGTGGGCTGGTCGGTTTGGACGAGTGGCACACGGTGCAGCGTTCCTGGATGACAGTGTGGATCTTGTCGAAGGCATCGCCGCCTACCTGGGCAGTGGCCTGGGCCGGAGCCTCGGTTGCTGCTGGGGCTTGAGCTGCCTTGGCAGCGTCCTCGGCGCGCTGCTCGGCAGCGGTCTTGCCACCCACGGCGGTCGCCGGCAGTGGTTGGTACTCAACCTTCGCCGCCGCCTGCTCAGGTGCAACAGCCATCGGCTTGGGGCCGGTGACGTAAGCCAGGCAGATCATCGCCAGGGCACCGACAGGCAGGGTCCAGGCGTACTTGGCGCTGTCGTGGCGGGTGTTGAAGTAGTGGCGGATCAGTACCGCAGCTACAGCAATGCCGGCCAGGATCAGCCAGTTGTACTGGCTACCGTAGGTGCTCGGGAAGTGGTTGCTGATCATGATGAACAGCACCGGCAGGGTGAAGTAGTTGTTGTGACGCGAACGCAGCAGGCCCTTGGCCGGCAGGCGTGGGTCGGGGGTGGTGTTGGCTTCGATCGCGGCTACCAGCTGGCGCTGGGCAGGCATGATGATGCGGAACACGTTACCGACCATGATGGTGCCGATGATGGCGCCGGTGTGCAGGTACGCGCCACGGCCGCTGAACACTTGGCTGAAGCCCCAGCACGCGGCGATGATCAGTACGAACAGCACGCCGCCAAGCAGCGCCGGGCGTTTGCCCAATGGCGAATCGCAGAGCAGGTCGTAGATGAACCAGCCGGCCACCAGCGAACCGATACCGATGGCCACGCCCTCGGCACCGCTCAGGGTGCTGCCAGGGGCCAGCAGGTACAGGGTCGGGTTCCAGTAGAACACCACGCACAGCAGCGCGATACCAGACATCCAGGTGAAGTAGGCTTCCCATTTGAACCAGTGCAGGTTCTCGGGCATCTTCGGCGGCGCCAGCTTGTATTTCTCGAGGTGGTAGATACCACCGCCGTGGATGGCCCAGAGGTCACCCGACAGCCCGTCACGCGGATTGCTCCGGTTCAGGTTGTTTTCCAGCCAGACGAAGTAGAACGATGCACCGATCCAGGCGACCCCGGTGATCATGTGAACCCAGCGAATGCTCAGGTTCAGCCATTCGTGAAGGTGTGCTTCCACAGTATGTACCTCTGCCAGTCACCAAACGATGACCGACCTTTTCTTATTGGTGGGGATTGAGGATCAGCATCTGTTCCTCGGTGAAGTAATGCTCATCGCAGTTGTTGCCAGAACCACTGCGATCAACCACCAGGAAATCATCCCGCTTTTCGATCGTAAGCACCGGGTGGTGCCAAACGCCGCGATGGTAATTGACGCCCTGCCTGCCATTACTGCGGAAGGCACGGACCAAGCCTGATACAGGTGCATCGCCAACCGGCGCGACCACGATCAGAAAGGGGTTGCCGAGCAGCGGGATGAAAGCCTGGCTGCCCAGCGGATGGCGTTCCAGCATGCGCACGGTCAGCGGCATGTCCTGCGCGTCGGCGCGGAAGATGCTGATGATCGCGTTGTCTTCAGGCTCGGCGGTCTCGACCGTGGCGAGCTTGTGAAAGCGCATGGTCGAGCCATTGTTGATCATGAAGTGGTCACTGCCATCGGTTTCGATAACGTCACCGAAGGCGGCGAAGGCTTCTTTGGTCAGGGGCTCGATCATCAGGGTGCGCATGCGGTTATCTCTTCTATGTTCGTTATTCTGGATAAGGCTCTTTCGTTGCTGTGGCGATTACAGCTGCAGCAAGCGGAACAGGGCGATCAGGTTGATCTGCGCCAGGGCTTCCTTGAACTCGGCATCCGCGTCGTTGTGAATGCGTTTTTCGAAAGCGGCGAGGATCTGGTGCCGGTTGCTGCCCTTGACCGCCATGATGAACGGGAACTGGAACTTGGCCTTGTAGGCATCGTTCAGCTCGGTGAACCGGGCGAACTCTTCGGCGGTGCACTGGTGAATACCGGCGCCGGCCTGCTCGTTGGTGCTCGATTCGGTCAGCTCGCCCTGCACGGCGGCTTTGCCGGCCAGGTCCGGGTGAGCGTTGATCAGTGCCAGCTGGTCTGCGTGGTTGGCGCTGAGCAGGATGTCGCTCATGCGCTGGTGCAGCGCCTCGATCTCGTCCAGCTCGCCCAGTTGACCGAGGTCATAGGCTTTTTCGGCGACCCACGGCGAGTGCTCGTAGATGTCAGCGAAGGCCTTGACGAAGGCGTCACGGTCCAGGGTCGATGGCTTGAGGGTCTTGAAGGCGGTCATCAGGCGTTCTCTTTCTTGTACGGGTGGGTGGCGTGCCAGTGGCGGGCGATGTCCGCACGACGGGCGAACCAGACCTGGTCGTGGCTCTTGGCGTAGTCGACGAAGCGCTTCAGCGCGGCCAGGCGCGCCGGGCGGCCGACCAGGCGGCAGTGCAGGCCGATGGAGAGCATTTTCGGTGCCTCGGCGCCTTCTTCGTACAGCACGTCGAAGGCGTCTTTGAGGTACTGGAAGAACTGCTCGCCGCAGTTGAAGCCCTGCACCTGGGTGAAGCGCATGTCGTTGGTGTCGAGGGTGTACGGGATCACCAGGTGCGGCTTGCCGGTCGGGTTGTTCGGCTCCCAGTAGGGCAGGTCGTCGTCGTAGGTGTCGCTGTCATAGAGGAAGCCGCCTTCCTCCATGACCAGGCGGCGGGTGTTCGGGCCGGTGCGGCCGGTGTACCAGCCTACCGGGCGCTCGCCGGTCAGTTCGGTGAGGATGCGGATGGCCTCGAGCATGTGCTCGCGCTCCTGGGCCTCGTCCATGTTCTGGTAGTCGATCCAGCGGTAGCCGTGGCTGCAGATCTCATGGCCGGCTTCGACCATGGCGCGGATCACATCCGGGTGGCGCTGTGCGGCCATGGCCACGGCAAACACGGTGAGGGGGACGCCACTGTCCTTGAACAGCTTGAGCAGGCGCCACACACCGGCGCGGCTGCCGTACTCGTACAGCGACTCCATGCTCATGTTGCGCTGGCCCTGCAGCGGCTGGGCGGCGACCATCTCGGACAGGAACGCTTCGGACTCTTTGTCACCGTGCAGGATGTTGCGCTCGCCACCTTCCTCGTAATTCAGCACGAAGGACAGCGCGATGCGAGCGTTGCCCGGCCATTGCGGGTGAGGAGGGTTGTTGCCGTAACCGATCAGGTCGCGAGGGTAGTCAGCGCTCACTGCAGTCTTCCTTCTTGTGCGTTTGTGCGGGGGTGGGCGGGCCGCGTCGGGATGTCGCACCACCGGATGGGCTGATTGTATACAACTTCTGAAATCTTTTGTAAGCCTGTTTTTCCGCATTTCTTCCCTTTTGTCGCCTGAGAATCGGTTGCAAGAAACCTGCCTAGTTGGTCAGTTAATGCGACGAGGGTCTGCACAGGGCCTGATTTGGCGGCAACGTGCATCGATTGCAGGGCCGCGACAGATGGGCTTAAAAAATTGTGTACAATCCTGAGCTGAAATGTCTTAATAACGCCATTCCCGCCCATCGCAGGCCCTTTGCCGTGCCGATGGCTGTGTATTTTTTGCCCACAGATTGAACAAGAGGCGACAAGCAATGGGACGTTTGACTACACACGTACTGGATGCTGCTCACGGCTGCCCGGGCAGCTCGATCAAAGTCGAGCTGTACCGTGTCGAAGGCCAGCAGCTGGAGCTGGTGAACACTGCCCTGACCAACAGCGATGGCCGCGTCGACGCGCCGCTGCTGCAGGGCGATGACTACCGTACCGGCGTTTACCAGCTGCAGTTCAGTGCTGGCGCCTACTACCGTGCTCGCGGCGTACAGCTGCCCGACACGGCGTTTCTGGATGTTGTTGTGCTGCGCTTTGGCATCGACGAGAAGCAGGAGCACTACCACGTGCCCCTGCTGATCTCGCCGTACAGCTATTCGACCTATCGCGGGAGCTAGTTGGTCGCTAGAAGAATCTTCGTAGGTCCTTGGCCCGCTCTCACACTGGCGGGCTTTTTTTCGTCTGCTCTTTTTGTGTTGCCTGTGCTGGCCCTATCGCCGGCAAGCCGGCTCCCACAGGTACCGCAGCGACGTTGGACATTGTGGGAGCCGGCTTGCCGGCGATAGGGCCACTACAGGCACCACAAAAGACAAAAGGGCGCCGAGGCGCCCTTTGTTGGTGCAAGTGGGTGTCAGAGGAACACGAACTTGGCAATGAAGATCGCGCACAGTACCCACAGGCTGGCCGAGATTTCCTTGTACTTGCCGGTACCCGCCTTCAATGCCACATAACTGATAAAGCCCAGGGCAATACCATCGGCCACCGAGAAGGTCAGCGGCATCATGATCACCGTGACGATCGCCGGAATGCTGTCGGTGGCTTCGTCCCAGTGGATGTGCGCCATGCTGCCCATCATCAGCATGGCCACGTAGATCAATGCACCCGCAGTGGCATAGGCCGGAATCATCCCGGCCAGCGGGGCGAAGAACATCGCTGCGACAAACAGCAAGCCGACCACTACTGCCGTAAGGCCGGTACGCCCGCCAGCGGCCACACCCGCGGCGCTCTCTACATAGCTGGTAACCGGCGGCACGCCAACCACGGCGCCGAATACGCTGGAAGCACTGTCAGCCTTCAACGCGCGCGACAAGCCCTCGATACGCCCATCCGGCGCCACCAGGTTGGCTCGCTGCGCCACACCCATCAGGGTGCCGGCAGTGTCGAACATGTGCACGAAGAGGAACGCCAGCACCACACTGATCATGCTGACGTTGAACACGCCTGCCACGTCCATCGCCATCCAGGTCGGTGCCAGGCTCGGCGGCATCGACATCACCCCGCCAAACTTCACCAGGCCCAGGCCCCAGCCCGCCAGAGTGACGCCGATGATGCTGATCAGGATCGCGCCAAACACGCGCTTGTAGCTGAGGATGGCGATCAGCAGGAAGCACACCGCTGCCAGCAACGGGCCGGGCTCGTGCAGCGAGCCCAGCTTGATCAGCGTGGCCGGGCTGTCGACGATGATGCCAGCAGTCTTCAGGCCGATCAGCCCGAGAAACAATCCGACGCCAGCCCCCATTGCATGGCGCAGGCTGACTGGAATGCTGTTGAGCAGCCATTCGCGCACTTTCGACAAGGTCAGGAACATGAACAGCACGCCCGAGACGAACACCGCGCCCAGGGCTGTTTCCCAGTTGTAGCCCATGGTGCCGACCACGGTATAGGTGAAGAAGGCGTTCAGCCCCATGCCCGGCGCCAGGCCCACCGGCCAGTTGGCGTACAGGCCCATCAGCAGGCAGCCGAGCGCGGCGGCGATGCAGGTGGCGACGAACGCCGCACCGTGATCGATGCCGGCGTCGGCCATGATGTTGGGGTTGACGAAGATGATGTAGGCCATGGTGATGAAGGTGGTCACCCCGGCAATCAGTTCGGTTTTGACCGTGCTGCCGTGTTGCTTGAGTTTGAAAATCCGTTCCAGCCAACTCGTTTCGAGCGGTGGAGCGAGATCCAGCGTAGGTGCGTCGGATTTGCGGCTTTCCACAGCGATACTCCTCAAGTCTTTCTTGTTGTTCTTGGAGCCAGTGACCTGCGCAATGCACTTGGTGGCTCCGCGAGGGATGGCAGACGTCTGACGCGTTTGTTGACTCACGGGTCAAGATGTTGCCCGATGGATTATGCTTTTGTGTACAAAGAAAGCAAATAATGTTTTATGTTTTGTGCGCACAATCCGCCGCGCATCGGCTATATAGGTAAAAGCCCACCTGCAGAAACGGCTCAGCCTGTGTACAATGGCGCCATACTTTCCTTCGTGCTTCGAGAGCTCATGAACGAACAGCTGCAACCTCTGAAGAAACCTGCACGCGTCGGCAAGGCTGGCCGCAGTGGTACCCAGGACGACATCGTCTATGCGCATATCTTCGAGGCGATACTCGAGCAGCGCCTCGCGCCGGGCACCAAGTTGAGCGAGGAAGCGCTGGGCGAGATCTTTGGCGTCAGCCGCACCATCATTCGTCGTGCTTTGTCGCGCCTGGCCCATGAAAGCGTGGTGCTGCTGCGGCCCAATCGCGGTGCGGTGGTGGCAAGCCCCACGGTCGAAGAGGCGCGCCAGGTGTTTTTCTCGCGGCGTATGGTCGAGCGCGCCATCACCGAGCTGGCCGTGCAGCACGCCACCTTGGAGCAGCTCAACGAACTGCGGCAGATGGTGCGTGAAGAGCGCGACAGCTTCTCGCGTGGCGACCGCGGCGCTGGCATCCGGCTTTCCGGCGAGTTCCACCTGAAGCTCGCCGAGGCGGCTGGCAATGCACCGCTGGTCAGCTTCCAGCGCAGCCTGGTCTCGCAAACGTCACTGATCATTGCCCAGTACGAAAGCGGCAACCGCTCGCACTGCTCGTACGACGAGCACATGCAATTGATCGATGCCATCGAGGCGCGTGACGCCGAGCAGGCGGTGAGCCTGATGATGCACCACATGGACCACATCGACAGCAAGCTGAACCTGGACGAGGAGAGCGCCTCGGACGACCTGCATGCGGTGTTCTCGCACCTGCTGAAAAAGCCGAAGGTGTCGGCCAAGGGTTGATCGTTTGCCTGGCTGAACAAGGGGCCGCTTCGCGCCCCATCGCCGACAAGCCGGCTCCCACAAGTACCGCGCAGCCCATGAGGCTGGCGCTGTCCCTGTGGGAGCCGGCTTGCCGGCGATGGGGCGCGAAGCGGCCCTTCTTTATTACTGGCCATTGTTCCCGGGTCTGCTAAATTCTTGTGGGCAAACCTTCATCAAGTAGTTGGGCTTGCGCAGTCCCCTGCGTTCAACTACATGAGGAAAGGTTCATGTCGACGTCTTTGGGTGTGCGCATGGGTGCCGAACTGGTCGGCACCTTCTGGTTGGTACTTGGCGGCTGTGGCAGTGCGGTAATCGCAGCCAGTTCCCCGCTCGGCATCGGCGTTCTCGGTGTCGCTTTCGCTTTCGGCCTCACTGTGCTGACCATGGCATTCGCCATCGGCCATATCTCCGGCTGCCATCTCAACCCTGCGGTTTCCTTCGGGTTGGTGGTGGGTGGGCGCTTCCCCGCCAAAGAATTACTCCCTTATGTCATCGCTCAACTGATCGGCGCGGTCATTGCCGCAGCGGTGATTTACTTCATCGCCAGCGGCAAGGCGGGTTTCGAGTTGTCGGCAGGGTTGGCGTCCAACGGCTATGCCGACCATTCCCCCGGGGGCTATTCGCTGGGCGCCGGCTTTGTCAGCGAAGTGGTGATGACGGCGATGTTCCTGGTAGTGATCATGGGCGCCACCGACGCCCGTGCCCCGGCAGGCTTCGCGCCAATCGCCATTGGCCTGGCGCTGACGCTGATCCACCTGATCTCGATCCCGGTGACCAACACCTCGGTCAACCCCGCGCGCAGCACGGGGCCGGCAGTGTTTGTCGGTGGCTGGGCGTTGCAGCAGCTGTGGCTATTCTGGCTGGCGCCGCTGATCGGGGCGGCGATCGGCGGCGCGCTGTACCGCGGCCTGGCGAAACAGCCTTAGCGCTGGTGCACGCAACGCCCGGCAGCGTAGGTTTCACGCACTGTGCGGTCGTCGCCCAGGGTGGTCAGCACGAACAGGGTCTCTTCGATGCTGCTGGACTGCTGGATGCGGTAGTCCAGCAGCGGCGTCGCCTTGTAGTCGAGGACCACGAAGTCGGCATCGTTACCAGGGCGCAGGCTGCCGATGCGGTCGTCCAGGCGCAGCGCACGGGCGCCACCGAGGGTGGCCAGGTACAGTGACTTGTACGGGTGCAGGCGTGCGCCCTGCAATTGCATCACCTTGTACGCTTCGTTCAGGGTGTTGAGCAGCGAGAAGCTGGTGCCGGCCCCCACGTCGGTGCCCAGGCCCACATTGACCTTGAATTTCTCGGCTTGCGGCAGGTTGAACAGGCCGCTGCCGAGGAACAGGTTGGAGGTAGGGCAGAAGGCAATGGCCGAGCCGGTTTCCGACAGGCGCTGGCATTCGTCGTCACACAGGTGCACGCCGTGGGCGAACACCGAGCGCTCACCGAGCAGCTCGAAGTGGTCGTACACGTCCAGGTAACCCTTCTGCTCGGGGAACAGCTCCTTGACCCAGTCGATTTCCTTGAGGTTCTCGGACAGGTGGGTGTGCATGTACACGCCCGGGTGCTCTTTGAGCAGTTGGCCGGCCAGTGCCAGTTGCTCCGGGGTGCTGGTCGGCGCGAAGCGTGGGGTTACCGCATAGTGCAACCGGCCCTTGCCGTGCCAGCGCTCGATCAGCGCCTTGCTCTCGGTGTAAGAGGTTTCGGCAGTATCGGTCAGGTAGTCCGGTGCGTTGCGGTCCATCATCACCTTGCCGGCGATCAGGCGCAGGTCCAGGCGCTCGGCCTCTTCGAACAAGGCATTGACCGACTGCGGGTGCACGCTGCCGAACACCAGCGCAGTGGTGGTGCCGTTGCGCAGCAGTTCCTGCAGGAAGATCTTCGCCACCTTGTCGGCGTGATCCTTGTCAGCGAACTGCTTTTCGCAGGGGAAGGTGTAGGTATTGAGCCAATCCAGCAGCTGTTCGCCGTAGGAACCGATCATGCCGGTTTGCGGGAAGTGGATGTGGGTGTCGATGAAGCCTGGGGTGATCAGGGCGTCCTGATAATGCACCACCTCAATGTCGGCATCGAGGGTCGGCAGCAGCTCGCTGGCGTGGCCAAGGGCGCTGATGCGGCCATTGTCGATCACCAGCAGGCCGTCCTCGTAGTACTCATGGGAAGCGTCCAGGCCCACCTCGGCCGGGTCGGCGATGCTGTGCAGGATGGCGGCACGGTAGGCTTTGCGGGTAACAGTCATAACTCACTCGTCAAATGGCTTGGCTGCGCCGGGAAGGCGGCAGCAACTGGGCAATGGGGCCGGCATTGACGCCAGCGTCGTGCTGGCCGAAGCAGGCGTTGTAGGTGGCGATGATTTCGGCGGCGATGGACACGGCGATCTCGATCGGCAGCTTGCCCTTGACCTCGGCGAGGCCCATCGGGCAGCGCATGCGCGCCATCACGGCGTCATCGAAACCGCGCTCGCGCAGGCGGTGCTCGAACTTGACCCGTTTGGTCTTCGAGCCGATCAGGCCGAACCAGGTGAAATCGTTGCGCTTGAGAATGGCGGCGGTCAGCTCCAGATCGAGCTGGTGGTTGTGGGTCATGACGATGCAGTAGCAACCGGCAGGCAGCTCGGCCACTTCGTCGACCGGCTCCTCGCTGACCACCTTGGTCACCCCGTTGGGGATGAGCTCGGGGAATTCCTGTTCACGCGAATCGATCCAGCGCACCCGGCAGGGCAGCGCGGCGAGCAAGGGTACCAGAGCCCGGCCGACATGGCCCGCGCCGAACACTGCGATCTGTGCCTGCACGGCAGTCATCGACTCGAACAGCAGCACGGTCACGCCGCCACAGCACTGGCCCAGGCTGGCCCCGAGGCTGAAGCGCTCCAGGTGTGGGGTGGTGCGGTGTTCTTCCAGCATCTGCCTGGCGATGTGCAGCGCCTTGAACTCCAGGTGGCCACCGCCGATGGTGTCGTACAGGCCGCTGGTGCTGACGACCATTTTCGAGCCGGCGTTACGCGGCGTCGAGCCGCGTTCCTCGATGATGGTCACCAGCACGCAGGGTTCGCCGCGGGCCTGGTGGTCGGCGAGGGCGTTGATCCATTGGTGCATGATTCAACCTCTCTTGAAGGCTGACTCCGTCTCCTGTGGGAGCGGGCTTGTCCCGCGAATGCGGCAGTGGCCGCACCATCGTATTCGCGGGGCAAGCCCGCTCCCACAGGGTAATACAGTGTCAGTGAGTGACGGTTTCCAGTTCCTGTGCCGGCTGCGCCGCGGCCACGTCCTTGCGCATCTGCTCACACCCCCACAACACCCGCTCCGGCGTCGCCGGGGCATCGATGTTCGGCTGCACGCGGTAGTCGGCAATGCTGGCCACGGCGTCCTTGATTGCACACCAGGCAGCGATGCCGAGCATGAACGGCGGCTCGCCGACGGCCTTGGAGTGGAACACGGTGTCTTCCGGGTTCTTGCGGTTTTCCACCAGCTTCACCCGCAGGTCCAGCGGCATGTCGGCCACGGCCGGGATCTTGTAGCTGGCCGGGCCGTTGGTCATCAGCTTGCCCTTGGCGTTCCACACCAGCTCTTCGGTGGTCAGCCAACCCATGCCCTGAATGAAGCCGCCTTCCACCTGGCCGATGTCGATGGCTGGGTTCAGCGAGTCGCCAACGTCATGCAGGATATCGGCGCGCAGCATCTTGTACTCGCCGGTCAGGGTGTCGACGATCACTTCCACGCAGGCGGCGCCGAATGCGTAGTAGTAGAACGGCCGGCCACGTGCCTGGCTACGGTCGTAGAAGATCTTCGGCGTGCGGTAGAAGCCGGTGGTCGACAGCGACACCTGGGCAAAATACGCCTGCTGCACCAACTGCTCGAAGCTTACGATCTGGTCGCGCACGCGCACATGGCCGTTGCGGAATTCGACGTCTTCTTCAGTCACCTGATAGTGCCGCGCGGCGAACTCGGTGAGGCGCTTCTTGAGAATCTCGGCAGCATTTTGCGCGGCCTTGCCGTTCAGGTCGGCACCGCTGGACGCCGCCGTTGGCGAGGTGTTGGGTACCTTGTCAGTATTGGTGGCGGTAATCTGGATGCGGTTGAAGTCGACCTGAAATACCTGCGCCACCACCTGCGCGACCTTGGTGTTCAGGCCTTGGCCCATTTCGGTGCCGCCATGGTTCAGGTGAATGCTGCCGTCGGTGTAGATATGGATCAGCGCACCGGCCTGGTTGAGGAAGGTGGCGGTGAACGAAATGCCGAACTTGACCGGGGTCAGCGCCAGGCCCTTCTTGAGCACCGGGCTGTTGGCGTTGAAGCGGCGGATCGACTCACGGCGCTCGGCGTAGTCGCTGCTAACTTCCAGGTCTGCGGTCATTTCGTCGAGCATGTTGTGCTCGACGGTCTGGTAGTAGTGGGTGACGTTGCGCTCGGTCTTGCCGTAGTAGTTGGCCTTGCGCACAGCCAGCGGGTCACGGCCCAGGTGGCGGGCGATGTGGTCCATGACCTGCTCGATGGCGACCATGCCCTGCGGGCCGCCAAAGCCACGGTAGGCGGTGTTGGAAGCGGTATTGGTCTTGCAGCGGTGGCCATGCACGGTGGCATCGCCCAGGTAGTAGGCGTTGTCGGAGTGGAACATGGCGCGGTCGACGATCGAACCCGACAGGTCGGGCGAGTAGCCGCAGTTGCCGGCCAGGTCGAAGTTGATGCCGTGCAGGCGGCCCGTGTCATCGAAGCCAACGTCGTACTCGACATAGAACGGGTGACGCTTGCCGGTCATCATCATGTCTTCGACACGCGGCAGGCGCATCTTGGTCGGCTGGCCGGTCAGGCGGGCAACCACCGCGCACAGGCAGGCAGGGCTTGCGGCCTGGGTTTCCTTGCCACCAAAACCGCCGCCCATGCGGCGCATGTCCAGCACCACCTTGTTCATCGGCACGTCGAGCACCTCGGCGACCAGCTTCTGCACTTCAGTGGGGTTTTGCGTGGAACAGAAGACGATCATGCCGCCATCTTCGGTGGGCATCACCGAGGAGATCTGCGTCTCCAGGTAGAAGTGCTCCTGGCCACCGATGTGCAAGGTGCCTTGCAGCCGGTGTGGGGCGCTGGCCAGCGCTGCAGCGGAATCACCCCGCTGGTGGGTGTGGCTGTCGAGCACGAAGTGCTTCTTGCGCAACGCCTCGACCACGTCCAGTACCGGCTCCAGGTCTTCGTATTCGACGATTGCGGCCATCGCCGCACGGCGTGCGGTGTCGAGGTCGCGAGCGGCCACGGCGAGCACTGGCTGGCCGAAGAACTCGACCTTGTCGATGGCCAGCAGCGGATCACCGGCGACCACTGGGCCGATGTCTTTCAGGCCTGGGATGTCTTCGTGGGTGATGGCGATACGCACACCTTCGAAGGCATAGCATGGCGTGGTGTCGATGCGCAAAATGCGCGCGTGGGCGCGGTCGGCGGTACGCGCGTAGACATGCAGCTGGTTGGGGAAATCCAGGCGGTCGTCGATGTACACGGCCTCACCGGCCACGTGCTTGTCGGCGCTGTCGTGCTTGACGCTGCGGCCGACCCCGGTGGTCAGGTCCTGGCTGAACAGTGCGGCCATCTCGGCCTGGCTCTTGACGGCGTGATGGTTAGACATAGTCGGTCACCCGGGTTTCGATGTGCGGCGTTTGCAGTTCGATGAAGTACTTGCGCAGCAGGTTCTGCGCGGTCAGCAGGCGGTATTCCTTGCTGGCGCGGAAGTCGCTGAGTGGCGTGAAGTCTTCGGCCAAGGCCTGGCAGGCACGCTCGATGCTGGCCTGGTTCCACGGTTTGCCGCGCAGGGCCGCTTCACAGGCGCGGGCACGTTTGGGGATGGCGGCCATGCCGCCGAAGGCGATGCGCACGCCGCTGACCACGCCGTCTTCGATGCTCAGGTTGAAGGCTGCACATACCGCCGAAATGTCGTCATCCAGGCGTTTGGACACCTTGTAGGCGCGGAAGGCCCAGTCGTTGCTGGCACGTGGCACGATGATCTTCTCGATGAACTCGCTGTCCTGGCGGGCAGTGATGCGGTAGTCGATGAAGTAATCCTCCAGCGCCATGCTGCGCTGGCGGTCACCTTGGCGCAGGACAATCTGCGCATCCAGTGCGATCAGCAAGGGTGGCGAGTCGCCGATCGGCGAGGCGTTGCCGATGTTGCCGCCCAGGGTGCCCTGGTTGCGGATCTGCAGCGAGGCGAAGCGGTGCAGCAGGTCGCCGAAGTCGGGGTATTCCTCGTTCAGTGCGCCGTAGCAGTCGGTCAGCGGGGTGGCAGCGCCGATTTCCAGGTGGTTGGCGGTCTTGTCGATGCGCTTGAGTTCTGCCACATGGCCGACATAGATCATCACCGGCAAGGTCTTGTGGAACTGCGTGACTTCCAGCGCCAGGTCAGTGCCCCCGGCCAGCAGGCGTGCCTCGGGGTGCGAGCTGTACAGGTCGGCCAGGTCGGCGACGGTCAGTGGTACCAGGCAGCGCTTGTCACCGCTGTTGAGTTCGCCGGTTTGGGTCGGTGCGATAGCCTTCAGGCGGCTGATGGTCTGCGCCTGCTGGGCGTCGAACTGGTCGCGGCAGGGCAGGCGGCAGCTCTGTTCGGCGGCATCGAGGATCGGCCGGTAGCCGGTGCAGCGGCACAGGTTGCCAGCAAGGGCTTCCTGGGCCTGGTGCAGGTCGTGGCCCTGGCTGTTCTTCTGCAGGGCGAACAGCGACATGACGAAACCTGGCGTGCAGAACCCGCATTGGGAGCCGTGGCAGTCAGCCATGGCTTGTTGCACGCTGTGCAGTGCGCCCTGGTGCTTGAGGCCCTCGACGCTGATCAGTTGCTTGCCGTGCAGTGACGAGACGAAGGTCAGGCAGGAGTTGAGGCTGCGATAACGCAAGCTGTCCTGGCCGTCGTCATCCTGGGTCAGCTCGCCGACCACCACGGTGCAGGCGCCGCAGTCGCCGCTGGCGCAGCCTTCTTTGGTGCCGGGTTTGCCCAGGTGCTCGCGCAGGTACTGCAGCACCGTCATGTTCGGGTCCAGGGCGTGCTCGTTACGCAGCTCCTGGTTGACGAGAAACTGGATCACGGGGGATGGCCTCGCAATGGTTTTATTGTTGTTGGGCGGACAATAAGCAGAGCTGACACGCTGGTCAATAATTTTCTGACTTAAGGGTCAAGAAATTCTCCGCAGGAGAATCTGGCCGCCCAGGTTGCCCATATTCAAAGCATAGATCGGGCCGCGCACGCGGCTATCTGGCGAGTCAAATAAAGCCTGCTGCCCCTCTGCGCGTGGGCTGACCAAGTGCGCTACAATCGCCAACTTGTGCCCAGTTCAATGATTTTGAAGGAAAACCATGACGTTCAAGGCGCCGGACAGCCTCTCCGAGCAAATTGCCGACTACCTGGCCGAACGCATCATCCGCGGCGAGCTCGTGCCGGGTGAGCGCATCCAGGAGCAGAAGGTCACCCAGGCGCTGAACGTCAGCCGTGGCTCGGTGCGCGAGGCGCTGTTGATCCTCGAACGTCGCCATCTGGTCGCGATCTTGCCGCGCCGTGGCGCCCATGTGACCAAGCTGGACGAACGCAGCGTGCGCAGCCTGTGCACCCTGATGGGCGAGTTCTACATTCTATTGGGCAATGCCGTTGCGCAAAAATGGCGCACCGACAACGACCTGCGCCCGTTCCTGGACATCCAGCAGCGCCTTCAGCAGGCCCGCGAGCTGGGCGACATCAAGGCGTTTGTCGGCGACAGTTTTGCGGTGATGCGCGCCGCCTATCCGTTCGCCGACAACCCCTACCTGCAGGAGACCGTCGAAAACCTGCAGCCGGCCATGAGCCGTGCCTACTACCTGGCCCTGGACCAGCGCCAGGCCAACATGCTCGATTACCTGGACCTGTTCGCCCGCCTGCTCGACGCCGTGGTCGCCCGTGACCTGCCGCGCATCCGCGAGGTACTCACCGCCTATTGCCAGCGCAGTTGCGAGCTGGTGCTGGCGGCGCTGGCCCGAGGCTGACCGATGCGCCTCAAGTGCATTCGCCTGGCTGGGTTCAAGTCGTTCGTCGACCCCACCACGGTCAACTTCCCCAGCAACATGGCGGCCGTGGTCGGCCCCAATGGCTGTGGCAAGTCCAACATCATCGATGCCGTGCGCTGGGTGATGGGCGAAAGCTCGGCCAAAAACCTGCGCGGCGAGTCGATGACCGACGTCATCTTCAACGGTTCTACCAGCCGCAAGCCCGTGAGCCAGGCCAGCATCGAGCTGGTCTTCGACAACAGCGAAACGACGCTGCTGGGCGAATACGCCGCCTACGCGGAAATTTCCATCCGGCGCAAGGTCACCCGCGACGGGCAGAACACCTATTACCTCAACGGCACCAAGTGCCGCCGGCGTGACATCACCGACATCTTCCTCGGCACCGGCCTGGGGCCGCGCAGCTACTCGATCATCGAACAGGGCATGATCTCCAAGCTGATCGAAGCCAAGCCCGAAGAACTGCGCAACTTCATCGAAGAGGCGGCGGGTATCTCCAAGTACAAGGAGCGCCGCCGCGAGACCGAGAACCGCATCCGCCGTACCCAGGAGAACCTGGCGCGCCTGACCGACCTGCGCGAAGAGCTGGAGCGCCAGCTCGAACGCCTGCACCGCCAGGCCCAGGCTGCCGAAAAATACCGTGAGTACAAGGCTCTGGAGCGCCAGCTGAAGGCGCGCTTGTCGGCCCTGCGCTGGCGCGACCTGGATGAGCGCGTGCGTCAACGCGAGTCGGTGATCGGCGACCAGGATGTCGCCCATGAGGCGCTGGTCGCCGAGCAACGCAATGCCGATGCCAGCATCGAGCGCCTGCGTGATGGCCATCACGAACTGTCCGAACGTTTCAACCAGGTTCAAGGCCGCTTCTATTCGGTGGCCGGTGATATCGCGCGCGTCGAGCAGAGCATCCAGCACGGCCAGCAGCGCCTGCGCCAGTTGCAGGATGACCTCAAGGAAGCCGAACGCACGCGCCTCGAGACCGAGTCGCACCTGGGGCACGACCGTACCCTGCTGGCCACCCTTGGCGAAGAGCTGGCCATGCTCGAGCCGGAGCAGGAAATGACCTTGGCCGCTGCAGAAGAGGCCGCTGCCACCCTCGAGGAAGCGGAACTGGGCATGCACGGCTGGCAAGAGCAATGGGACAGCTTCAACACCCGCTCCGCCGAGCCGCGCCGCCAGGCCGAAGTGCAGCAATCGCGCCTGCAGCAACTTGAAGCCAGCCTAGAGCGCATGGCCGAGCGCCAGCGCAAGCTTGGCGAGGAGCGCGACCAGCTCGGCGCCGACCCGCAGGGTGACGCGATGCTCGAGCTCTCCGAGCAGTTGGCCGCCAGCGAGATGCAGCTGGAGGCGTTGCAGCTGTCGGAGGAACAGGTGGTCGAGGGCCTTGAAGGCCTGCGCGCGCAGCTGCAGCAGGCGGTCCACGCGCAACAGCAACAGCAGGGCGACCTGCAGCGCCTCGGTGGCCGCCTGGCCTCGCTGGAGGCACTGCAGCAAGCCGCGCTGGAGCCAGGCGCAGGGACCGCCGACTGGCTGCGCGGGCAAGGCCTGGAGCAACGGCCGCGGCTGGCCGAAGGGTTGCGGGTGGAGCCGGGTTGGGAGCTGGCAGTGGAAACGGTGCTGGGCGCCGACCTGCAGGCCGTGCTGCTGGATGAACTCGACAGTCTCGACTTTGCCGGCCTGGAACAGGGGGAATTGCGCTTGCTGCTGGCCGGCGGGGAAGGGCCGCGCCAGGCGGGCAGCCTGCTCGACAAGGTCGAGGGGCCTGTCGACCTGGCGCCGTGGCTGGCCCAGGTAAAACCGGTCGAAGACCTCGCCCAGGCGCTGGCCCTGCGCGCCGCCCTCGCCGATGGGCAGAGCCTGGTCAGCCGTGACGGCTATTGGGTGGGCCGGCATTTCCTGCGCGTTAGCCGTGGTGGCGACGCCCAGGGCGGCGTGCTGGCCCGCGGGCAGGAAATCGAGCGTCTTGGCCAGGAGCAGCTGGAGCTGGAGGCCGCGCTGGAGCAGCTGGAGCAACAGCTGCAGGTACTGCGCGAGCAGCAGTCGGGCCTTGAAGAGCAGCGCGAACAGCTGCGCCGGCGCACCCAGGACGAAAGCCGTCAGCATGGCGAACTCAAGGCCAGCCTCAGTGCCAGCCGTGCCCGCGCCGAGCAGGTCGAGCTGCGCCGTCGCCGCCTGCATGAAGAATTGAGCGAACTCCAGGAACAGCGCGCCCTGGAGCATGAACAGCTGGGCGAGGCGCGCCTGATATTGCAGGACGCCCTGGACCTGATGGCCCAGGACACCGAGCAGCGCGAGCAGTTGATGGCCCGGCGCGACACGTTGCGCGAAGGCCTCGACCGCATCCGCCAGGAAGCTCGCCAGCACAAGGACCACGCCCACCAGTTGGCCGTGCGCCTGGGCTCGCTGCGCGCCCAGCACGACTCCACGCGCCAGGCCCTGGAGCGCCTGGAGCAACAGGCCGCGCGCCTGAGCGAGCGTCAGGAGCAACTGAGCCTGAACCTGGAAGAGGGCGAGGCGCCGCAAGAAGAACTGCGCCTGAAGCTTGAAGAACTGCTGGAGCGGCGCATGAGCGTCGACGAGGAAATGCGCCTGGCCCGCCTGCACATGGACGAAGCCGACCGCGCGCTGCGCGAGGCCGAAAAGCGCCGCACCCAGGCCGAGCAACAGGCGCAACTGCTGCGCGGGCAACTGGAGCAGCTGCGCCTGGAAAACCAGGGGCTGGATGTGCGACGTAAAACCCTGCAGGAACAATTGCTGGCCGACGGCTACGATTTGCAAGGGGTACTCGCCACTGTCGAGCCCGATGCCAGCGAGCAGGGCACCGAGCAGGAACTGGAGCAGATCGATGCGCGCATCCAGCGCCTCGGTGCTATCAACCTGGCGGCGATCGAGGAATACGAACAGCAGTCCGAGCGCAAGCGCTACCTCGACGCTCAGGATGCCGACCTGGTGGAGGCGCTGGACACCCTTGAAAACGTCATCCGCAAGATCGACAAGGAAACCCGAAACCGCTTCAAGGATACCTTTGATCAGATAAATGCCGGATTACAGGCACTTTTCCCAAAAGTTTTCGGTGGTGGCAGCGCTTATCTGGAACTGACGGGCGAAGATCTACTCGATACAGGGGTGACGATCATGGCGCGCCCGCCGGGCAAGAAGAACAGCACCATCCATTTGCTGTCCGGCGGCGAGAAAGCACTGACCGCCCTGGCGCTGGTGTTTGCCATCTTCAAGCTGAACCCCGCACCGTTCTGCATGCTCGACGAGGTCGATGCTCCGCTGGACGATGCCAACGTCGGGCGTTACGCGCGGCTGGTGAAGGAAATGAGTGAAACGGTGCAGTTCATCTACATCACCCATAACAAGATCGCCATGGAGATGGCGGATCAGTTGATGGGGGTGACCATGCACGAGCCCGGTTGCTCACGTCTTGTTGCAGTTGATGTGGAGGAGGCCCTGGCCATGGTTGATGCCTGATGAAGGAAGATTGGGCGGATTCTGTAGGTAAATGCCCCCGTCATGTGCGACAGACGGTGTAAAGTTGTCTTTGGTCGTGCTAGCTTAATGTCACTCGTTTTTTGCGTGGGTAAAACGCCTGTCAGAACATAGAGTTGGCGCCACGTGTTAAAGGGCTTTGAAGCCTTTGTTTTCAAGCATATTTTTATAGAGGCACGGGATTACATGGAAATCGGTCTGCGCGAGTGGCTGATCCTCATCGGCATCATTGTCATTGCCGGTATTCTTTTCGACGGCTGGCGCCGCATGCGCGGCGGGAAAGGCAAGTTGAAATTCCGTCTGGACCGCAGCTACGCCAACGTGCCCGACGAAGAGGGCAGCGCTGAAGTGCTCGGCCCGTCGCGGGTGCTGGATAACCACAAGGAGCCAGAGCTGGACGAAAGCGATCTGCCGTCGCTCAGTGCACCGGCGCGTGAACGCGAGCGCGAGCGCGAGCAAAAGCCGGCCAAAGCCAGCAAGCGAGCCAAGCGCGCCGCCGAAGTGCAGCCGCAGGGCGACCTGGACCTGGTGGCCGAGCAGCGTGAGCCAGACCTGTTCGCTGACAGCGACGAAGACTTTGCCGCCGACAACAACCGCAACAACGGGTTCACGGCCAATGGCAATGCCGCCGCCAAAGAGCTGCCGCCGGTCGAGGAAGTGCTGGTGATCAGCGTCATTTCTCGCGACGAAGGTGGTTTCAAGGGCCCAGCGCTGCTGCAGAACATTCTTGAAAGCGGCTTGCGTTTCGGTGAGATGGACATCTTCCACCGTCACGAGAGCATGGCCGGCCACGGCGAAGTGCTGTTCTCCATGGCCAACGCGGTCAAGCCGGGCATCTTCGACCTGGACGACATCGACCATTTCAGCACCCGTGCGGTGAGCTTCTTCCTCGGCCTGCCAGGCCCGCGTCACCCGAAGCAGGCCTTCGACGTGATGGTGGCCTCGGCACGCAAACTGGCGCACGAGCTCAATGGCGAGCTCAAGGACGACCAGCGCAGCGTGCTGACCGCGCAGACCATCGAGCATTACCGCCAGCGCATCGTTGAGTTCGAGCGCCGTGCGCTGACCCAGAAACGCTGATGTCATTGAGCGAGCGGACCTTGCCCCGGTCCTGCTCGCTTCGTTTCAAGCGCAAGAGCAGCCTAGGGCTGCTCTTTTGCTTTGCAAGAGAACCTGAAGAATGAACGCCGAATCCCGAATCCACGCCTTGCGCGCTGAGCTCGACCAGCACAACTACCGCTACTACGTGCTCGACGAGCCGAGTGTGCCGGACGCCGAATACGACCGCCTGTTCAACGAGCTCAAGGCCCTCGAAGCCGAGCACCCGCACCTGGTGACGCCAGACTCGCCAACCCAGCGTGTCGGCGGCGCCGCTTTGGCCGCCTTCAGCCAGGTCCGTCACGAAGTGCCCATGCTCAGCCTCGGTAACGCCTTCGAGGAAGCCGACCTGCGCGAGTTCGGCCGCCGTGTGGTGGAGGGGCTCGACCAACCCGGTGCGGTGGACTACAGCTGTGAGCCCAAGCTCGACGGCCTGGCGGTAAGCCTGCTGTATCGCGATGGCCAGTTGGTGCAGGGCGCCACCCGTGGCGATGGCACCACCGGCGAAGACATCAGCGCCAACGTGCGCACCGTGCGCAATATTCCGCTCAAGCTGCAAGGCGAGGGCTGGCCTGCGGTGCTCGAAGTGCGCGGTGAAGTATTCATGAGCAAGGCCGGTTTCGACCGCCTCAACGCCTCCCAGGCCGCAGCCGGTGGCAAGACGTTCGCCAACCCGCGCAACGCCGCAGCTGGCAGCTTGCGCCAGCTGGACTCGAAGATTACCGCCAGCCGCCCGCTGGAATTCTGCTGCTACGGCGTAGGGCAGGTCTCGGCCAGCATCGGCGAAAGCCACATCGGTATTCTCGAACAGCTCAAGGCGTGGGGCCTGCCAATCAGTCGCGAGCTCAGGCATGCCGCCGGTATCGAAGAGTGCCTGGAGTACTACCGTGACATCGGCGAGCGGCGTAACAGCCTGCCGTACGAAATCGATGGCGTGGTGTTCAAGGTCAACAGCCTGGCGGCCCAGCGCGAATTGGGTTTCCGCGCCCGCGAACCGCGCTGGGCCATCGCCCACAAGTTCCCGGCCATGGAAGAACTCACCGAGGTGCTGGACGTCGAGTTTCAGGTCGGCCGCACCGGTGCGGTAACGCCGGTGGCACGCCTCAAGCCGGTCAAGGTGGCGGGTGTGACCGTGTCCAACGCCACGTTGCACAACATGGACGAAATTGCCCGCCTGGGCCTGCGCATTGGCGATACGGTGATCATCCGTCGGGCCGGTGACGTGATCCCGCAGGTGATGCAGGTGGTGCTCGAGCGCCGCCCTGAGGCGGCCCGCCCGGTGCAGGTGCCAAGCGAATGCCCGGTGTGTGGCTCGCAGGTCGAGCGTACCCAGCTGGTCAAGCGCAGCAAGGGCAAGGAGACCACCAGCGAAGGCGCGATGTACCGCTGCGTCGGCCGCCTGGCCTGTGGCGCCCAACTCAAGCAGGCGATCATCCACTATGTGTCGCGCCGGGCCATGGACATCGACGGCCTGGGCGAGAAGAGCGTCGAGCAACTGGTGGACGAAGGCCTGATCCGTTCGCCGGCGGACCTCTACAAGCTGGAATTCGATCAGATCGTCGGCCTGGAAGGCTTTGCCGAAGTCTCCAGCAAGAAGCTGCTGGATGCCATCGAAACCAGCAAGCGCCCGAGCCTGGCGCGTTTCATCTACGCCCTGGGTATCCCGGATGTAGGCGAGGAGACCGCCAAGGTTCTGGCCCGCTCGTTGGGCAGCCTGGCGCGGGTGCAGCAGGCATTGCCGCAAGTACTGACCTACCTGCCGGACATCGGCCTTGAAGTGGCGTACGAGATCCACAATTTCTTCGAAGACGAGCACAACCAGCAGGTGATCGAGCAGTTGTTGGCCAGCGGCATGCAGCTGCAGGACGAGGGGGAGCTGGCCGCCGAATTTGCCGCCAGTGCCACCTTGGCCGGGATGATCGCCAAGCTCGACATTGCCTCGGTGGGGCCTACCGGTGCGCAAAAGCTGGTCGCCAAGCTCGACAGCCTGGACAAGATCATCGCCGCCGACGGTATCGACTTGCGCCAGGCCCTGGCGGCCAAGCAGGCTGATGCGGTGCGTGAGTTCTTCAAGGACGAGGCCAACCAGCAGCTGGCCCGTAATATCGAGGCGCAGTTGCTGGCGTTCGGCATGCACTGGAACAGCGAGAAGAAGGTGGCTGAAGGTTTGCCGCTGGCTGGCCAGACCTGGGTGCTGACCGGCACCCTGGAGCGCATGAGCCGCGACATCGCCAAGGAGAAGCTGGAAGGCCTGGGTGCAAAAGTGGCCGGTTCGGTGTCCGGCAAGACCCACTGCGTAGTCGCTGGGCCCGGTGCCGGCTCCAAGTTGGCGAAGGCGAGCGAGCTGGGGGTGAAGGTGCTTGACGAGGATGCGTTTGTGGTGTTCCTGGGCGAGCAGGGCATCAGCGTCTGACAGTTCCGGCCTCATCGCCGGCAAGCCGCCTCCCACGGGTATTGCACTGCCCTCAGGCTCAGTGAGGTCCCTGTGGGAGCGGGCTTGCCCGCGAAGAGGCCGGCCCAGACACCCTCGATTTGGACAAGTCATTGAGAAATGATGACTTTTTCTCCCCCAGAGGTTGTATCTGCTCCCCAGACCGGTACAATGGCGCCACTCGCTGTTCAGCGAGCCGCGTAGTGGTGGCCCCACCGGTCCCCCCGCATTGATTACCCGTTAACCTGGTCAGGCCCGGAAGGGAGCAGCCATAGCGGGAACATCGAGTGCCGGGGTGTGGCTGGTGGGGCCGCCTCCATTTCTGGGGTCGGAAAACCATGTGCATACGCGCTTGGCTCTTGGTCTCATCTCCCCAGCGCCAATGCTAACCTAGCAGCAGAATGCCGCCGACCAGCAAGGCAATGGTGAATCCTGCCCCAAGGCTAAATAGTAGAAACTCTTCCCACAGAGAGGAGCTATTTGTTCGACGCAGATCTTCGTCAAGTGCCTCAATTATGTCCCGCTGTATTCGCTTGATGTTTTCTTGGTGTGGAGCGGACATGATTTCCCCTCTAGTCTGGATGGCGGGAGAGCGCTCATAGCTTGATGATCAGGCCTAAGATGCCTCCGGCGGCTGTAGCAATAGCTGACCCTGCCACTATGGGATACCAGCGCGTTTCTCGTGCCAATTTGCGGGCCTCCGCGCTCAGTTTATTAGCTTCTGCCACGAGCTTGCGATTTTCCAGGTGCAGCTTGTCCAGTTCCAGGTTTTCTCGATCATCTTGAAGCATAAGCCACCTTACCGGGTGACGGCATAGGCCTTGGTGCGGGTATTCTGGGCCTTGTGTACTCGTATGGAAATCGTTCACTTCTGTTGGAGTCGTAGTCCCAGCCTGTGCATCAAGTGGTCCATCTTGGCTTTGAAGGGGTGTATGGGGAGCCCCTTACATAAAAACAGGATCATTCCTACAACCATGCATTTGCTGACGAATTATCCTACGTACTCTGTCGACACCCTTCTGATTGTCTCTGGAAACCTCGCCCTATAGCCTTTTGCGGTCGCTGTCGGTTCAGCGATCGGGTGTGGAAGCCTGGAAGCGGTCACGTCGGGCAGTTGTCGTTTATGGCAGCTGTGCGCGGGAGGTATTCGTACCTGCTGGGTTTCCCACGTGCCTGGTCTTCCACCCCGTGTACAGCTGCCACCCCTCATGCGTGGAAGCAGGCGGGCGCAGCTCAGATAACGTGGAGCTGTTATGAAAAAAATTGTCCCTGATCCGCCACACGCTTTCGAACTTCCTCCCGGCAAATCCCTCTCCCGCGCCATCAGTGACGGCATCGTGCCGATTGAGTTCGTGATGATGAATGTCACCCATTACCTGATGTTCGCCTACAGCGACAGCCGGCGGGCGCTTGAGCGGATCGAAGATGAAGAGACGCGGCAGCAGCTGGAGCATGGGTTGCGAGCGATGCAGATTGCCTGGGGCCAGGCCGATGCGGTGGCGATGGCGGTTGAGCGGCAGGTTGGATCAGCGTAATGGCTGACAGGCGCTTGCCTTGAGGTGTATGCCGTTTTCAAGATCGAGCGCCGCCCGCGCGGCGCATCGCGGCTAAAGCCGCTCCTACATTTGTTGCAACGTGCCATGGCCTGATAGGCCATAGTTGTCAGCCTTGTTGGCACGCCGCGATTTTTCGGCTGACGCTGCCGGCGCCTCACCTGTCTTCAGCCATGCGCCAAGGCGAACAACCATGGCCTGGCTGGAACGGCACGTTGCAACAAATGTAGATACCGTCTTGACCCTCACCCTGCAAGAGCGATTTTGGGATCAAACGGTATCCCCGACTTCACCACCCCGTAAACCAGGTGCAGCAGCTTGCGCATCGCCGCGCAA